>CALRVC020000019.1:0-58751 GCA_943371515.1 Synechococcus sp. UW140 | reverse complement strand
AGTTGGAGGGTAGCTTCCTGCAAAAATAGCTCAATGCCAGGATAAAACAATCTGAACGCTCTGCATTTGATTTCAGCGCTTCTGAGATTAGATATGATGAGAAGCCACCTTAGGGTGGCTTTTTTTGTGCGTAGCGTCCGGTGACGCTGCTGGTGGGTGCTGCTTGGCTGCTGACACGTTGCTTTCGTCCCCCGGTCCATGAGGCTGACAGGCAGGTGGGGACCGTTTAGGCTGAAAGTGGTGGTTACCTGCCTGGCAAGACTTGGATGCTTCGGAAGCCGATCAAAGTGTTGGTCGTGTTGGTAGGCGGATGAAACTTTTCCTGCGTCGGATTTGGTGGTCATGTCGACTCTGGAACCATTTTGGCTGCGTTGATCTAAGTGCGGCTTTTGCTTATCACACTCTACAATCATTCTTTCCGGTCCTTCTGATTATTCTCTCGCTTGCAAGTTGGATCTTAGGGCGGGACGACGGTCTGACTAGCCAGATTCTTGATTGGACATCCCAGCTATTGCCGGATTCCGCTCAGCGGGTTGTGCAATCGACCTTGGTGCAGCTTTACAGGCAACGCGGTGGGGCGGGCTTCCTAGGTGTGGCTGTGTTGTTGATCACCGCCAGCAATGCCTACCTCAGCCTGCAGCGCGGCACTGATCATCTCTGGTCCCTACGATTTGAGAGGGATTCTCGTGCCCGGGTCGCGATGGCATCCCTGCCCGTTGTTCAGAACGTTTTGCTCTTGGTCAGGCGCTTCCTGATGCTGCGGTTGAAGGCCACGATGTTCTTGCTGGCCGTCGGCACCTTGTTCGTGATGGATCAGTTGACCGTCAACCTTCGCTTGATGGGCTTTGAAACCTGGCGTGGATTGACGGCCGCACCGCTTGCGTGGGTGTACCGCTACTTGTTCCCAGTATCGGCCCTGGCCGATCTGCTGGTGTCTTTGCTGATTGCTTCATTGGTGTCTCTTGGTTTGCTTCGGTTATTACCTTCTCGGCGCATCACTTGGCACTTGCTCTTGCCTGGCTCGATGCTTGTTGGATCCGCGTATACCTTGTTGAATATTGCCGTTGGGCGAAGTATCGTTTCTCTGGGCACTCGGTTTCAGGCGTATGGATTGATCGGTGGGGTCTTGGTGCTGACCCTATGGGTGTGGCTGTTGGGGCTAATCTACTATTTTGGAGTGGCCTACAGCGTGGTGCTTGCAAGCGCAGGTCCAATGACCCCTGAGAGCTTTGACCTTCGCCTTGGCCTCATTCAGGAAGCTCCTCCTGAGGAGAATCCCAAAGAGCTGGCCACTTGATGCATCTACGGAGATCCGCACCAGCCCCTCGTTCAAGAATGGGCGTGGATGAGCGACGATGATGGAGTGTGTTGATTTTTCGGTGACCAAATCAAGCCTTGCCTTGCGTCCACTCCCTACGGCACTCCTGCTTTTGTGCGCTGGTGTTGGTGCCTGTGTCGTGGGAACGTTTTTCGCCTTGACTTTGGTTCCAGTGCTCATGGCCGCGGGCCTCATCGTCGCTTTACTGGTTGGTGCCCTTGTCTGTGCCTGGGCTGGAGTGGAGGCGCTTGCTGCTCTTGAGCGCTGGTTGGAGCGTGATTCTCGCTTTCAACGCTGATGAACCGGCAGTTGCCCTGGTTCTTGATCTTGTTGGCTGGTCTGCTGCTGGTTGCTCCAACCCCGCTGAGTCGCCTGTTGGTTGACCTGCTGGGCGGACTCACCCTGGCTGTCCTGCTTTTGCCGTTAATTCTGGCTGGCGCTGGTGCCCTTGCTTTTCAGCTCCTGAGAAGGCGGGTGCGCACTTGTACGGTCTGTGGTCTCAGCAGCATGGCCACCACCACCTGCCCCGCTTGTGGTGCTCCACTTCCTAGTGCTGATGCCCATTCTCAGGCCCAGAACCCCCAACCTGGCCCGGTTGATCAAGCCCTGCCTAAGGTCTTCGCGAGTTGGTTATGGCCAGACGGTGCGGTGCCCTCTGATGGGGCTTCCAGTGATGATAATCTTGATGTGAGAGATGTTACTATTGATGTTGAGTCGAAGGATGTAGACTCTCGCTGAGCTTTGGTGGGCGCCTCTGTGGCTGTCCAGCTCAAATTCAGCAAACTCTGGTCTTCAGTCTAATAGGCAGCCTGTTGATATGGGCTGAGTAGATGCTAGCTAGATCAACACTTGGTCGAGGTGCCGCGGCTGATCTCCAGAAGGCGCCGCTCCCTCAGAAACAAAAAGAATGGGGCCGCAAAGGCGAAGGCGATCGTTGCACTGCTAAGTAGCACGATCCAAAGTCCGCGAATTTTCAATCGGCGTGTTTCGCTGATCATCCAGATCGTTACGGCAGTCGCGCCGATCAGCAGATCTCGCGACAGGGATCGGGCCGCGGGGTTGGCGTTGGCCAACTCGATGAACTGAACCAGGTTGAATGCCTCGCCGTAGTCGCGAATGAATTCAACGTTGGCCAGCCAGGGGAAGATGGCACCACATCCCGCCAGGGTGAGATAGATCCATTGCAACCAGGGTGAGGGCATCGGTGACGTGTTGAGACCAGCCGCATCAGTTGTTTCGTCACTGGATACGGAGCTGGCCTCATGGTTCGTTGGCGTCATGCTCAGGATACCAAGGAGTTCAGGTCTAGCTCCTCAACCTGCTGTTGCACCTGCTGGAGGACCTGCTCACAACGATCGGCGTAGGCCACGGCTTGTCTGTAAAGCCCGGCCATGGCTTCCACCTCCAGGTCTTCCGATTGCAGTGCCGCCAGGGTGAGATCAAGGGCCGTGCGGCTCTGGGCAAAGGTCAGCTGCTGTGTCTCCTTCAGCCAGTTGTCTTCGGCCGGATCCTGGAACGGCGGCTGACGCTTGCGGTTGCTCATGGCTCTCGGTGCTCGTGACGGCAGTCGGTGACGCGGGCGTCGGCGGTCCCATCCAACCACTGAACCCGCAGGCACTGGCCTATCTCCACCTGCTCGATTGAGCGCAGCAACTGGCCGGCTTCACCGCGGACCAGACAGAATCCACGCTTCAGCAATTGTCTGGGTGAGAGTGCCTCCAGTAGCTGGAGGCGTTGCTGCAGATGTGCTTGTTGCAGCTGCAATACCGCCTGGGGGTGAAGTTGCTGCAGTCTCATGACCTGCGCGGCCAGCTTTTGCTGCTCCCGCTCCATTCTCCAGCGGAGGGTCTGTCGCACCTGCTGCTGTCGTTGCCGCAGCTCCTGGCGCAGGGTGCGCGTGTCGGGGAGCAGGGCCACGATTGCCGCCGTGGGCGTAGCGGCCCGGTAATCAGCCACTAAATCGGCGATTGTGGTGTCGTCTTCGTGGCCAAGACCGGTGACTACCGGCAGCTTCATGGCCGCCAGGGCCAGAGCCACCTCTTCGCTGTCGAACACGGCCAGGTCTTCGCGGCTGCCGCCACCTCGAGCCAGTACCACCGCTTCAATGCCGAGGCGCTTGGCGGCCTGGCCCACCAGCTCCAGGGCCGTGCAGATGCTGGCTTGAACGGCACCCTGCACGGGGATCGGTATCACCAAGACCTTCGTGGCTGGCCAGCGTTCGGCGGCGGTGCGCAGCATGTCGGCCAGGGCGGAGCTGGGGCTGCTGGTGAGAAGCGCGATCACCGCAGGGCATTCAGGCAGGGGCTGCTTGCGGGATGGATCAAAGAGGCCGCTGCTCTCCAGGCGCTCCCTGACACGCTCGAATTGGCGCAGGACGCTGCTCAGGCTGGGACGGATGTCGAGGGCCTGGACGCAGAGACTGGCGCGTGCCCCCCAGAAATTGAGCTTGCCGACGACGATCACCCCATCACCATCGGCTGGTGCGAAGGTCAGGCGCGGCAGCTGTGACGCCCAGACCACCGCCGAAATCGAGGCTGTCTCATCCAGCAGCGTCATCCAGAGGTGGCCTTTCTTCAGTTGCGGGCGCGACACCGTGGCCTCCAACAGAAAGCGGGGGGCGAAGCCGCGCTCCAGCAGGGTGCCGATCGAACGGTTCAGGTCAGTGACGCTGTAACGCGGCAGGGGCTGGCCAATGGTGTCCGCCGCCAGCTCTGGGCCACCGGTGGAAGTCACGCGGGTCAATGCTCCAGCCGTCCGTAGCAGTAGCCCCAGTAGAGGCTGATTGCCGAGGCCGTCAGAAAGAGCAGGCGGCCGATCGGATGGTCGAAACGAATCAGCCCCGCCGTGGCGATCACCAGGGCCGTGCTTAACAGGCGTGAGCCGTCACGCCGGTTCTTGACGAAGAACGGGGCCAATGGCACGAATCGTCGAGGGAATCGAGAAGTCTGGCTGACGGCTCAGACGATCCAAGGCATGGCGTCTGTGCCTTCAGCGGCAACAGGAATGGAGATGGCCAGAGCCACTGAAAACCCCACCGCCTCCACCTGATGGAGACGATGGGGTTGTCGGAGCGAATCACGGCCGAAAGCCGAGCGGGATCTCGGCGGTTCAACCCAGACCGATCTGGGAGAGAATGCCTTGGCCGGTGAGCAGTTCGGTGGCCAGGCCGATCACGAAACCGAGCATGGCCAGGCGGCCGTTCCAGGTTTCGGCGAAGTTGACGAAACCAAAGCGGGGTTGGGTGGCGTCAGACATGGGTGGATCCAGTGAACCCATCAATCGTAACGAATCTTGGAGCTGTCTTGACGCCTGGACTAAGTCAATTTCCATGTTCGGATTTCCTGCCTATGGATCAGTTGGCTCGCAGGCCGGCTCTTGTCCGTCCCTGAGCGCTTGCGTGGCGAAGGTCAGGCGCCGGCCGCCTTGTGGGTGCGCCGACCCTGTTTGGCTGCGGAAACTCCAATGACCAGCGTTCCCGTCGGCACACGACGACGGCGTCTGCAGCGGCAGTTGTCCGCTCCACTACCCAGCAGCCCGGACCTGGTCCTGGTAACGGATCTTGATGGCACGCTGCTGGACGGGCCCATTGCCGGTCGCCTGAAGCTCTACGGCTGGCTGCGATCGCGCCGGGAGCAGGTGCTGCATGTGTTCTGTACCGGCCGTGACCTTGGCTCGGTGGCCCGGTTGCTGAGGCAGGAACCGCGGCTGGGGCTGGGGGCTCCCCACTTGGTGATCGGTGATGTGGGCTGCACGGTGGCCTGCGGCGCCAGCCTCGAGCTCGTGCCGCTGGCCGTCGATCCGATCGAGCGGCGCTGGCGGGGGCTGCAGCAGCGGCTCGAGCCCCTGCTGCGGGGGCAGCCAGGCCTGAGTCCCCAGCCCATCAGTGTCGATCGACATCTTGCCTACGACTATGACCCTGGGAGTTTCGACCATGGTTTGGTGCCCCGCCTGGAGGCTGAGGGCGTCGATTGCCTGCTTTCGGGCGGTCGCTACTTCGATGTGCTGCCGGCCGGGGTCAACAAGGGCTCCACCCTGTTGGAGCTGCTGGACTGGCTGGAGCTTGACCCGCGGCGGGTGGTGACAGCCGGGGACAGCCTCAATGATCTGGCCATGTTCCAGACCGGCCTTGCGGGGATCATGGTGGGCAATGCCGAGCCAGCCCTGCGCCGCCATCTGCCCGTCTTGCCAGCCACCTTCGCCGCGGCTGGCCATGGCTGCGACGGCATCGTGGAAGGGCTCCGCCACTTCGGATTTGCCCATCTCTTCGACTGATTCATGGCGCACCGGCCGATCTCTGAGGGCTGCGGGCCTTGGGGCCGCTGGTGGTGGGCATGGCCTGAGCAGGATCTTCGGGCCAGGGATGTCTGGGATAGCGCCCCCTTAGTTCCCGGCGCACCTGGGCGTAGCTTCCCCGCCAGAAACCTCCCAGGTCCTGGGTGATCTGCACCGGCCGTCTGGCTGGTGAGAGCAGATGCAGGCTCACCGGCAGCTCACCCTCCAGAACTCTGGGGCCCTCGCTGAGACCGAACAGTTCCTGGAGTTTGACGGCGAGTACAGGCTCGCCACTGCCGTACTCCAGTCGGACCCTCCGCCCGGTCGGGAGGATGATCTGACTGGGGAGCAGGCGTTCCAGCTCCTGGCGGTGCTCCCAGACCAGCCCGTTCCAGAGTCCCTCCCTCAGGTCGAGCTGACTGAGTTCGTCCAGGGTACGGAGGCCGCTCAGCTGATCCCCCAGCCACTGCTCCAGACCTCGTTCCAGTGCCGGCTCGCTGCGATCGGGCCAGGGCGCACCCCGGCGAGCATGGGCCAGCGTGAGTCGGTGTTGCAGTTCACGGCTGTCCCGGCTCCAGGGCAGCACCCCCAGACCGAGCGAACGGATGCCTTCCAGCATTGCCGCCAGCACAGCCGCTTCGGGTGGATCGTCCCAGGGGCGACGTTCCAGCACCAGAGCCCCTAGTCGCCGCTCGATCACGGCCCTCACCCTGCGCTCGGTCGGGTGCCAGCTCACCAGCGGCAGCTGGCAGCCCTGCGTGGCCTGGAGTGCCTCCAGGATCTGGCGTTTCAGCGGCAAGGCCTGGAGGATGCGCACATCGCTGCCGCTGCTGTCCACCGAGGCCACCGCCAGCACGCTCTGGCCCGCCAGGGGGTCGTGGGTCGGCAGTTGGGCTCCCCGGCCACTGCGCATGAGGAAGCGACCCTTCCCCTCAAGGCGTGCAAGAGCGATCCGCTCGGGGTAGGCGCAGCTCAGCAGCAAGGCCGCCGTCTCAGCCTCTTCCGGACAGGAGACGATTGCGCCGGGCAGGTTGGCGGCTGACGCTCCTGCGCGGGCAGGCCCGCGATTGCCCTGCAACTGCTGTTGGAGCTGCTGACAGAGCTGCCTGATCGTGCCGCGCCGGGGGTCTGGCCCGTCCTGGCGGAGCCAGTCGAGGCGGGCCATCAGATCGGTGCCCGCCCCCTGGCCCGCCAGAGGGTCGCGTTCATTGAGCAGCGTTGCGAGCTCGCAAGCCAGCTGGGCCCTCCCCAGGCGCTGGCCCTCCAGCAGCATGTGAGCCAGGCGGGGATGGAGTCCCAGCTGGGCCATGGCCCGGCCATGGGCGGTGAGAAGCCCCTGCCCGTCGACGGCACCCAGCTGCGTGAGCACCTCCAGACCCTGACGCAGGGCGGCCTGCGGGGGCGGGTCGAGCCACGGCAACGTTTCCCCAAGGCCAGCCCCCCAGCGGGCGAGCTGCAGCACCAGTGGCAAGGGGTCGGCTTCCAGTAGCTCGGGCGGGTCGTAGGCCGGCCGCTGTTGCTGTTCCGCGGCCGACCAGAGCCTCACGCAGCGGCCGGGTCCCAGGCGCCCGGCCCGTCCCCGGCGCTGCTCGGCGCTGGCCAGGCTGGCGGGCAGGGTGACCAGACCGTCCATGCCGGTGCGGGGATCGAAGCGGCTGCGCCGACTCAGCCCGCTGTCGACCACCAGATGAACACCCTCGATCGTGAGGGAGCTTTCGGCGATGGAGGTGGTGAGCACCACCTTGCCTCCCAGGCGGTGGCTGGCGCCGATGGCGCGGCTCTGGGCCGCCAGGGACAGTCCACCATGCAGGGCATGGAGCTCCGCCCGCTGGCCCCAACTGGTGGCTTTGATCGCCCGCAGCGCCTGCTGGATCTCCCGTTGGCCCGGCAGAAACACCAGGGCCGTACCGCCTTCGCCTTCGTCCTGCAGCCAGTGGCTCTCCAGGGCACGCACCACCTGGCGGTGCAGAGGCTCAAGCTCACGCGGCGGTTGGTGGTGCAGCTCCACGTGATGGCTGCGTCCCTCGCTGCTGAGCACCACCGCCTCCGGCAGCTGCTGGCTGAGGGGTTCGAGGTTGAGTGTGGCCGACATCACCAGCAGGCGGAGCTGGGGATTCAGCAGGGCACGGGCCTCCCGCAGCAGGGCCAGGGCGAGATCGGCATCGGTGCGGCGCTCGTGGAACTCATCGAAGACCACCGCCACCACGCCGCTGAGGGCCGGGTCGTCCTGAAGGCGGCGCAGAAACAGTCCGTCGGTGAGCACCTCCAGGAGGGTGGTCCTGGAGCAGCGCTGCTCCAGCCGCACGCGATATCCCACCGTGGCGCCCACCGGCTCGTCGAGGGCCTCAGCCAGGCGGGTTGCTGCGGCTTTGGCTGCAAGCCGACGGGGCTCGAGCATCAAAATGATTCCCCCATCGCCGTTGTCAGAGGCCAGGTGCTGCAGCAGGGCCAGCGGGACGCGGGTGGTTTTGCCTGCCCCGGGCGGGGCCTGAAGAAGAAGGGTGCCGCCGGGGGGAAGGTGGTGCAGGATCTCCGGCAGAAGCGGGTCGATCGGCAAGGCTTCCCCGTGGCGGCTGCAGGGGAAGCCCATGGAGTTCAGCGCGGGGGGATGGGTCCCGCCGGCGAAGCCATCTCGAGCGGATCTTGACGGCTCAACCGAGGAGACGCAGAACGAGGGCCAGCAGGGCGGTGCTGAGCAATCCCAGGGAGGCCAGCAAGCGCACAAGCGGCCCGACAGACAGGCCCAGAGAGGACATGAAGAAAATCGGAAGAAGTGGATCCTGCAGTTTTAACGCCGCCCGGTGGGGTGGGTGGTGTTGATGGCCACGTTTCGTCGTCACACGTTGGAATGACCACAGATCCGAAGCGCCGCCGATCAGCGCACGTGGCGGGCCCCATCCACCGGGTGGTATGCCTCTCCAGTGGTTTCCTCATAGACAATCGCCGGCAGACCCGTTTCGAACATGGTTTGCAGGGCCTCCTTGAGGTACGGGTTCCAGCCACCGGTGCTCACTTTGCCGTGGCGGACGGTCCAGTCCCAGGTGCCCTGCAGGTCGCGGGGGATTCGACCTTCCCGGTCGCGACGGGCCACCAGATCCTGCGACTCCACCAGTCCCACCAGGATCGGCTCTTTGCCGTAGGCAGGGGTCAGGCTCAGCTCCAGACGAATCGGATCGTCCTTGATCAGGTGAAGGCGGAACCGGGGCGGCAGCTTAAGGCCACGCAGCACAGCCGCCACGATGCGTGTTTTCTGATCCAATTCTCGGCCTCCGCCAGAACTCGGGTTCGCCCACCGGTTGTACCAGCCGGACGGGTCGCTCCAAGATATGAAGGGGCCGGATCAGTCGGACTGGGCAGGAAGCCTGGTGGAGTCGTTGTCGCCACCGAAGCGCACCGTGAGCAGATCCTCGGATGTGATCTGCCCATCGGCATCAAGCAGCTCGGGGTGGATGGTGAGCCTGCCGGTGCGGTCTCCATTCGCTTCCGGATCGTCAGCCGGACGTGGACCCATGGGCACGAATGAGGCTGGATCACCCGGGCGAGGCACGGCTGAGAAGCCCCTGGCCATCACCTTGAAGGCTTGCCAGAGCAGCAGCAGCACGCAGGCGCCGTAGAGGATCGGAAAGATCTGAGACAACAACTGTGTCATCGGCGGATCGGCGGTGCTGGGGGAATCCCGTTCACATCCTCATCATTGCCTGGATGTGGCTCCCTGCGCGATCTTCCAGGCCCAAAGGCTGCTGCAAGCGGCACCGAAGGCAAGAAAAATCAGCAGAAACGAACTGGTGTCCATGGTTCTTTTGTGAATCTTTGTAAACTCTAGGTGGTTGCCAGGCCCTATGCGTGGCTAACCCCGCCGCACTTCGTCACACCTTGGCGGCTGACCGGCCTTTCGTGCAGCCCGCCATTGCCGTTACGGTCCAAAAAACCTGAGCTCTCTTGACGTGATGACGAAGAACGCCTTCTGGCATCGGTCCCTGCGTCCTGTTCTGCCCTTGGCCCTGCTGCTGGGAACCCCGCTGCTACCGGTCGCTCCCCTCCTCGCCCAGGCCAGGCCTGCGGCGGCGGCGTCCCTCTCTCGCCAGTCGTTCGTGGCCGATGCCGTGCGCCGCTCAGGGCCCGCGGTAGTCACGATCGACACCGAGCGCACCGTGGTTCGCCCGGGCAGTGGCGGACTACCGCCTGGAATGATGCTTGATCCCTTCTTCCGGCGTTTCTTCCCCCAGGCCCAGCAGCCGAGTCAACGCACGGAGCGGGGCCAGGGCAGCGGTGTGATCTTCCAGTCCGATGGGCTGATCCTCACCAACGCCCATGTGGTGGAGAAATCCGAAAGGGTCTATGTGGGGCTCAAGGATGGCCGGCGCACGGAGGGGAAGGTGATCGGCCTCGACAACGTCACCGATCTGGCCCTGGTGCGGCTGATGGAGCCAGGCCCGTGGCCGGTCGCCCCCCTGGGCAATTCCGATGCTCTCCAGGTGGGTGACTGGGCGATTGCGGTGGGGAACCCCTTTGGCCTCGACAACACGGTGACGATGGGCATCATCAGCAACCTCAACCGCAACGTGGCCAAGCTGGGCATTACCGACAAGCGGCTGGATCTGATTCAGACGGATGCGGCGATCAATCCGGGCAATTCCGGTGGCCCCCTGCTCAATGCCGACGGCGAAGTGGTGGGGATCAACACGCTGGTCCGCTCGGGTCCCGGGGCGGGCCTGGGCTTTGCTATCCCGATCAACCGGGCTCGGGAGATCGCCACTCAACTGCTGGCAACGGGCCGGGTCAGCCACCCGATGATCGGCGTGGGGCTCGATAACCTCCCCCCCGAGTTGAAGCGCAGTCTCAATGGGGGCGCGCTGGTGCGTTCAGTGATGCCCGGAGGCCCGGCCTCAAGAGCCGGTCTGCGCAGTGGAGATGTGATCGTGGCGGCGGCAGGCAAGCCGGTGGCCGGTCCGTCTCAGATGGTGGAGGCCGTGGAGGCCAATGGTGTGGGACGGCCGATGGCGCTCAGGGTGATGCGGGGCGGGACCCCGGTTCAACTGGAGGTGGTGCCTACGGGCATGCAGAGTGGGGGAGGCCAAGCCAGGTAAGCGGCAGAGTGAAGCCCACGCAGACGAGGGGATGACCATGGCGACCATGGACTCCCCCCTTAGCACTGAATCGGCACCAACTCTGGTCCCTGCTCAGAGCACATCCATCGAGCCGTTGACCTTTGTCTGGGAGGAACTGTCGAGGGAGGGGCCGGCGGCAGTCTTCGCCATGCCTCCGAAGTGGCCGGGGGTTCCCAGCTGCTGGCGCATGATCCATTCCGTAGCAGCTTTCTGGGTGTGCCAGGCCTGCAGTAACTGCTTGGCCAGACCCCGCAACGACTGGGGATCCCCAGTGGAATCGATCATGCGGGTCATGCGCTCCAGCTCAAATTGTTGGCCGAGGCTGAGGGCGAGCGGTTCGGACATACGAGGCATCGCGACGGGGCAGTGAAGCCACGCCAATGCTACGAAGTGTTTCGGGCGCTCGCGTATCGACCGGTACAGAGTTACCGATTTTTTGTCAGGGTCTGCCCATGGGACAGGCGTTGGCGGGAAGCCTCAGTGGTGCTCCCGAAGCTGCTCCACGCAGTGGGTGATGCACTCGCCGTCGTCAAGGGAGCAAGTGGTGATGCACTCGAAGTAGCTCTCCACCGAATCACCGCCTTCATCGTGGCCGAAGCTGGCGGCGGTGGTTGTCATCGCCAGGCCTGCAGCAGGTTGCAGGGAGCCTGTTCCGCCTGGGCTGGCAAAGGGATGGCCGAAGGAATGGGTCATGCGCCGGACCTGGGGAATGGGGATATGGTCAGGATATGGAGATCATTCCGGTGGGTCCAGGTAATTGAGTCTTCTTACCTACTGAAGGATGAAGTTGTTTGTGCTTGCTTTAGAGATTCTGCTGATTCAAGGCTGAAGGCTGCTCTTGGCGGTTCCGTTCAGCTGCCGGAGCGGGCGCGGCGCCCCTGGTCCTTGACTTTCTGCTTCTGCCGGTTGGCCTCCTGGCGGGCCTGTTTCACCCGGTCCTGTCGGGCACGGTTTTCGGCTTCGGCCTCTTCGGCTTTTTTCTCAAGGTAATAGGCGTAATCGCCGCGGTACAGCACCAGTTCTCCGTCGCGCAATTCCACAATTCGGTTGGCCACCTGGGAGATGAAGTAGCGGTCGTGGGAGACAATCAGCGCGGCCCCTTCGTAGTCCTGCAGAGCTGACTCCAGCATCTGCTTGGCGGGAATGTCGAGGTGGTTGGTGGGTTCATCCAGCACAAGCAGGTTGGAGGGGGTCAGCAGCATCAGCGCCAGGGCCAGACGGGCCTTCTCGCCGCCGCTGAGCTGGCCCACGTCCTTGAACACGTCGTCGTTGCTGAACCCGAAATTGCCCAGGAGCGAGCGCACCTGGGTCTGGGTCCAGTCGGGCACGGCCTCGAACAGGGTGTCGACGACACTGCGCTCGAGATTGAGGGCTTCGGCCTGGTTCTGCTCGAAGTACCCCGCCACCACGTTGTGCTCACCCAGGCCGGCCCGGCCCCCGTCAGGGGCTTCCAGCCCCATCACCAGGCGCAGCAGGGTGGATTTGCCCGCCCCGTTCGGACCGACGAAGGCGATGCGATCCCCCCGCTCCACCTCCAGATCGGCGCCCAGAAACAGGATCTTCTCCCCGTAGCTGTGGGTGAGGTCCTCGATCAGGGCCACCTGGCGCCCCGAGCGAGGTGCTGGCGGGAACTGGAAGCGGGGGCCTGAGAGTCCCTCGAGCGGGGCCTCGATCCGCTCCACCTTCTCCAGCAGCTTCTCGCGGCTCTTTGCCTGGGTGCTGCGGGTGGCGCTGGCGCGGAAGCGGTCGATGTAGGCCTGCTGGCTGGCCAGTTCCTTCTGCTGGCGATCGAAGGCGGCCTGACTGGCTTCCCGCTCCAGGGCCTTCTGCTCAAGATGCTGGCTGTAGTTGCCCAGGTAGGTGCGCGAGACGCCCCGCTCCGTTTCGACGATCACATTGCAGACCCGATCGAGGAAGGCGCGGTCATGGCTGACCACCACCATGGGGACCTCCTGCTCGAGCAGATACCCTTCCAGCCACTGGATGGTCTCCACATCCAGGTGGTTCGTGGGCTCATCCAGCAGCAGCAGATCCGGATCCTGCAGCAGGATCTTGCCCAGGGCGATGCGCATCTGCCAGCCGCCGGAATAATCCCCCACCGCCTCTTCGGCCCCCTCGGGGGTGAAGCCGAGGGTGGGCAGCAGTTTGTCGATGCGAGCATTGAGCTCATAGCCGTGCAGTGCTTCGAAGCGACTGTGAAGCCGGCCCAGTTCATGGATCAACTCATCGAGGTGGTGGGGATCGGTTGCCGCCTGATCGCTGGCCATCTCGTGCTCCACCCGATGCTGGCGGATCAGCACGTCGGCCGCCTCGCCGAAGGCCTGGAACAGCTCCTCGCGAACGCTGCGCTCCAGATCCACGTCGAACTCCTGGCGCAGGTAAGCGATGCGGGGATTCCCCTGGCGTACCAACTGGCCCGTGCTGGGTTCCTCCAGGCCGGCGATCAGCCGCAGCTGGGTGGATTTACCGGCCCCATTGACCCCCACCAGACCGACCCGGTCACCGGACTTGACCTCCCAGGTGACATCCCGCAGCACCTCGCCGGTGGGATAGATCTTTGAGACACGTTCCAGACGGAGCACGGTTTGGGCGGATCGGCTGTGAAACGTCATCATCTCCGCTCGCCCCGATCGCGGTGGCTTGATCCATCCCCAATTGGCGGATCCGATCGGCTGCGGGGCAGACTGGCCAACCCATCCCCCCACCTCACTTGATGGTGAAACGTCTGGAGCAGGTGGCGGCGCTTGTGGTGGCAGCTGGACTGGCGATCGTGAGCTACTGGCTGTTCTTCAGCTGGGCCCAGGGTGGCCGTGAGCTGCGCCAGACACCTCGTCAGGGGCCGGCCATCCAGGCGGAGCCAGCCGCCCCCGGCGGCCGGCGGCTGCCCTGAGCAGAGTGAGGGACGACGCTCCTTGGATCAGAGCCCGCCGCGGGCCTTGATCAACCACTGTTTGCTGTCCAGATCGTCGAGGGAGGCCAGATGCTCCCGAACCGATGCCTCGGTGACGGGGAGATCGAAGTCGGCTCCCATGGCGATGATCCGCTCGATCGTGCCTTTGGGGTCCTGCAGCGCCTGGCGGAACAGGGACTGGGTGAGGGCTTCATCGGAGCGAATCCGCTCGTAGAGCGTGGCGGCATTGGCCGCGGCGGCCGGTTCGGGCGGGTGCTCGGTCATGGGTACGGGCCTGGCGGTGGCTGCCGGAGCTGTCTGATTGGCACCCTATGGCGGCTCTTCAGTGGTGGCCAGCATTTGTTGGCTGTTGTTGGATGGTGGAGGTGTCACCACGACCGGCGCCGACTGAGGCTGCTGGCATAACCCCAGAGATGGCTGAGCAGGCTCCGGAAATGATCAGGGTGGCGTCCAACTGGCTCCAGGCCAGGTGCCAGAGATGGTTGCGCGCGTACTCGTAGCGCTGGAAGCCCGCGAACAGGCGCCTCTGCGGGGTGGGGGGCAGGGTGGCGGCCTCGTTCCAGGCTGGAATGATCACGGCGATCGTCGGTACCGTCTTTGGACGCTGATCCGCCACTGCCGACGCCGCCGAGCACCGCTGCCGTCGCCAGCCATGGCGGGGTTAGCACGAGGATGCCCAGGGCTTGGAGGCTGTCGTCGATCACCACCATCAGCGACAACGCCAGGCACAGATCGAGCCGATGCAGCAACCCGGCAGCGATGATTCCCGCCGGGATCAGCCAAGAGATGGACAGCAGGAAGCAGGACCAGAATGAATGCTGATGGCCGCCCTGGTGGGATGGCCCCCTGTCCTGGTCTTGGCATGCTGCCGCTGAACCGTGGGCCAAGAGGAACGCCAGGCTAGAAGAGTGTTCAGGCAGCCTGCGGCGGCTTCACGGATTCGTTGGATTCGGGACCGGCGGTGGGGCTCTCCAGGCTTCGGGCCTCCAGGCAGAGAAGCTGGCGCAACTGGGCGTAATTGGCGGCCAGGGGCTGGCGGCCCTCCTGAAGGGCGTTGAACTCGGCACGCTGCAGCACGTGATGCAGATGGGTGAGCAGGTAGGTGCTGATCACCGCTGAAACCTCGACGTCGCTGGAGCCGGCCCCGCGAGCGCTGGGGACCCCGGGGGAGCCTTGACGCTCCTGGGTGCGACGCGGCTTCGGGGTCTGTCCCGCCGCCGACGTGAGCGCGCTGTTGGGCATGGCTCGTGCTCGGAGCGTCTCAATCTTAGTGCCGGATACTATCCGTTGGCATCTCTGTACACTGCTGTGTAACGCGTGGGATCTGTTCCGCTGTGGCCACTCGCCAGACCTCCACGAGCGGCCGCCCCAAGTCCCCCCGTATTCAGGTGGTGCTGCCGGAGGGGCTCTGCGACCGCCTCACCGCAGCGGCCGAAGCGGAGTCGCGCACCGTGAGCAACATGGCCAAGGTGCTGATCCAGCGGGGACTCGACAGCCTCGAGCAGGCAGTGGCTCCGCCCTCCCCGGGGATGGGCGAGCGCGCCAGCGCCGCCAGCAGGCCAACCGAACGCTTCCGCGAGGTCCTGGAACGCCAGGAGAGCAGCCAGCCCCGCCGGCTGCGGGGGCTGCCCCGGCGCCTGCGGCTGCCCCGCTCCGGCGCCTGAATGGGCTCCCAGCAGTTCAAAGGCTGGGGTCGGCCCTGACCCCCATCACTGCTGCTCGACTGGCCCCTGTCACCGAGGGCAGGGCCCCGGCATGTCGATGCTGGTGCCACCAGGCGAACAGGGCAAAGCCCAGGGCCTCACGGGCGGCCTCGTCGAGGCCCAGCTCAGCCAGCGGGCGTACCCACAGTCCCCGGCAGCGCCGCCTCAGCTGATCCATCAGCATTCCGTTGCGGGCTCCGCCTCCGGCCACCACCAGCTCCAGCGGCCGCGGCCCATGGCGCAGATCGGCTGCTACCACCGCTGCGCTGAAGGCCGTGAGGGTGGCCAGGGCATCGGCGGGCTCGAGGGGGGCTCCAGCGGCCACCGCCCGCAGCTCAAGCTCCAAGAGGCGCCGATCCAGATCCGGCAGGCCGAAATCTTCCCGGCCGGTGGATTTCGGTGGCGGTAGCTGGAAGAAGGGTTCCCTCAACCACGACTGGATCAGGTCCTCCTGCACCATGCCCTGACTGGCCCAGGCTCCCCCCTTGTCGTAGCTGAGGTTGCCCTGGCTGAAGCGGCTCACCGCCAGATCAATCAGGCTGTTGGCCGGACCGCAGTCCCAGCCGCGGACCGGCTGGTGGCGCTCCGGTCCCTGGGCTGGCGGCAGCAGGGTGAGATTGGCGATCCCTCCGAGGTTGAGCACAGCGCGCCAGCCACCGATCGGTGGCAGCAGGGCGGCATCCGCCGCTGGCACCAGCGGAGCGCCGTGGCCCCCCAAGGCCAGGTCGGATGCGCGCAGATCGAATACCACCGGCCGCTCCAGCAGCTGGGCCAGCAGTGGCCCCTGCAGCAACTGCCAGCTGGCACCGCGCCGTCCCCCCTGGGGTGCCCGGTGCCAGATGGTCTGGCCATGGCAGCCCACCAGCTCGGCGCGCCCGTCTGGATCACAGCGGCGGGCACACTCGGCCTGAGCTTCGCTCACGGCTTCGGCCAGATCCAGCAGCGCGGACGCCGCCAGTGGCTGACCCTGTCCCACCGCGATCAGCTGGGCCCGCAGATCGCTGGAGTAGGGATAGAAGCAGTGGTGGAGCACACGCCAACGGGGGCGAGCCAGCGGTGGCTGGAAACTGGCCAGCACCGCGTCCACCCCATCGGCGCTGGTGCCGCTCATCAGTCCGAGCACCAGACTGGGCCGCCCCGGGACCCTCACAGCTGGGGCAGGCCTTCAAGCGCCTGAACAGTTCCCATCACCACCAGCAGATCCCCTTCGCTGAGCACATGGGAGGCCGGGGGGTTCACCGAGAGCCGGTTCTCCGGGCCGGCGGCCAGAACGCTCACCTCATAGTTCTTGCGCAGGTTCAGATCGCGCAGGGAGCGACCGATGAAGGCCTGGGGCACCTTGATCTCCTCAATGCTGTTGCGATCGTCGAGCCTGAGCCGCTCCAGCAGGTTGGGGCGCACCAGCTGACGGGCCACCTGCTCCCCCTGCATGCGCGAGGGAAACACCACCTTGTCGGCCCCCACCCGGCGCAGCATCTTCTCGTGCAGATCGCTGGTGGCCCGGGCGATCACCTGCTTCACCTTGCTGCCCTCACTGTCTTTGACGATCAAGGTGGCGGTGATGCTGGCAGCGATCGGTTCGCTGATGCCCACCACCACCGTGGTGAGGTCGAGGACGCCCGCCTGCCGCAGGGCCTCTTCATCGGTGCAATCGAGGGCGCGGGCCTCGATGGCTGGATCGACCTGCCGCAGGGCGTCAATGGCGCGCTGATCCCTGTCGATGGCCAGCACCTCGGCGCCGCAGCGCACCAGTTCCTTGCAGACGGCTGTGCCGAAACGCCCTACCCCGATCACCGCGAAACTGTCCGGTGCGGCCGTTCCGGCTCCTTGCCAGCGCCACCAGTTGGTCATCAAGGCTCATCTGCGTGCGGCGCCATTCTGTGACCCGTGCCCACTGGTCGCCGCTCGGCCTGGCATCTGACGGCGACTGGCCAAAAAAAAATCCCGCCGCAGGCGGGAGAGAGCGAGGGACGAGAAGCCAGTTGGCAGGCCGTGGCCGTCCAGTCTGGCTGGTGCTCACTTGTTCGGCTGGGGGGTCATGCGCAGGTAGGGCTTGATCTCGGTGACGCCCTTGGGGAACTTGGCACGGGCGTCCTCGGTGGCGATCGAGGGCACCACCACGCAGTCCTCTCCGTCTTTCCAATTCACCGGTGTGGCCACCTGGTGGTGGTCGGTGAGTTGCAGCGAATCGATCACCCGCAGGATTTCAGTGAAATTGCGGCCGGTGCTGGCGGGGTAGGTGATCTGGAGGCGCAGCTTCTTGTTGGGATCGATGATGAAGACCGAGCGCACCGTCAGATTGTTGAGGGCGTTCGGGTGGATCATGCCGTAGAGATCGCTGACCGTCTTGTCGGAATCGGCCAGGATCGGGTAATCAACGACGGTGCACTGGGTTTCGTTGATGTCGGCGATCCAGCCCTTGTGGCTTTCGGCCGAATCCACGCTCAGGGCGATCGTTTTGACGTTGCGCTTCTCCCACTCGGGGCGCAGGCGTGACACCTCGCCCAGCTCGGTGGTGCACACCGGGGTGTAATCGGCCGGATGGGAGAAGAGCACGACCCAGCTGTCGCCAGCGAAGTCGTAGAGGTTGATCGGACCCAGCTGGGACTCCTGGGTGAAATCGGGCACGGTGTCGCCGAGTTGCAGCGTCATGGAAAAAGGCGTGTTGGGAGGGAGTGGAAAAGGATTCTGCGGGAAGGGGCGCGCTTGTCGCGGCCGCATCCTGTGCCTGGTACAGGTTAGGCACCGGAGGGCCTAGATCCCGAACTGTCTGCAGACCAGCCAGGGGACCAGAAGGGTCATCACCACGGTGAGGGGGAATCCGTAGCGGGCCACATCGAGGAAGCGATAGCGGCCCGGTCCGAACACCATCAGGTTGGTCTGGTAGCCCACCGGGCTGAGGAAGCTCTGGCTGGCGCCGAACAGCACCGTGAAGATGAAGGCCATCGGCGGCATGCCGAGGCCGATGGCGACTTTGGCCGCAATCGGAATCACCATTGCCACTGTGGCCGCGTTGCTCATCACCTCGGTGAGCAGGGTGGTGAACAGGAAAACCCCGGCGAGGGCCCAGAAGATCGGCCAATGCTGCAGTCCGATCAGCAGGGACTTCGCCATGGCCTCGGCCAGGCCGGTTTTCTCCAGGGCCACACTGAAGCTGCCCAACGATCCGAGCAGAAGGATCACATCCAGCCGGATTGAACGCAGCAGTTCACCGGTGCGAAGGCAACCGCTGGCCACCATTGCCACGGTGCCCAGCAGCACCGCTGCCACCAGGGGCAGCAGCTTGAAGGTGGGCAGCACGATCACCAGAACGGCGATGACCATCGCGATGCCCTTGCGGCTCACGGTGGGCAGATCGTCTTCGATCTGCTCGAGGACCACCAGGTCATTGTTGGCCTGAAGGCCGCGGATGGCATCCTGGGGTCCTTGCAGCAGCAGCACGTCACCCTCCCTGAGGGTTGCCCTGCCAAGCCGCTCGCGCAACACCTCATTGCCGCGGCGCAGGGCCAGAACGGTGGTGTTGTACCGCTGGCGGAAGCGCAGATCGCGCAGGCTTTCCCCGGCCAGGGTCGAGCCGGCGGGCAGGAGCACCTCGACCATACGCAGATTGGCTAAGGCCTGGGACGCAAATTCGGCCTCTTCGGATTCAGGAACAGGAGCAAGAACGATGGTGTGTTCCTGCTGCAGCCTGAGCAGGTCGTCCCGGGTGCAACGCAAAACCAGGCGATCCCCCTCCAGCAAGCTGCGGTCGGCCAGCGGTGGGGTGAAGCGTTCCGCATTCCGGTGGATTTCGAGCACGTCGACGTCGAAACGCCGTTGCAGGCGCGTGCCATGCAGGGATTTGCCCACCAGTTCGGAGCGCGCGGGGATCATCACTTCGGTGAGATATCCACTGCCGCTGAAGCTGCGAGCCAGGTCGCGATCGTCCTTGCCGCGATCCGGCAGAAAGCGGTCGGAGAGCAGCACCATCACCATGCTGCCCACCAGCCACACCCCGATTCCGATCGGCGTGAAGCTGAACAGGTCGAAGGCGCCGTAACCCAGCTTGCTGCTGACCTCGCTGGCCAGCAGATTCACCGAGCTGCCGATCAGCGTCATCGTTCCCCCCAGAACGGTGGCGAATGACAGCGGCAGCAGCACTTTCGATGGCGAGATCCGGCGGCGGTGGCACCAGCCCTCGACCACGGGCAGCAACGAGGCCACGATCGGGGTATTCGGCACGAAGGCGGAGACCGGTGCCACCAGGGCGGTGAGCAGCAGGATCATGCGCTTTGGACTGCGGACCGCGTCGGAGCCGATCAGGCCCCTGAGCCGATCGAGGCCGCCGGAGCGAAAGAGGCCCGCCGAGAGCGCGAACAGGCCCAGCACGGTGAGCAGAGCCGGACTTCCGAAGCCCTCCAGGGCTTCAGCGGGTTTGAGCACTCCTGTGGCCATCAACAGACCGGCGACCAGAAGACCCGTGACTTCCGGGGCGAGCCAGCCGGTGATGAACAGCACGATCGCCAGGGCCAGCACCATCAGGGTGATAAGAGCCTGGGGCTGGAGGGCGGCCTGGAGCAGATCGTCCATGGACGTAATCCCTACGTGGATTGCGGCCAATCTTGCAGCACGTCACGCAAGTGCTGCAATCCCAGCCCTTCAGTTGCGGAAATGAACACCACATCGGCGTCGAAAGATCGGGCCTGCTCCAGGGCGCCGGCAGGGCAGCGATCGATCTGATTGGCCACCAGGCGGCGGGGGGCCTGGCTGCCGAGGGAATCGAGGATGGTGTGAACGGTCCTGAGCTGCACGGGCCAGGCCGGATCGGCCAGATCCACCACGATCAGCAACCCGTCGGCCTCGAGGGTTTCCTCCAGGGTGGAGCGGAAGGCCTCCACCAGGGGCGGCGGCAGTTCGCGGATGAATCCCACCGTGTCAGTGAGCAGGAGGCGCCGCACCGCTCCACTCCCATCCGCCAGCTCCAGCCGGCGGGTCGTGGGATCCAGGGTGGCAAACAGCTTGTTCTCTGCCAGCGCCTCCTCCCCGGCCGTCGGCTGGGTCAGGGCGTTGAGCAGTGAGCTCTTGCCCGCATTGGTGTATCCCACCAGGGCGAGCCGTTTCAGCCCACCCCGTCCCTGACGGAGGCGAGCCCGGTGTTCCCCCAGCCGCTCCACGTCGCGTTGAAGACGCTCGATCCGGCGGGCAATGGTGCGGCGGTCCTTCTCCAGCTGGGTCTCGCCCGGCCCTCGGGTGCCAATGCCGCCCCCCTGGCGCGAGAGGCTCAGGCCGCGTCCACTCAGTCGGGGCAGCCGATAGCGCAGCTGGGCCAGTTCCACCTGCAGGCGCCCGGCGCTGCTGGCGGCCCGCTGGGCAAAGATGTCGAGAATCAGCTCGCTGCGGTCACTGACGGGCAGGTCCAGCAGGCGCTCCAGGTTGCGGGCCTGCACCGGCGTCAGCTCCCGGTCGGTCACCACCAGGCTGGCTTCCAGCCGGCGGGCCTCCAGTGCGGCTTCCCTCAGCTTGCCTTCGCCCCAGAGGGTGTGCGGGGCAGCTTGCTGGCGCTTCTGGCGCACCACCCCCACCGGCAGACCACCGGCGCTGCGCACCAGCCCTTCGAGCTCGGCGATGTCTCGCTGGCTCTCGCTCTCCTCGCCGCTCACCAGCGCCAGCAGCATGACCCGCTCCGGCCCCTGCTGCGTCTGCTTGATCGCCCCAGCCCCTTCCAGGTCGCTGGTGTCGGCGGGGTTGATGGCGGGATCACAGAGGTCGGGGAGCTCGCCTTCCAGCCGGCAGCTCCAGGGCTGGGCTTCCTCGTGGCCGAGCCCGTAAACGGCAGCGGGCCAGCGTCCACCGGCGCGAGCACGGTCGCTGAAGCGCAACCAGAACAGGGGTTGCAGATCCATGCCCACCAGGGCTTCGCTGCCCAGGGGCTCCAGCGACTGACCCCGGCCGATGCAGCTGAGCAGTCGTAGATCCTGGCCCTGACGCCGCTCGGAGCCGGGCAGGCGCTCGATCAGCCGGCCCGATTGCTCCAGGGGACCCACCCACAGCAAGCGGCAGAGGCCGCGGCCATCTACCACCAGGCTGAGGGGCAGCTCCAGCTCGCGGGCCTCGGCGGCCAGTCGCTGCAGTCCCAGCAGGTCGGCGCCCCCCTGCTCCGGGTGGCGGCGCTGGGCAAGGCGCTCCAACCGCCGTTTCTGGGCTGGCCGCAGCCCTGTGACGCGGCCGGCGAGGACGGACTGTTTCAATGACGCTGGATCCGCAGGCAGGTGATTCCAGCCGCCCGGGCACCCGCCACATCCTCGGGGCTGTCGCCCACGTGCCAGACCTGCTCGGGCCCGAGTCCCAGGCTGTCAAGGGCCAGCTTGAAAGGCTGTGGACTTGGTTTGGCGGCACCGGCCGCACTCGAGACCACCACCAGCTCCAGCAGATCCGCCAGACCAAGGCCCTTCACCAGACCATGAAGGCGCTGGTCGAAGTTGCTCACCACCCCCAGACGCAGTCCGGCCCGGTGCCAGCGGCCCATGGGGCCGATCACATCGGGATACACCTGCCAGAGATCTGGCTCGGCGAAGCGATCGAACAGCTCGAGAGTCAGCTGCGGGTGCAATTCAATCTCGGCCAGGTTGCCACCGGTTGCGCGAAAGGTGTCCTCGATCCGCCTGGCCCACCATTGCCGCTCGGCCGCCAGCAGCTCCGAGCCCTGCAGGCCAGGAAAAGCCAGGGGTGGAGCCAGACGCAGCACGGCGGGTAAGGCCCGATCGATCGCTGCCGGATCCACGATCACGCCGTGATGCCGGGCCACATCCGCGTAGGTGTGGCCCACCGAGCGGCGCAGGCCGATCAGCGTTCCCATCGCATCCAGCAGAAGTGCGGCTGGGGCGCCCGTGACCAGGGGGTGCCTCATCGAGGCGCGATCAGAGGGCGGCCGAGATCGCTCAACCAGCCTGCCGCCACCCTGAGCTGATGCGGCAGGCCCGGCAGCCTCGAGAGGTAGGTGAGCTGACGGATCCTGTAGGCGGCAGGTCCCGCCAGCGTCAGGCCCAGGCCCGTGAGGCTGGCCTCGCCGATGCCCAGGCTGATCATCTCGCCCAGATCCTTCCAGCGGAACGGCTGCAACGGCTCACCTTCGAGTGAGCGCAGCAGATTCTCCGCCAGGCAGTCGGCCTGCTGGAAGGCCACTTGGGCCGTGGCTGCCAAGGGCGCTCCATCGGCATCAGCGACGTGGGCCACATCCCCGATCGCAAAGACTCCGGGGTTGTTCTGCAGCTCCAGGGTCGGTTCACAGAGCAGGCGACCCCGGTCATCGAGATTGGCGGCAGGCTCGATCGGGGGCGGGGCCACCGTCACCCCAGCGGTCCAGATCACGCCATCCACCGGCAGGGTTTCGCGGCTGTTTCCCTCCTCTGCTGCCGTGAGCCTCAACTCCAGGCGGCCGGGTTCCAGGGCCAGCACCCTGGTGTGGGTGCGCAGGCGGATGTCACGGCGCAGCAGCGCCGATCGGGCTTGCTCGCGGTTGAAGGCCCGGGCCTGGGGCAGCAGATCGGCGCCCTGCTCGATCAGTTCGATCACGGTGCTGCTCCGGAGCAGATCGGCCAGTTTGCAGGCCAGCTCGACTCCGCTAGGTCCAGCCCCCACCAGCGCCAGCCGCTGCAGGGGCCTGGGGTGGCTGAGCAGATGTTGCACCAGATCCTGCAGGCGCTCCACGTCGGCCATGCTGCGGAAGGGGATGGCCAGCTCCTCCACCCCGGGGATGCCGTAGCTGGTGCCGCGGCTGCCGGTGGCGATCACCAGGCGGGAATAGGGCAGCGTTCGGCCTTGCTCGGTGGTCACACAGCTGGCGCTGGCATCAATCCGGCTGATCCCATCCCGAAGCCAGGCCACTCCGCGGCTGGCCAGCAGGGTGTCGTAGCGGGGGGCTACTTCCCAGCCGCGCAATTCCTCGGAGAGGAGTTCGTAAAGCAAGGGCAGGAACAGGAACCGCTCCTGGGGCTCGACCAGCAGGATCGGCGGGTGATGACGGTGGGACGCCAAGGCCAGGGCGGTGTAAAGCCCGCCGAAGCCGCCACCGGCAATCAGCACCGGCCGGGTGGAGCCGGGCGCCTGCTGGGAAGGGTTGGCCTGGCTCCTGCTGGGCTCTTCCATGGGCGAAAGGCCTTGCCGTCTCGGGTTGTTTGAACCCTAACCAGCGATGTTGCCCCGGAGGAGATGATGGGTGTCATGACCAGCCTCACCACGACCCCGTTGCCGACGGATCGGCTGGGCCGGACCATCGAGCCGGAACCGGCACGGCGCCTTCTGGAGCCCCTCGATGCTGCTGGGCAGTTGGCCTGGGGGTATGAAACCTTCGGCGAAGGGTTTGCGCTCACCACCAGTTTCGGGATCCAGTCGGCCGTGCTCCTGCACATGGCCAGTCGCCTCAGTGAGCGGATTCCCGTGCTCTGGGTGGACACGGGCTACCTGCCCAGCGAAACCTATCTCTATGCCGACAGGCTCTGCACTGCCCTCAACCTGAATTTGAAGGTGGCGCAGGCGGATCTCTCCCCGGCCCGGATGGAGGCGCTCTACGGCCGCCTCTGGGAAACCGGTCGGGTGGAGGACCTGCAGACCTACCACCGGCTACGCAAGGTGGAACCCCTTGATCGACTCTTCCAGGAGCTGGGGGTTCACTGCTGGGCCAGTGGGGTGCGCGGTGGCCAGACCGATCATCGCGGCGGCATGGCCCCGCTTGGTGAGGTGCGTGGGCGCTGGTCGCTTCGACCCTTGCTCTCCTGGGGCCCGCGCCAGGTCTTCTATTACATGGAGAACCATGCCTTGCCCCAGCACCCGCTGTTTGAGCAGGGTTACTCCAGTGTGGGCGACTGGCATTCCAGTCGCCCTGACGATGGTGACGGCCGCTCCAGCCGCTTCGGAGGGCTGAAGCAGGAATGCGGCATTCATCTGCCGGGAGTGATGGGGGAGGGCATCTGAGCGGTGGGTGCTGGCGATCTCTGGTTGTTGATCGGCAACAGCCGTTGGCACTGGGCTGAGGCCTTGGCCGAGACCGCCGCAGAACCTGGGACGGCTGCACTGCACTTCAGCCATGGCCCGCCCCCCCCTGATCTGGCCGTGGTGCCGTGGAACCGGCTGCGGGCCTGGGCAGCCGTCGGCCCACTGCCCATTCAGGGGGAGGAAGGCAGCCGTCGGCTCGAGCAACTGGAGATCCGGCGCCTGCGGCTCGAGCGGGTGCCCCTGCAGCAGATCCCTCCCTGGTTGGGCATCGATCGAGCTCTGGTGGGCTGGCAGGCCTGGCGGTGCCAGGTCCAGCGGGGGGGAGGGGCCGTGCTGGTGGCCGATGCGGGCACGGCCCTCAGCCTCACCCGGGTCGGGGCGACGGGCAACTTTGCGGGAGGGCGGCTGCAGCCTGGAGTGAGCACCCAGATCAGCTCTCTGGGGCGGACGACGGCGCTGCTGCCGCTGCTGGTACCCAGCCCTGAGGGGTTGGAACCTCTCGTCGAGGGGATGGACCCCTGGCCGATCGAGACGGAGCAGGCGATGCGGGTGGGGTGCCTGCTGGGATTGGCGGCGGCAGTGGCTCAGGCCTGGCGCGACTTGCAGCGGCTGGAGCCCACCTCGCTCTGGCTCACAGGAGGGGACGCCCCGGGGCTCGCCCCGCTGCTGCGGCAGGAGCAGGTTCCCTTTGAGCTGGCACCGGAGCTGGCGATGAAGGCACTGGTGGCCCTCAGCTCAGACCCAGATCCGAGAGGATCTGCTGGGCCATCTCCTCCGCCTTGACCTTCCAGTAGATGCGCTCCAGCTTCCCTTCAGGGTCGACCACGAAGGTGTGGCGCATCATCCCCATGAATTCGCGGCCCATGAACTTCTTCAGCCCGTAGCTGTTGTAGGCCGCGGCCACCTCACAGGGCTCGGGATCACTGAGCAGGGTGAAGGGCAGCTGGTACTTGGCGATGAACTTGGTATGGCTGCCGGCTGCGTCCTTGCTGATGCCCAGCACCTTGATGCCGTGCTGCTCGAAGCTGGCCCACTGATCGCGAAAACCGCAGGCTTCCTTGGTGCAGCCCGGTGTGTCGTCCTTGGGATAGAAGTAGAGAACCACTCGCTGTCCACGAAGGTCGGCCAGCGACACGGGTGTGCCGTTCTGGTCGGGAAGGGTGAAGGTGGGGGCCGGTTCTCCGATCTGCAGCGTCATGGGTCGACGATTTCGAGAATTGAACTTAGGTCGCCGGTAGGGTCGGACGACCTCCCGAAGCCCGATGGCCCTCGCTCTTCGCCTCGGCGTCTCCACCCTGCTGGCGCTGATTGGCGTCGCCGGTCTGGTCCAGCTGACTCTGCAGCCGCCCCTGGCCAGCCGCCCGGGGACTTCGGCGTCCGTTGTGTTGGCCGATCTCGAGGCCCAGGAGGCCCTGCTGGATCAACGTCAGCAGGCGGCCCTGCTGCTGAACCGCTTCGTGGGCGCCCAGATCACCCGTTACTTCTGGGGGGGCTTCAGCGGCTATCTCGATGTGCTTGGCCTCGAAGTCCCCCAGGACATGAAGGCCGATCTGAAGGTGGAGGACCAGAGCGCGCAGCTGAGGCTCACCCCGCGAACGGGCAACGAGACCTATGTGGCACGGGTGGAGGCCATTGAAAGTGTGCCGCGCGGGGTGGTCTGCCGCGGAGAGGGCAAGCCGGGAGCCTTTCCCTTCCAGTCCGACCGGCTCGGTTGCCCGCCGGGATGGCGGCTGCTCGGGAACCTCAAGCGCCTTCGACCCACCCCCGAGGGGTAGGAAGGAGTGGGCCAGACGAAGGTCTGTCTTCATTGGCACAGCAAGTTGTTGGCAAGTGCAACTCGGCTGTCTAGGTTTATGGAGATGTGTCTTCGCTATCCCGTGCTGAAGCGTCTTGCCGCTGGTCTCCTTGCTGGAGCCGCTTTCTCAGCCACAGCTCTGCCCGCTTCGGCCGCTGTGGACAATGACCTTCCCGTGCGCTGGAACACCGGCGGTGCCGTGTGGTCCACCAATCTGGATGCGTTCAAAACGTTCATCGAAGACGGTGATGTTGTCGATCGCGGTCTCGCCGGCGGAATCTCCCGTTCCGGTTGGACCGCGAGCGAGCTCCGCACCGGTCTTGCCAAGAGCTACAGCGTTGATGTGGTGGGCGTGTCCCGCTTCCTCTACTCCGACGCTGGTGTCAAGTTCCTCAAGAACCAGACCCGCAGCTACTTCCCCTACTGGACGATGACCACCTACGCCGTTCAGGGCCTCCGCGGCGCGATCATCGCCGACGCCGCTGACGGCTCGATCTCCTCGGCCGGCATCATGGCCGCCCTGCCTGTCGACTTCCGCCTGGCCGACACCTGCGGAACCTACGACGGCAAGCAGAACATCTGTGCCGAAGGCAAGTGCCAGGGCGAGGCTCAGTGCACCTCCCTGCTCTCCTGGTACGTCTTCCTGCCGGCCTGCATCCAGGCCAACCAGATGCTGGACCCCGTGGCTCAGGTGCGCACTGCCCCTGCTCCTGTCTTCACCCCCCAGCCTGAGCCCATCCGCGGCCTCTGGTGACACCAGCCTCCTGGTTACGGCCAGGAGCGGTTGATCTCTACCCCGGCTAAGCCGGGGTTTTTTCATGGGTCGGCCCAGGCTGGCTGCGTCGGCTGAGATTTCGAGCGGCGGGCGATCAGGCGTTGGTGGCGCAGGCGCTGGGGCAGCATCGCTTTGAGCTGACCACGGAACCCGGCTTCGACCCTGGCGATGTCCGCACCATTCATTACGGTCTCAAGCCGGCTGCGGTAGGCCGCGTCCGGGCCGAACCAGCGCTGACAGGCGGTCTCGCTCAGCTCCAGGGTCAGTGACTCCTGCCAGCTCTCGAGCTCCACCTGCCAGTGCAGCGCCTCCAGCGCTGCCGTCAGCTCGGCTGAGCCTGGCGTCGAGGTGAGCCAGGCCCCTTCTTCGAGGCTGATTCGGTGCAGCAGTTCAGGCAGAGTCGTGTCCGCCAGGGCAGCCTTTGAGCCCCCAGGGCTGGTCAGCAGTTCCGCCAGCGCCCCGGCGGGACCCAGCAACGGCCCAGTCAGCAGCAGGCGCCACTGCGCCCTGGGGCTGGCCAGCCGATCCAGCTCCTCCAGCCACCGGTGCCAAACGGCAGGCGCCAGTCCCTGGAAGGGCGAGCGGCCCACCAGCCACTCGAAACGCTCGCCGGGTTCCATCGCTTCGCTCAGGCTCCCGGGCCTTGTGGGCTCCAGCAGCAGCAGCCGGGGGCTGCGCAGGCTGTCGAGCAGCTGGCTCTGGGCCTGCAGGCGCTCCTGATCCGCGGCGGTATCCGTGCTGATCAGCACACCCCCCTCCGGACAGCTCTCCAGGGGATCCAGGGCCCAGAGCAGGGAGCGAGCCCCCAGGATCAGGGTTCGGTCCTGCCGCCTCCAGTCGGCTCCCTGCCAGAAGCGCTGGCGCAGCTGATCGAGCCGCTCGCCCTCCGCTGCTGCCTGGCGCTGCAGCCAGCGCTCCAGCTCCGCGTCGCCTGGGCCGCTGCTCAGCAGAGGGCCGGAGTCGGCGGTGCTCTCGGCCGCGGCAGCGAGCTGGGCGGCACGGCGCCGCTGCAGCCGGCTCTGCAGGCCTCCCTCCCAACCGAGCTGACCCGGCAACCAGAACACCTCCCCCTGCAGGGCGGCCGGGAGGTAGGTCTGGGCAACCCAGTGCTCGGCGTAGGCATGGGGGTAGCGATAGCCCACCCCATCGCCGAAGGCCGTCCCATCGCGGTTGGCGTCACGCAGGTGGGAGGGCACCTCCTGGCGGTTGGTGGCCCGCACGCTCTTGAGGGCGTCAAAGAACCCCAGCAGGCTGTTGCTCTTCTCGGCACCGGCCAGGTAGAGGGCTGCCTGGGCCAGGGGATAGAGCCCTTCCGGCAAGCCCACCCGCTCGAAGGCCGCCGCACAGGCTTCCACCACCACGATCGCCTGGGGGTCGGCCAGGCCGATGTCTTCCCCAGCGGAGATCAGCATGCGCCGGAAGATGAAGCGCGGGTTCTCACCGGCCTCCACCATCCGCGCCAGCCAGAACAGGGCGGCGTCGGGGTCGGATCCCCGCAGCGACTTGATGAAGGCGCTGATCGTGTCGAAATGGGCATCCCCCTGCTTGTCGTAGAGCACGGCCCGCTGCTGGATCGATTGTTCGGCGATCTCCAGGTCGATCCGGATCACCCCGGTGTCATCGGCGGCGCTGCTCTCCACCGCCAGCTCCAGGGCGTTGAGCAGGCTGCGGGCATCACCACCTGCCACATCGAGCAGGTGATCAGCGGCCTCGGGGCTCAGCTCCACCGACCGGTCGCCATAGCCGCGCTCCCCGTCGGCAAGGGCCCGCTCCAGCAGCACCCGCAGATCACGGGGCTCAAGCGACTGCAGGCGGAACAGCCGCGAGCGGCTCACCAGGGCTTTGTTCACCTCGAAGTAGGGGTTTTCGGTGGTGGCTCCGATCAGAGTCACGGTGCCGTTCTCCACCCAGGGCAGCAGGGCGTCCTGCTGGGCCACGTTGAAGCGATGCACCTCGTCGATGAACAGCAGGGTGCGCAGGCCGTGGCGCTCCAGCCGCTGGCGGGCCGCCTCCACCTCCACGCGCAGGTCCTTGACCCCGGCCAGCACCGCATTGAGGCTGGTGAAATGGGCACGGGTGCTGCTGGCGATGATCCGCGCCAGGGTGGTCTTGCCCACTCCCGGCGGGCCATGCAGGATCAGGTTGCCCACCCGATCGGCGCGGATGGCCCGCCGCAGCAGACGCCCGGGGCCCAGGATCTCCTCCTGGCCCACGAATTCCTCGAGGCTGCGGGGGCGCAGACGATCGGCCAGGGGGGCGAGAGCCTGGCGGTTGATCTCCCCCTGATGGCTGAACAGATCGCTCAATGGCGGTGGGGCGGGCTGGGGACAATCCTGGGATCAACCCCCCAGGAACTGCAGGGGGAGGCACTGGCCTGCAGAATCATTCGAGTCTTGATCACCCTGCGTGAAGCGATCCTGTCTGGTGATCCCGGCCACTCTCGGTCTGCTGGCGGCAGGTCTCAGTGGCTGTGGCGAACCACCCAAGCCGCCCCCCAGACAGGTCCAGGTCAAGACCGAACCGGTCGCCCTGGCCCGCTTCAGCGATGACGTCGACACGATCAGCACCCTTGAGGCTCTCAGCGTGGTGCAGTTAGCTGCCCAGGCCGGCGGCCGCATCGAGCGCCTGCTGGTGCGTCAGGGCGATGTGGTTCGTCAGGGGCAATTGCTGTTGGTGCTCGATCAGGTTCAGGTACGCGCCGATGTGGCCAGTCTGCGCGCCCAGGCGGAGAAGGACGAGCTCAATTACAAGCGCTTTGAGTTCCTTGTGCGCCAAGGGGCAGCCAGTGCGCTGCAGCGCGATCAGTTCCGTGCCCAGTACGTGCAGTCGAGGGAGGCCCTGCGGGCCCGAGAGGCCGATCTGGCCTTCCGCGACCTGCGCTCCCCCAGCGATGGGGTGATCAGTGATCTGCAGGTGAAGGTGGGTGATGTGATCCGTGCCGGCGATCCCTTCACCAAGGTGGTGCGTAACGACCGCCTCACCGCCCGCATCGACGTTCCCGGCGTGCTCACCGCCCGGGTGAGGCCCGGTCTGCCGGTGACCCTGCAGGAGCCCCTGTCGCCCAGGGTTCTGGCCCGCGGGGTCGTGAGCTCCGTGGATCCTGTTGTGAACGCCGGCACCCAGGCGTTGCTCTTGAAGGCCGAATTCGACAATCCCACCGGTGCTCTGCGCACCGGCCTGCGTCTGCGCACCCGGGTGCAGCTCGACGCCGCTGATCTGCCTTCGGTGCCCTTTGCCGCCATCACCCAGACGGCTGGCCAGAGCTTTGTGTTCGCCCTCGGCACCCTGCAGGATCTGGAGAAGAACCCCGGCAAGGCCTCCCTGGACCAGTTGCGCCAGTTGCCCCCGGGCAGCAGCTTCGCCCTGCAGCGCCCGGTGCAACTCGGACCCCTGCAGAACAACCGCTATGCGGTTTTTCGCGGTGTGACACCCGGTGAACGGGTGATCACGACCAATCTGCTCACCCTGCGTCACGGCACTCCCGTGACGGCGAAGTAGGGAATCGCCAGATGTCACCTTCCAACAACTTCATCGTTCGGCCGGTGCTCACCGTGGTGTGCAGCCTGCTGATCGTGTTCGCCGGGCTGATCGCTATTCCGTTGCTGCCGGTCGAGAACCTGCCGGACATCGCCCCGCCCACCGTGCAGGTCACCTCCCGGTACAACGGCGCCGATGCCCTCAGCGTCGAGCAGGGCGTCACCGCCGTGCTGGAGCAGCAGATCAACGGCGTCCAGAACATGGAGTTCATCAGCTCCAACAGTTCCGCCGACGGCACCAGTGCGATCACGGTGTCCTTCGCTAGCGGCACCGACGGCGACATCAACCAGGTCAACGTTCAGAACCGGGTGGCCCTGGCCCAGCCGCAGCTCCCCGAAGAAGTGCGTCAGTCAGGGGTGGTGGTCAACCAGGCCTCCAATTCAATCCTGCTGGTGGCCAACTTCGTGAGCGAAGACCCGGCCAACCCCTTCAGCATCGAGACGATCAGCGGCCTGCTCGACCAGAACCTCACCGATGCCCTGCGGCGGGTGCGGGGAGTGGGCAGCATCGCCTACTTCGGCAACCGTCAGCTGGCGGTCCGCCTCTGGCTTGACCCCGACCGGCTGGCCGCCAACCGGCTCACCTCCTCGGATGTGGTGGCGGCCCTCAGCTCCCAGAACCGCCTGGTGCCAGCCGGCCGGGTGGGTGGGGCGCCGGCACCCGATGGCCAGCAGTTCACCTTCACCGTGCAGCTGCAGGGACGGCTGCGCACCAACGAGGAATTCGGGCGCATGATCCTGCGCACCACCCCAGATGGGGGCCTGATCCGTCTGAGCGACGTGGGCCGGGTCGAACTGGGCGGTGAAAGCTTCGATGTGGGGGCCACTGACCTGCGCGGGGTGCCGTCGGTGGGCCTGGCGGTGTATCAGCTCACCGGCAGCAACGCCCTGGAGGTGTCCAATGGCGTGAAGGAGGTGATCGACACCTTCGTGGCCACCCTGCCGCCGGGGATTCGAAAGGAGATCATCTACGACAACACCGACTTCATCAACGCCTCGATCGAGGGGGTGACCGGCGCCCTTCGGGATGCCGTGCTGCTGGTAGTGCTGATCCTGTTCCTGTTCCTGCAGGACTGGAAGGCAACCATGGTGCCGGGGATCGCCATTCCGGTGGCCCTGGTGGGCACCTTCGCCTTCGTGTTGGCATTCGGCTTTTCGCTCAATCAGCTCACCTTGTTCGGGTTGGTGCTGGCCGCCGGCCTGGTGGTGGATGACGCCATCACCGTGATCGAGGACACCTCCACCAAGAAGAAGGAAGGGCTCTCAGCCCTCGCGGCCGCCATGGCCACCATGAACGAGCTGTTCGGAGCGGTGATCGCCACCTCCCTGGTGTTGTTCGCGGTGTTCCTGCCGGTGCTGTTCTTCCCTGGCGCCACGGGCACGATCTACAAGCAGTTCGCCGCCACGATCCTCTTTGCGGTGACGATCTCCACTTTCAACGCGCTTACGTTTTCGCCGATGCTCTCGGCCCTGCTGCTGGCCAGGGAGAGCCCACCCCCCGGCCGACGCACCTATGCCATCGCCGGTGCGGTGATCGGCGCCATCTACGGGTTGCTGGTCAGCGGTGGCTTTGCCAACCCCATCCCAATCGCGCTCTTCGGCCTGCTGGGCCTGGCCCTGGGCTGGTTCACACCGCCGATTTTCAGGGGGTTCAACCGCTTCTATGGCGGGTTCGAGCGGCGCTACGACGGTGCTCTGGCCTGGGTTCTGGGGCGTCGCAAGCTGGTGATGGCCCTGTTGGTGGGGGGTGTGGTGCTCACCGGCGTGGCTTTCAACGCCATCCCCTCCGGCTTCGTTCCAGTCGAGGATCAAGGTTATGCCATCGGCTTCGTGCAAGCTCCCGACGGCACCTCGGTGCAGAAGACCAGCCGCGTCAATGCCCAGGTTGCTGAAATCCTGCGGACTGAAAAGGACATCACCTCGGCGGCGATCTTCAGCGGCGCCAGCCTCGATGGCAACGCCCCCAACCGGGGCCTCTTCTTCTTCGGCACCAAGAACTGGGACAACCGCGGCGATGCGGACCAGTCGGTGAACGCGATCGTGGAGCGCTTGAACCGCAAGCTCTCGGTGATCGACGGCGCCCGGGTGTTCGTGGTGGAGCCCCCTTCGATCCCGGGCTATGGCGCCTCCGGCGGTTTCGAGTTCCAGCTCCTGGACCAGAGCGGTGGGGCCCTCAACCTGCCCCAGTTCGCCGGGGTGGCCGGCCAGCTGATCGGCAAGGCCAACCAGGCACAGCCGGACGGCCGGCCCCTGTTCAGCCGCGTGTTCACCCAGTTCAGCCCTGAGTCACCCCAACTGGCCGTCACGGTGGACCGGGACAGGCTCGCCACCCTGGGCCTCGACTACGGCCAGGCGATGCGCACCTTCAGCTTCTACTTCGGTGGGGTCTATGTGAACGACACCTTCCAGGAGGGCCGGGTGCGGCGGGTGTTTGTGCAGGCGGACGCCCCCTTCCGTGCCACCCCAGAGCGGCTGCAGGCCATCTTCGTTACCAATGCGAAGGGTGAGTCGGTGCCGCTGGCGGAGGTGATCACGGTGGAGCCCATCACCGGCCCCTCGATCATTCCCCGCTTCAATCTCTTCCGCGCTATCCGGGTGGAGGGCTCCGCGGCGCCGGGGCGCAGTTCGGGCCAGGCGATCAAGGGCATCCTGGGGCTGTTCAAGGGCCTGGATGTGCCCGGCATCGGCTACGACTGGACCGGCATCGCTCGGGAGGAGGTGAGTGCCGGGGCCCTGGCGGTGGTGATATTCGCCCTCGGCATCATGGTGGTTTATCTGGTGCTGGCAGCCCAGTACGAGAGCTACAGCGATCCGCTGATCATCCTGATGACGGTGCCCACCGCCATGCTCGGGGCGCTGATCTTCCTGGGCGCCCGCGGCTACGAGCTCAACATCTACGCCCAGGTGGGCCTGGTGATGCTGATTGGCCTGGCGGCCAAGAACGGGATCTTGATCGTGGATCTCGCCAACCAGCGTATGGCCGACGGCTCCACCGCCCTGGATGCGGCCCGGGACGCGGCCCGCTCCCGCCTTAGGCCGATCATCATGACGGCCGTCTCATCGTTGTTTGGCTTCTTGCCGCTGGTGTTTGCGAGTGGGGCCGGTGCCCGTGGCCAGTCCTCCCTGGGCACGGTGGTGTTCGGTGGTCTGCTGGTAGCCACCGTGCTGTCGCTGCTGGTGGTGCCGGTCTTCTATGTGGTGATGAAGCAGCTGGTGCCTCCCGCTACACCTCCGCTACCTGGCCCTGCGGATGGGGAGCTAATCGAGAGGGGCTCCTCCTGATGGCCCCTCAGGTCCCACTGCGGGGGCGTCGGATCCTGCTGGCCGGGATGATCGGCAGTGGCCTGGGGGCTGCAGTGGCCCTGATGCTGCATGCGGTGGTGACCCACACGCCGGTGGAGGTGAGTCCGCGCACGTTTGCCCTTTTCTTCAGTATCTTCTGCGCCTTCGGGGCCTTTGCCGGCCTCACCCTGGAGACCGTGCGCCAGTTGCAGGCCACCAACCCAGATCCGGCCTACCACCCGCGCACGCTCCGGGGCGGATCCGGGCGCGATCGACCCTGACGGGTGGCCATCACCCGCAGATGGAAGCCTGTCGATACAGTGGGCCATCGTCTCGGTGGCCATTCATGGCATGGCCGTTATGGTTGGCAACATTGAATGGGTTCTTTGAGGTTGCCAGTCAACCCCGTCGCCATAGCAGCCTTGGCGATTCTGCTACCCATAGTCGGATGCGGGCGTCCGCAGCCGCAGGCCACCCTCCCCCCCGAGGTACCGCTCGTCAGTCCCCAGTCTCTGCCATTCCTTGATTCGGCTGATTATCAGAGCACCCTCGAGGCCATCCGCGATGTGAAGCTCGCTGCCGAAATCGACGGGCGCATCGTGGCGATGCCGATGCAGGAAGGTCAGCGCGTGAAGCGTGGGCAAGTGCTGTTTCGGCTCGATCAGGTGCAGCAGCAGGCTTCGACGGATGCTGCGGCTTCGGAAGCGCGCAAGGATGTGCTCAACGCCGAGCGCTACATCTTCCTGAATGATCAGGGAGCGGTCTCCACCAAGGAACGCGATTCCTACATCACCAAGGCCCTGCAGAGCCGCGACGAATTGCGCTCCAAGCAGGCCACCCTGGGCTACAAGAACGTGGTGGCGCCGATTCCCGGTCAGGTGGGCAGCATCAACGCCAAGCTCGGCGACGTGGTGCGTGCCGGCGGTGTGGTCACCAGCGTGATCGACAACTCGATCCTGTGGGTGCGCCTGGATGTGGCCGGCGAAGACGCCTACCGGGTGCGCCAGGGTCTGCCGGTGCTGCTGCGGGTGCCGGGGCGCTCCGAGCTGGTGGCCAGGGGTGCAGTGAGTTTCGTCGCCCCCTCGCTCGACAAGGAACGCCAGACCCTGCTGGTCAAGGCCACCTTCGCCAATGCGCAGGGCTCCCTGCGCAACAACCAGCGGGTGAATGCCACCCTGGTGTTCGACCAGGCCAGTTCCCTTGCCATCCCAGCCCAGGCAGTGCTTCTCCAGGCCGGCAAGACATTCGTTTTCCTGGCCCTGAGCCCCCAGGAGGCCCGCCAGCGCCTGGGGCGGGAGATCGAGCCGCCGCCACCGGCTGGTTCCCTGGTGGCCGTGCAGGTGCCCGTGACCCTGGGAACACTCCAGGCCGGTGTCTACCCGGTTGAAGCGGGACTGCAGACCAGCGATGCGGTGATCCTCGGCAACCTGGCCCAGCTGCGCAGTGGCCTGGCGGTACGCAGGGCCACTGGCGTCCCGCTTCCCCAGACTCGTCCATGAGCCTGTCGGATACCTTCATTCGCCGCCCCGTGCTCAGCACGGTGTGCAGCGTGCTGATCCTGCTGGCGGGGGTGATCAGTCTGCCTCTGCTGCCGATCGAGAATCTCCCCAACATCGCTCCGCCCACGATCCAGGTGAATGCCAGCCTGCCGGGCGCCGATGCACTCACGGTGGAGAGTGCCGTGACCGGCCCGCTCGAGGAGCAGATCAACGGTGCCCCGGGGATGGACTACATCACGTCCACCAGCACCGGTGAGGGCAGCAGTCAGATCAATGTCTATTTCAAGCCTGGCACCAATCCTGATATCGATCAGGTGAATGTGCTCAACCGGGTGCAGACGGCCACTCCCCAGCTGCCTCCCCAGGTGAATGCCCAGGGGGTGACGGTTCAACAGACTTCAGGCAGCTATCTGCTTGTTTATAATGTCACCTCCAGCGAAGGACAGTTCGATCGTAACTATCTGAACGGACTGGTGCAGCTCAATTTGCTCTATCCCCTCACCCGCGCCGATGGGGTCGGCCAGGTGAACATCTTCGGGGCCAGTGATCCAGCCTTCAGGCTCTGGGTGGACCCACTGAGGCTTTCCCGCTTCAACCTCTCCATCACTGATGTGGCGAATGCGCTGCAGTCGCAGAATGTGGTGGTGATCGCTGGCAGCATCGGTGGCCCGCCATCTCTGCCAAAAAACCGCAGCACATTCCCGATTCTGGTCAATGGTAATCTTGAAACAGTGGCGGAGTTCGAACAACTCATTCTGGCGAAAGGACCCGATGGAGGGCTGATTCGCCTCGGGGATGTGGGCCGGGCTGAGTATGCGTTTCAGAATTTCAATCAGGCGGCCGTGAACGCCATCAGCGGTCACCCCTCCGTCGGCTTCGGCGTGATCCAGCTGCCGGGCAGCAACGCCATCACCACCGCTAAAGCGGTCGATCAGGTGCTCAGCCAGTTCCGTAACACCCTGCCGCCGGGTGTGGTTCTCGAGAAGGTGTTCGACCAGACCGACTTCATCAATGCGTCGATCGAAGGGGCTCTCGATGCCCTGCGCGATGCCGTGGTGCTGGTGCTGCTGATCATTTTTCTGTTCCTTCAGGATTGGAAGGCCACGGCCGTGCCTGCCCTGGCACTGCCGATCGCGCTGCTTGGGGCGATGGTGTTCGTGAAGGCCTTCGGCTTCTCGATCAATGAGCTTACCCTGCTCGGAATCATCCTGGCCACGGGCCTGGTGGTGGACGACGCGATCGTGGTGGTGGAGGCCGTTTCGGCGCGCATCGAAGCGGGTGATCCACCTTTTGTGGCCGCCTCCAATGCCATGAAGGAGCTCACCGGGGCGATCCTGGCTACTGCGCTCGTTCTGCTGGCTGTTTTCGTGCCGGTGGCCTTCTTCCCGGGAGCCACCGGGGTGATCTACCGCCAGTTCGCGCTCACGATCGTGTTTTCGATCATCGTTTCCACGTTCAACGCCATCACCGGCAAGCCGCTCCAGTCGGCGCTGCTTCTGGGGGGAGGCAAGACCGAGCCCCGCGGCTGGCGCTGGACGGCAATTGGCGGGGCATTCGGTGCCCTTTACGGCACCCTGGCCGGTGGCTGGTTGCTGGCCCTGGCGCTCGGGGTGCTGGGTGCGGTGGTGGGCAGCTTCTTGATGCCCATCTTCACGGCGTTCAACAAGGCCTTCGAGCAGGTGGCCCGCGGCTATGCCGCCCTGCTCCAACAGGTGATTCGCCTCAGGCGACTGGTGCTGGTGGCGCTGCTGGGAGGGGTTCTGGTCACCGGTGCGGCCTTCGTGCTCATTCCTACCGGCTTCGTGCCCACGGAAGACCAGGGCTACGGCCTGGGGATCATTCAATTGCCGGCCCAGGCTTCGATCGAGGCCACCATGGAGGTGGCGGATCAGGCCCGCAAAATCATTGCCAAGGAAACCGATGTGTTGTCTGGGGAGCTGGTGGGTGGGGCCGGCTTCAACGGGGCTCGCTCAACCAGGGCATCTTCTTTTTCGGCTTCAAGCCGATCGAGGAGCGCACCAGGCCCGAGCAGTCCGCTGACGCGATCATCAAGCGTATGAACAAGGCCTTCGCTGAGATCCCAGGGGCGATCGTGCTGGCCCAGTCCCCTGCGGCCGTGCCGGGCTTCGGTGCCCAGGGCGGGCTTTCCTTCCAGTTCAACGACCTCAGCAATGGCGGCTACAGCCCCACCGAACTGTCCGGCCTGGCGCGGGAGCTGATTGCCAAGGCCCGGACCACCGGCAGCTTCGGCAACCTCTACACCCAGTTCGTGAGCGATGCCCCGGTCTGGCGGCTGGAGGTGGACCGCGATCGCATGGCCTCGCTCGACATCGATTACAGCGCCGCGATGGAGGCGCTGGGCACCCTCACCGGCGGCAGCTTCGTGAATCAGACCTACGAGCAGCAGCAGTACCGGCAGGTGGTTGTGCAGGCCGATGCCAGCCATCGCGGCATGATCCAGGACCTGAACAACCTCAACATCAGCAACCGTGCTGGCGAGCTGGTGCCGCTCTCCAATGTGGTGAAGGCCCGCCTGGACAGCGCCCCGCCGATCATCAGCCACTTCGATCTCTACCGCACGGTGCTGATCCAGGGGGTGGAGGCCGCCGGCAAGAGCAGTGGCCAGGCGATCGACACCATCTCCGAGGTGTTCCGTCGCTTCAATTTCGCCAACATCGGCTCGGCCTGGTCAGCACTGACCCGATCAGAGGTGCAGGCCGGCGCCCTGGCGATTCTGGTGTTCGCCCTGGGGATCGTGGTGGTGTACCTGGTGCTCTCCGCCCAGTACGGAAGCTACATCGATCCATTGATCATTCTGATGACCGTACCCCTGGCCATGCTCGGGGCGCTGATGTTCCTGGTTCTGCGCGGCCAGGTGAACAACGTGTATGCCCAGGTGGGCCTGGTGACCCTGATCGGCCTGGCGGCCAAGAACGGCATCCTGATCGTGGATCTGGCCAACCAGCGCATGGAGCAGGGCATGACGGCGGCGGAAGCGGCGATGGCAGCAGCCTGCTCACGGCTGCGCCCGATCCTGATGACGGCGATGGCGGCCCTGGCCGGTTTCTTTCCCCTGCTGGTGGCCAGCGGCGCCGGTGCCCTCAGTCAGCAGTCGCTTGGGGCGGTGATCTTCGGCGGGCTGCTGGTGGCCACAGGCCTCAGCCTGTTCGTGGTGCCTTCCTTCTATGTGCTGATGAAGCAACTGGAGGCAGCCTGGTTCCCGGCCAGCCAGGCCACCGAGCCGGTGCTGCCTGCAGGACCGGCCGCCTGAGATGCCCCTGCCCCGGCCCGCCGGATATCAACCGAGGCGCCAGTTGCGGGTCGACCGCCGCCGCATTGTGCTGGCGGGGATGATCAATCTGGCTGCGGCATTGGTGCTGCTGACCCTGGCCCACCGGGTGTCGCGAACACCCGGTGAATTGCTGCCACCCATTCATCCCCGCTTCTGGGTGGTGGTGGCGGGGATGGCGGCGTTCTGCGGCGTCTGGGGCGAGAGCCTGCGTCAGATCAGCCTCACTCGCCTCGGCGAGCCCGGTGCCCCTCTCGATGAGCGGAGCGACTGAGGCAGGGGCGATAGCTCAGGTGATCACGGTGGGCCGCTCCATGCCGGTGCGGCTGCGGATCTCGGCAAGCTGGTCGGCGGCGGTGATCAGATCGGCGAGGGCCTGCTGGGGATCCTGATCGAGGTTGCCGCCGGACCCCACGTAACTCTCCAGGTAGAGGCGCAGGGTGGCCCCCTGGGTGCCGGTGCCGGAGAGGCGGAACACCACCCGGCTGCCGTCGTCGAGCAGCAGGCGCAGACCCTGGCTGCTGGTGAGGGAGCCGTCCACCGGGTCGACGTAGCTGAAGTCGTCGGCGGTGGCGATGCTGCGGCCGGCGAAGCCGGTCCCCACCAGGGAGGGCAGCAGGCCCTTCAGGCGGTCGTAGAGGCCATGGGCCCTGTCGCTGGCGATTGCTTCGTAGTCGTGACGGGAGTAGTAGTGGCGGCCGAAGCGGCTCCAGTGGCCGGCCATCACCTCGGCCACCGAGCAGCGGCGTGTGGCCAGGATCTGCAGCCAGAACAGCACCGCCCAGAGACCATCCTTCTCGCGGATGTGGTCACTGCCGGTGCCGAAGCTCTCCTCTCCGCAGAGGGTGATCCGGCCGGCATCAAGCAGGTTGCCGAAGAACTTCCAGCCCGTGGGGGTTTCGAAGCAGGGGATGGCCAGCTCCTTGGCCACCACATCCACCGCTGCGCTGGTGGGCATCGAGCGGGCCACCCCGGAGAGGCCGCCGGCGTAGCCGGGGGCCAGGGTGGCATTGGCGGTGAGCACCGCCAGGCTGTCGCTGGGGTTCACGAAGCAGCGGTGGCCCAGGATCATGTTGCGATCGCCGTCGCCGTCGCAGGCGGCCCCGAAGCGGTAGGCGTCGCCATCAAGCAGCAGCTCGGCCAGCTCGTGGGCATAGGTGAGATTGGGATCGGGGTGACCGCCGCCGAAATCCTCCAGGGGAATGCCGTTGCGCACCGTGCCGGCAGGTGCCCCCAGCAGCCCCTCCAGCAGGCGGCTGGCGTAGGGACCGGTGACGGCATGCATGGCATCAAAGGCGATCGGGAAGTCGCCCCGCAGCATCTGGCTGATCGCGTCGAAGTCGAACAGGCCCTGCAGCAGGGCCACGTAGTCGTCGACCCCGTCGATCACCTCGATGCGCAGGTTGCCCAGGGAGTAGGCCCCTGGCGCTTCCAGGGATGGCGTCTCGGCGTCAACGATCCGGTAGCCCTCCAGCTGGGTGGTGGCGCTGTAGATGGCATCGGTGATCGATTCAGGGGCCGGCCCGCCATTGGCGCCGTTCACCTTGACGCCGAAATCGCCCTCGGGACCGCCGGGGTTGTGGCTGGCCGAGAGGATGATGCCGCCGATGGCCTGGTGCTTGCGGATCAGGTTCGAGGCGGCGGGGGTGGAAAGGATCCCGCCGGTGGTGGTGATCAGCCGGGCCACCCCATGGGCGGCGGCCATGCGCGTGATCACATCGATTGCCCGTCGATTGCCGTAGCGGCCGTCGCCGCCAAGGATCAACGTGCCCCCCGCCACTCCGGGCACTACCCGGAACACCGCCTCCACGAAGCTCTCCAGGTAGTGGGGCTGCTCGAACTGTCGGCTGCTCTTGCGCAGGCCGGAGGTGCCGGGTTTCTGGTCGGTGAAGGGGGCGCTCAGGAGCACCTGACGAACCGATGGCGATGGAGAGGTGGTCATGGCAGCGGCTGGAGCATCGGAGGAGGCGCTGCTGGTCATGGGTGCCAACCTGGGGATATCCAGGCTAGCCCTGGACCCAGGGCCCACCTGCCGGGTCGCTGCCCACTGGCTAGCTTGCGCTCATTGCATGATCTCCACGCCGATGGCCTTCCCCTCCCCACGGTCGAGCAGGATCCAGGGGCTGCTGCTGTCCCTGGTCGCCATCAGCCTCGCCCCGGCCCAGGCCGGCGTGATGGGCGCTGCGCCGGCCAAGCCGATGGCCCAGGCCATCAGCGTGACTCGGCAGGCGGCCACGGCCGTTCTTGAGAAATCAGGCACCTCAAGCTGCCTCACCGGCAAGCTCACCAATGCCCTGCTCAGCCTCTCCTCCAGTTGTGAGGCCGTGGGCGATCGCTCCCCCATCTGTCAGTTGGCCAATCAGGCGGCAGTGACCACCGGCTGGTCGATGGATTTCATGGAGCGCATCTCCCAGGAGTTGCTGAAGCTCTCGGATCAGCCAGTGGCCACAACCCCCTGAGCTCTGACCGGCTACCGGGCTTGGACCGCCACTCAGCGGCCGCCTGATCCAAATCCGAAGCCAGAACCGGACGGTCGAGCGCCACCCGAGCCTCCTGGCGCACCACTGGCTGCGGATCCAGGCCCACCTGAGCCGCCGGACCCGTCCTTGGCCACGGGCTTGCTCACCGGCCGACAGCTGCTGACCACCCGCTCCGCAGCGGCATCGATGCCGTCCCGCCGGCTGAGGCTGTTGCTGGGCCCTGTCACGGCGATCTGCACCACTCCCCAGAGGGCGTCCTTGCAGAAGCCCGAGAGAAGGGGGTGATCCATCAGTGGATCGGCCAGCTTGCGGGCCCGATCACAGGTGGAGGCGCTGTTCTCCCTGCCGCAGTCGAGGGCGGCCAGTTGCACCCGGCGCAGGGTCTCACTGCTCGGGTAGATGGCCAAGCTGTCGTTGGCCTCGGCCGGGCTCCAGCCGAGGCCGGGCGCAGCGAGCATCACGGCGCTCAACAGCGTGGCGGCAAGGCTTGATCGGGCCATCGATGCAAGGTAGTAATTCCGTCTCATCATGGCGGCGGCTCATACCGTGAGCTGAACCGGGGCCAGACCCTGCCGCAGGGGAATCTGGCGCTGCCGCCAGGAGTGTCCGATTCGCTCCCCCAGCCATGGGGCCAGCTGCACCAGAGCACGGCGCAGCAGGGGCGATCGACGCAGCAGCTGGGCCTGGCGGGCCTCCTGCTGCTGCAGGGTCTGGGCTCGCTGGATTTCCGGCAAGCGCTGGGCCTGGATCTGCTCCAGGCTGGTGTCGATGACTGCGGTATCGCCCGCTATCAGGGGAGCGAGCAGCTGGTTGGCGGCCACGACCGCGTCGCGCAGGGCCATGTTGATCCCCTGGGCCCGGATCGGACTCATCGGGTGGGCGGCATCGCCCAGCAGCAGCAGGCCGGGGCGGTGCCAGCGGCGGCAGCAGCCCACCTGAACCGAGAGCTTCAGCGGTGCGCTGATCGCTGGGGCCACCTGGCGCAGGTGATCGGCCAGCCAGTCGGGGGCCATGGCCGCAAAAGCTTCCCCCCAGGCCTGGGGGCTGCGCTCGATCCGCTCGCCAGGGCTGAGCACCCAGCCCAGCTGCAGCTCCCCAGGCAGGGCGCCATGGAAAATGCTGCAGGCACCCCCGTCTTCACCCAGCAGGATGGTGAAGGCGTTGTCGCTCTCGAAGCGGGGGTGGCTGGGAAGGCGGAACCAGAGCAGGTCGATGGGGCTGCTCTGGCGCTCGAGCTCCAGGCCGGAGCGCTGCCGTACCAGCGAGGAGCGGCCGTCGGTGGCCACCACCAGGGAAGCCGCAAGCCGGCTTCCATCACTGAGCACGACCCCGCCGATGCGGCCCTCGGCCTCGATCAGATCCACCACCGCCAACCCCTGCCTCCATTGGAAGCCGCTGGCCAGGCTGGCACGCTGTAGCAGGGCCTCCAGCAGTGCCGGTTGGGAGATCAGCGTGCAGGGTCGATGGCTCTCCAGCGGTTCCTCGACCCTGAACAGCTCCCGGCCGTGCAGCTGGAACGACCAGGCGCTCAGGGGCCGCTGGGGCAGGCGGGCCAGCAAGGGGCCGCAGCCCATGGCCTCCAGAGCCGCCAGGCCCGATGGCATCAGCCCCTCGCCCCGGAACTGGCGTTGGAAATCCCGCGATGCTTCCACCAGGGTCACCGTCACCCCCCGCTCAGCCAGCAGCATCGCCAGCGACGCTCCCGCGGGGCCAGCGCCGACGATCACGACGGACTGGGAGTTTGGGGCTGGGGTCATGGCTGCTGCGCTGTGGCGGCCAGGGGCCGCGGTGTGCCTTGGCCGCAGGTCTGGCGGATCCGTTCCAGCTTGCGCCGCAGCCGGGACGTGATTCCCAGCTCCGCCCCCTGCCACATCCGGTCTTGCTCACGGGTGAAGTGGGCCGCCAGCTGGGGCGACTCCACGATCATCAGCGTTTCATCGTTGCCGTGGGCGGCGGATGGGCTCCAGTTGAACGAACCGGTGATCACGGTTTTTCGATCCACCACGGCGAACTTGTGGTGCAGCTTGTCGCCGCGGGCCAGGCGGGGCGTACCCACTCCGGTGATCGGTTGCTGCCAGGGGCTGTTGCCCTGTTCCAGTTTGCAGAAGCGATCCGGCATCGAGACCCCCAGCAGATCGAGCACCTCCGAAAAGCTGCGGTTGGCGAAGCCGGGATCGGCCAGCAGCCGGATCGCCACCCCCCGCTGCCGCAGCTCGGCGAGGCGGTTGGTCAGTCCCTGGGCTGAGAACACGAACAGGTTCAGATCGACTTGCCGCTCGGCCCGGGCCAGGCGCTGATCAAGCAGCAGAAGGCCATGGTTGGGATCCTTGCGGCGGTGGGGAGCGAAGAGCACCTCGACCCGGGTGGGCCCCACCATCACCGCCTGCACCGGCCCTCCCTCCTTGGCGATGCCGAACCGGCTGTCAGGAAGGCCGCCGGGGCCATCCCCCCACATCCGGTTGAATTCCTTGCCGAACAGCCGAGCGAGGTCCTGGCTCTCGAAGCGCAGCAGGTGGTTGACGTTGCCCCGGGTGCGGCGGTCGTCGGGATCGCCGTGGACGCAGGAGGGGGTGAAATTGGTGGAGCCGGTCACCACCCAGCGCTGGTCCACCACCATGAATTTGTGGTGCATCAGACCGCTGCCCGCACTGCCGTCGGCGGTGTCGTCGATCAGAGGAATGCCGCCCCGTTGCAGGATGCGGACGGCATCGCCCCGGTCGCGCTCGCTGGCGCTCAGGTGTCCGTCGCGGTCGGTGTCGGCCAGGGCCATCAGGTGGCGGTGGCGCCCGAGCTGGTGAGAACTCAGCCCTGCAGGCAGCTGCTCACTGAAGGGAGTGCTGTAGGTGTTCTCGAGGATCACGAGCACGCGCAACCCCTGGCGCTTGCGCTCCACCAAGGCTTCGGCAACCCTGGGCAGGGAGAGTTCCTGCACGGCTACCAGGATGTCGCTCTCGGCCCGCTGGATTGTCTCGAGCAGGACCTGCTCGAGGTTGTCGCCGCTGCGGCGCTCGCCGCTGATCGGACTGCGGTAGTGGCGGTCGGCGCGATGGTTGAAGGTCACCTCCACCCCCGCCGGCAGCGGCAGATCCGCCGGGGGGGAGCCCAGGATGCGGGCGGTGGCGGAGCAACCGCCAAGACCGAGCGCGGAAAGGCAAGAGATCAGAGCGAGCGCCCGGGCCTGGTTGGCGGGTTGGACGTCTGACAGAGGTGACAGAGGGCTCACGGACGGCGTGTTGCGGCTGCCCTGAGCATTCCCCGCTATGGAGGACTTGGTCTGGCCTCAGTGGTGGCCTGGCATCTCAGCGGTGCGCAACATCAGAACGAACCAGAGGGTGCTCACCAGTACGGCCATGCCCACGGCCGTGCCGATACCCACTTTGACCATCAGCACAGGCACCAGGAAAGGGAGGGCGAGAGTGCCGGCCAGGGGGGTGAAGGCGACGAAGGTGCGCATCAGAACCACTCCGTCACGGCCTGGTTGGAGGGATTGCTGTTGTCTTCAGGGGTGGTGCGCTCGAACTTGAGGGTGATGCTGCGCTTCTGCTCGCCATCGGCGGCCACCGCCTGGATGGGATAGAGCTGCTGTCCGTCGCGGAAGGGCACCTGCACCCGGAAGGTGCCGTCGGGAGAGAGGGGCACGGCTTCATCGCCGATCGTGAGTTTGGCGGTCGGATCGGTGGCGCCGTAGACGATCAGCTCAGCATCGGCCACAAGCCAGAAGGAACGCTGACGGGGCGCAACACCACCGATGCCTGATTCATTGCGGCCACTGGCCCAAAGGCCGATGCCCGAATCGTGGAGACTGCGCAGGCCTGCGGCGGAGTCTGAATCTTCGAGCTCATGGAAGGCTTCGGAACCGCGGCCGAAATGCTTCCAGCGCACCGTGGCGGTTTGATAGAGGCGCTCATGCAGGCCGCTGTCGACTCCTCCGGCCGCGTGAGGACCGCTCTGGGGATAGGAGGTGGCCAGGGTTGTGTCGCTGGGGGCCGCTTCCAGAGAGAAGGGGACGAACTGATCGAGGATCTGCTCGCTGGGATGCAGGGAGGGTACCCGGGCTATGGCTGAGAACCCCAGGGAGAGCCAGCCACCACCGTGCTTGCGGTACCCCAGTTCAACGCGGTAATCGCGGTCGCTCAGTGGAACGGGCAGGTACCACTCGGTGGCATGGCTGTCGACGGGAACCTCCTGGAGCGTGTGGGGGTGAGCGGCGCCTGAGGGCAGTCCGGTCACGTCGGCGACACGAAGGCAGAGCTGGCCAGCACCGGCCTCGATGGCCTTGATGCGCTCGGCTTCGGCGATCTCCCAGAAGACATAGGCCCACTGGGGGTCCCTGGGCAGAAACACAACCTTGGTTTCAACCTCGGGCCGCGGAGCTGGAGTGAAGCCTGCCTCCAGGATCTCCAGGCTTGGCGTGGAGGCGCCAAGTGGGTTCACTGCTTCGAAACGAGATCGTTCCCCTTCGCCCTTGGAGCTCTGGATCTCGTTGAGCAGCTCCTCCTTGGTTTTGCGGCTGTAGAGGCTCACACCGAGATCGCTGGCGATCTGGCGGAGCTGACGCAGGGTCATGCGAGCCAAGGACGAGAGAGCCTGAGTCACCGTTTCTCCGGATTTCGTTTGGGATCAGTTTGGGGTGAATCCCGCCGATCTCGGCCATCCAGCCGCCCTCCGTCAGCAACAGCTGACTGGGCCTCCGCTGGATGGCCATGAAAAAACGGCGGGGTGAGCCGCCGTTGCTGAGGGAGTTTTGGGTTGCGCGAACCGCTGAGATCAGCGGCCCACACTGCGATAGGGGACCTTGGAGAGGTAATCCATGCTGGTGTTGCCAGACGATGCGGCTCCGGTGCGCATGGCAGGCAGGGAACGCACCCAGGGAAGGTAGTCCTCGGGGAAGCCACCGCGACGCTGACGTGCTCTTGTGGGCAGGGACTTGACTGTGCCGGTGTAAACAATCTGGGGGAATCCCAGAATGCTTCGGTAGTAGGCCTCGTAGCGCGGCGAGGTGATGTTGAAGGGGGTTTCGCCCACTTCACGCGAGCCCACCACCCGGTTGCGGTGGTAAGGCACGGTGTCGTAGCCAAAGTTCTCGAGATACTCGTCGCTATCGAGGATCTGATCAACGGCGCCGGCCACGCCCTTGGTCATGATCACGGCCGACCAGGCGATTTCTTCGGCTTTTCCGTACACCTGGCGGCCCAGCAGTTTCTCCACAAGGTGGCGGGCCACCCGGTAGTTGCTGTTCAGATTGTAGAAGCTGCGGGTGAAGGTATCCGAGAGGCAGAGGGCCCGGATGAAATCACGCACAGTGATCTGGCCGTCGCGCAGCTGCGATTCCAGAATCGTGTCGCGGTCGACCTTGAAGGCATGGAAGAAAATCTGCCGGTAGGCCGATTCGATCACCACGTTCTGGGCGTTGCGATCAAAGGCCTTGTCAAGCGAGACGCCTTTCGGATCCTCGTCGGAGCCCACGCGTAAAGCCTTCACTCGAGAGTTCTGGCTGGTGGGTGCGTACTTCAGAAGCGGGATCGCCACGCGAACATCGTCATCCGTCGCTGTGGATCGTAGAAGTCAGCCCCGATCGAACCCCGCCCGGGGCGGCAGGGCTCACAGTCCGTAATGTTTGATAGGCCTGCAGGGGCGCGCCCCTTACCAGCCGAAGGCTGAAACCAGTGGCCTGCGGGGGGCCTCCGATGCGACTGTGGCGCCATCGTCTGAGACGTTGGTTTCCCTGTCGCTTTCGCTCTGCAGGCAGCGGCTTTCCATGCAGAAGGAGGCCGTGTTGGAGAGCCCCTCCACCGTGCTGGTGCGCAGGCGCAGATTTGGGTTGGGAAACCAGAAGCGCTCCAGGCTGCTCATCGTTTCGTAGGCCGTGGTGAGCAGCAGGCCGTCCCGCTCATCCATGCGGAAGTGCCCCGCCACCGGAGCGGTCTCCGCGTAGCCCCGGTCGCGCAACAGCAATCCCGCGCGCCCTGAGGCGTCGGTGGGGATCAGGCCGAACACCGACTCCCCCAGGTGCGCTTCTCCGGCCTTGTCCCAGGCCATCGAGCCGTTCCAGCGCACCTGGCAGCCCCCCACCAGGCCCGCGGGGTCCTGGCCGTGCAGTTCGGCGATCGCCTCGAGGCGCGGGTCGCTGGCCTCCACCTCCGTGACCTCGATCAGAGACCCGCCGGCCTCGGCGCGCCTGTGCAACAGGTGGTGGCTGGTGCGCTGGGAGCGCCAGCGCCCGCAGCTGAGCCGGAAGAAACTGAGGGCATCGGAGATCGGAACGCTCACGGGGGCAGCACGGCTGTAGCGATGATCGCAACTCCCTCACCCCAGCCGTTGCCCGGTGGCCACAACGGGAGTCGTGGCGGCCCTGGCCGCAGCCCTCTGCTGGGCGCTCTCCAGCAGCCTCTGGCGGCGGTTGCCCACCTCCTTAAGCGCCGCCCAGCTCAACCTGGTCAAGAACCTGCTGGCGGTGGGTCTCCAGTTGCCGGTTCTGCTTCTGGGGGGCTGGCTGGTCTCCCCCCTGACGCTGATGCTGCTCCTGGCCAGCGGCGTGGTCGGCATCGCCCTGGGGGACAGCCTCTACTTTGCGGCCCTGCGCCGGCTGGGGACGCGCCGCACCCTCACCCTCGAGGCGGGTGGTCCGGCGCTGTCGCTGCTGGGCGGAGCCCTGTTTCTGGCCGAGTGGCCCCGCTGGCCCCAGGGGCTTGGGGTGGCGCTGATCTGCCTCTCGGTGGCGCTGGTGGCCCGTCAGCCGTCCCCGGCCGGGGGTGCTGCCGTCGTGCCCTTGCCCCTGGGGGGGCAGCACCTGGGCCTGCTGCTGGCCCTGGCCGCCCTGGTCTGCGGCAGCGCCGGTGCCCTGCTCTCAAGAGCGGCCCTGCGTGATTCGGCTCTGCCGCCGCTGCAGTCGGCCACCCTGCGTCTGGCGGCGGCGGCCATCGTGATGGTGCCGTTGCTGCGGCGGCTGCCTCCCCCGGGCATGCGCCCGCGGCCGCTGCGGCGGCGCTGGCCCCTGGTGCTTCTCGCCACTTTGCTGGGCACCAGTGGCGGCATCGTGTTGCAACAGACGGCTCTCCAGCATCTGCCGGCAGGCCTGGCCGTGGCCCTGCTGGCCACCGCTCCGGTGCTGGCCCTGCCCCTGGCGGGCCTGGAGGGGGACCGGCCCGGCCTCAGTGGGTTGCTGGCGGCGGTGCTGGCCCTGGCCGGGGTCAGCCTGGTGGTTGGACTGGGGTAGCGAGGCTGAGCCGGGTTCTGGCTGCCGCCTCCGCCCCGGCGATCAGGTCACCGATCTCGAGGGAGAGGGGTTCGCAGTCGAGGCTGATCGCCAGCTCCTGCAACTGCTGGGCGCCGCATTCCAGCTGGTTGAGAAACACCTGCTGAAAGTCGGGATCGGCGGCCAGGGCGCCGTGCCGGGCGACCCAGGCGAGCAGGGCGGGGCGGGGCGGCAGGGGACCGCAGCGGCTGCCGGCGGCCTCCTGCAGGGTGCGCAGGCAGTGGGCCAGCAGGCGCAGGTGGTGGCGCTCGAGACTGGGGAGCAGGGTGGCCTCGATGGCGGCCAGGTCGTCGCTGGCGAGGGGGCCAGCCTGGGGCTCAGCCATCCTGGGAGAACTGGGAAGATCCCCCGTTGTCAGGGGTGATTCGGAATCCGCAGGAGTGGCCCGCTTCGAGACGCCAGTGCACCCGCTCCACGCTGCAGTCGGGGAAGGTGTGGCGCATCTGTTGCAATTCCTGGTCGCACAACACCGGGAACTGTTCAGCCAGGCGGGAGACGGAGCAGTGGAATTCGCTCATGCACCAGGACATCCCGTCGGGCTCGGGGTGCCAGTCGCTCACGTAGCCCTCGCTGCAGCGCAGCTGCACCAGCCTCTCCAGCCGCTCGGGCAGGGAGCCTGTGCCGATCTGCCGCCGGTAGTCGAGCGCTTTGGCAATGGCCTGCTGGCGCAGGAGGGTCTGCACGGTGTCGGCGGGCAGGCTGTCGGCCAGGGAGGTGAGCAGACCTAGGGCAAAGTGCTCGCTGCCGTTGGGGAACTGATCGTGCCCTGCGGCGGTGAGGTGCCAGTGATTGCTTGGGCGCCCGGGGCCTTCGCCGCTGGGGCTGCTGGCCACCAGGCCATCGTCTTCGAGGCTGCGCAGATGGCGGCGCATCACCTGCACCGACACCCCCAGAAGCTCGGCGAGCCGGGCTGCCGTGGCCTCTCCTTGGCGAAGAAGGAGGGCAAGGGCTGCTTCTCGGGTTGGTGTCTGGGTGGAAGCGCTCATCGGACACTCAGCCCGGCTCGTCTGGTCGCGAACCTTCTCCACACATTGCCACGCTCTTTCAGGTGTTGTGGCAATGAGCAGTTCAGAATGGCGCCAGCCCCCATCGTCAGCTCGGCTGCCCTAGGGTTGTTGGTAACGAAACGATTGGGTTTCGTAATTCAATCGTGCCGGCAGCCCGGTTCGATGACCCTCTTGGGGAATCCCGCCAGCCTCCCGCAGCCGTGCTGCTGACGGGTTCTGTCTCCTTCCTCCCGCCGCCTGGGTCCTCCGCTCCGGCCTCGGTGACTCCCTCGTTGTTCTGAATTCATGTCCGACGCCCCCTCCGCCACGGCCGCCCCCAGCAGCGAGAACCTGGAGTTGATCCGGCGTTTCGCTGAGGCTTATGCCAAGCGGACCGACACCTACTTCTGCAGTGACCCCGGGGTGACGGCGGTGGTGCTCGAGGGGCTGGCCCGCCACAAGGAGCAGCTGGGCGCGGCTCTCTGCCCCTGTCGCCACTACGAGGACAAGCAGGCCGAGGCGGAGCAGGCGTTCTGGAATTGCCCCTGCGTGCCGATGAGGGAGCGTAAGGAGTGCCACTGCATGCTCTTTCTCACCGAAGACAACCCCTTCCGTGGTGAGCAGCAGAGCATCAGTCTCGAGGAGATCAAGACCCATACCGAACCCCCTGCCGCCTGAATGCCATGAGCAGCTCTACCAGCGTCGGCGATCTTGTCAGCCAACCCTACAAATACGGGTTCGTCACCGATATTGAAACTGACAAGATCGATAAGGGTCTCAGTGAAGATGTCGTACGGCTGATCTCCTCCAAGAAGGGTGAACCCCAGTTTTTGCTCGATTTCCGCCTGCGGGCTTACCAGCAGTGGCTGCGCATGGAGGAGCCTGACTGGGCGGCCCTAGGGCATCCGGAGATCGATTATCAGGAGATGATCTACTACGCGGCACCCCGCCAGCAGGAGAAGAAGGCGAGTCTGGATGAGGTGGACCCCAAGCTGCTGGAAACCTTCGACAAGCTTGGTATTCCCCTCAGCGAACAGAAGCGGTTGAGCAATGTGGCTGTCGATGCTGTCTTCGACAGCGTTTCGATCGCCACCACCTATCGCGAGAAGCTTGCCGAGCACGGAGTCATCTTCTGCTCGATCAGTGAGGCTGTCAAGGATCACCCTGAGCTGATCGAGCGTTACCTCGGCACTGTGGTGCCCAGCAACGACAACTTCTTCGCGGCCCTCAATTCCGCCGTGTTCAGTGACGGCTCCTTCGTGTTCATCCCGAAGGGTGTGGAGTGCCCGATGGAGCTCTCCACCTACTTCCGCATCAACTCCGGCGACACCGGTCAGTTCGAGCGCACCCTGATCGTGGCTGAGGAAGGCGCTTCCGTGAGCTATCTGGAAGGCTGTACCGCCCCGATGTTCGACACCAACCAGCTGCATGCTGCGGTGGTGGAGCTGGTGGCTCTCGACGATGCCTCGATCAAGTACTCCACCGTCCAGAACTGGTATGCAGGTGATGAGAATGGTGTGGGCGGTATTTACAATTTCGTGACCAAGCGCGGTCACTGTCGCGGTGACCGCAGCCACATCAGCTGGACCCAGGTGGAAACCGGTTCGGCGATCACCTGGAAATATCCCAGTTGTGTCCTCCAGGGGGCTCATTCGGTGGGTGAGTTCTATTCCGTGGCCCTCACCAACAACCGCCAGCAGGCCGACACCGGCACCAAGATGATCCACGTGGGCCCCCATACCCGCTCCACGATCGTGAGCAAGGGCATCAGCGCTGGCCATTCCTCCAACAGCTACCGGGGTCTGGTGCAGATCGGTCCCAAGGCTCGGGGTGCACGAAATTACAGCCAGTGCGATTCGATGCTGATCGGTGATCAGGCGGCCGCTAACACCTACCCCTACATCCGCTCACAGCAACCCGAAGCCAGCGTGGAGCATGAGGCCAGCACCTGCCGCATCTCCGCCGATCAGCTCTTCTACCTTCAGAGCCGGGGCATCGGCTTCGAGGAAGCCGTGTCGATGATGGTGAGCGGTTTCTGCCGGGATGTGTTCAACCAGTTGCCGATGGAATTCGCGGCTGAGGCCGACAAGCTCCTTGCTCTCAAGCTGGAGGGTTCGGTGGGCTGACCGCCCCGGCCTTGTCCAGCAGATTTTGTTCTCCCGGAGCGTGGCTCCTTCCCTTGTCGTTTCCCTTGTTTCGTCAGCCGTGATTCGCCCCGACGCCGATACCCTCCTCGAGATCGTTGACCTGCACGCCCGCGTCGAGGACAAGCCGATCCTCAAGGGCGTCAATCTCAGGATCAAAGCCGGAGAGATCCATGCGGTGATGGGCCGCAACGGCAGCGGCAAGAGCACCCTCTCCAAGGTGCTGGCCGGCCATCCCGCTTACACCGTCACCGGCGGCAGCGTGCGCTACCGCGGCGCCGACCTGCTCGATCTCGAACCGGAACAGCGGGCCCGGCTGGGGCTGTTCCTGGGGTTTCAGTACCCCGTGGAGATCCCAGGGGTGAGCAATCTCGAGTTCCTGCGGGTGTCCACCAATGCCCGTCGCATGGAGAAAGGCGAGGAGGAGCTCGACACTTTCGCCTTTGAGGACCTGGTGCGTGAGCGACTGCAGGTGGTGCAGATGGATCCGGCCTTTCTGGAACGCAGCGTCAACGAGGGCTTCTCCGGCGGCGAGAAGAAGCGCAACGAGATCCTGCAGATGGCTCTGCTCGATCCGCTGGTGGCGATCCTCGATGAAACCGATTCCGGCCTCGACATCGACGCCCTGCGGATCGTGGCTGGCGGTGTGAATCACCTGGCCAGTCCCGAAAACGCCACCTTGCTGATCACCCATTACCAGCGTCTGCTGGATGTGATCACCCCGGACTACGTCCATGTGATGGCGGGCGGCCGCATCCTGCGCACTGGTGGCAAGGAGCTGGCGCTGGAGCTGGAAGACCGCGGCTATGACTGGGTCGATCAGGAGCTGGCTGTGCTGGAGGTGGCCTGATGGTGGCGGCGATGTCCAACTCCGCGGCTGTGGCCGCCTCCACCTGGGTGACCAGTTTCCTGGAGCGTTTGCCTGCCCCTGCCGGTGAGCTGGAAGCGGTGCAATGGCGCGGCCGGGAAGCTCTCTCCCGCCAGCCGCTGCCTTCCCGCCGCCAGGAAGACTGGCGCTTCACCGACCTCGCCCCGCTCACGGCCCTGGCCCCGGCCCCCGCGCCCTCCAGTGCCCAGGCCGGCTGGCCTGCGCCTGCGGCCGATGTGTTCCGCCTCTGGCTCGATGCCCCAAGTGATCTCCTGAACGGCCAGAGCCTGCCGGCCGGCCTTTCGCTTCTGAGCTCAGATGAGGTGCAGCAGGCTCTGGGTCACACCCTGGCCGCCTGCAACTGTGAGCAGCACTGGCCCGTGGAGTTGAACCAGGCCAGCGCCACCCGGGTGCTGGCGCTGCGGGTGAGTGGTGCGGTGGCCCCAACCCTCGAGTTGGTGAGCCAGGCCGCTGAAGACGGTGTGATGCGCCCTGTGCGGGTGTTGCTGCTGCTGGAGGAGAAGGCCAGCCTGGAGGTGCTGCAGATCCAGCTCGGCTCAGGTTGCAGTCTCTCGAGCCTGGTGATGGAAGCCCATCTGGGCCGCGAATCCACCCTGCGCCATGGCCTGCTGGCCCTGGGAGAGGGCCAGGCCTGTTTCCTGGGCCACCTGGCGGTGGAGCAGGAGCCCCGCAGTCAGCTTGAGTCGGTGTGGGCCAGCCATGGCTGGGCGCTCTCGCGCTTCGAGCCCCGTGTGGTGCAGGTGGATGGCGAAGCCACCACCTGCCTCAAAGCCCTGCAGCTGGCCGGCGGCCAGCAGCTGGTGGATACCCACAGCCGCGTCGAATTCCGTGGCCCCGAGGGCCAGCTCGATCAGCTTCACAAAGCCATTGCCGATGACCGCGGCCGCAGCGTGTTCAACGGGGCGGTCAAGGTGCCCCGGGCCGCCCAGCGCACCAATGCCTCCCAGCTCAGCCGCAACCTGCTGCTCTCCAACCAGGCTCGGATCGACACCAAGCCGGAGCTGGAGATCGTGGCCGACGACGTGCGCTGCGCCCATGGCGCCACCGTGAGCCGGCTCCAGACCGACGAACTGTTCTATCTGCAGAGTCGGGGCCTCTCGGCGGCGGCGGCCGCCGGACTGCTCAAGCGCGGCTTCTGCGAGGAGGTGCTGCGGGCCTTGCCTGCTGCTGCGGCTGCCTGGAGGCCGCTGCAGCGAATGCTGGGGGAGGACTGATCACCATGCCTACCACCACCTCCGCTCCTGTGACCACGCCCTCCGAGCTGGTGATCGACGAGCCTCAGATGGAGCCTGGCCATCAGGCTGGACCCTCAGCCGGCTCCGAGGATCTGGCTGCTCTCACCCGTGCTGATTTCCCGCTGCTGGCGGATCAGGCCTGCCTTGGCCAGCCCCTGATCTACCTCGATCACGCCGCCACCAGCCAGAAGCCCCTGGCGGTGCTTGAGGCCCTGCAGCGCTACTACCGCCACGACAACGCCAACGTCCACCGGGGCGCCCACCAGCTCAGCGCCCGCGCCACCGATGCCTTCGAAGGCGCCCGCGACAAGACGGCACGCTTCGTGGGTGCCGCCACGCCGCGGGAGATCGTGTTCACCCGCAACGCCAGCGAGGCGATCAACCTGGTGGCCCGCAGCTGGGGAGATGCCTTCCTGCGTCCCGGCGATGAGATCGTGCTGACGGTGATGGAGCACCACAGCAACCTGGTGCCCTGGCAGCAGCTGGCCGCGCGCACCGGCGCCCGCCTGCGCCACGCCGGCCTCACCGCCAGCGGTGAGCTGGATCTGGAGGATCTGCGCGCGCAGATCAGCGAGCGCACCCGGCTGGTGAGCGTGGTGCAGATCAGCAACACCCTCGGCTGTCACAACCCGATCAGCGCGATCGCGGATCTGGCCCATGCCGCCGGTGCGCTGCTGCTGGTGGATGCCTGCCAGAGCCTGCCGCACCTGCCGGTGAACGTGAAAACCCTCGGCGCCGATTTCCTGGTGGGGTCGTCCCACAAACTCTGCGGCCCCACGGGCATGGGTTTCCTCTGGGCGCGGGAGGCGTTGCTGGAGGCGATGCCGCCCTTCCTGGGCGGCGGCGAGATGATCCAGGACGTCTATCTGGATCACAGCACCTGGGCGGAGCTGCCCCACAAGTTCGAGGCGGGCACACCGGCGATCGGCGAGGCCGTGGGCATGGGTGCCGCCATTGATTACCTCAACGCCCTGGGCCTCGATCGCATCCACGCCTGGGAGCAGCGGCTCACGGCCCACCTGTTCGAGCGGCTGCAGGCGATCGAAGGGCTCCGGGTGCTGGGGCCCACCCCCCAGCAGCAGCCCGATCGTGGTGCTCTGGCCGCCTTCGTGGTGGAGGGGCTGCACGCCAACGACATCGCCTCCCTGCTGGATGCCAGCGGCATCTGCATTCGCAGCGGGCACCACTGCACCCAGCCCCTGCACCGCCACTACGGCATCAGCGGTTCAGCGCGCGCCAGCCTCAGCTTCACCACCACCCTCGAAGAAATCGACCGCTTTGCCGAGGAGCTGGCCAGCAGCGTGGCTTTCCTGCGGGAGCACGGCTGATCTGGGAGCTCCTTGATGCTGGAGCTCGTGGCGGCGCTGCTTATCGATCTTTCCGAGCAGAAGCTTTACGCCTACGACGATCAGCAGCGCTTGCTCTATGCCGCCCTGGTCTCGACGGGCCGCCCTGTGACGCCGACCCCAACTGGGCGGTTTCAGATCGGCAGCAAGTACAGGGAGACCACGCTGGTGGGGCCCGATTACCGCATCCCCGCCGTGCCGAACGTGATGTGTCTCAGCGGTGGCGGCCTCGCCCCCGATCGCCTCTGCCTCCACCCGGCCCCCTGGCAGGAGAGGGGTGGGCAGTGCTTCGGTGTGGCCCGCAGCCACGGCTGCATCCGCACCACGAGCGCCACGGCCCGCTGGCTGTTTCCGCGCACGGCCGTGGGCACGCCGGTGGACATCCGGCCCTGAACGGATTCAGCCTTGCCCCCATGGAGCGTTCCGGTTTCAGCGTTGTGGCGGGCAGCGCTTGCGGACGAACGGCTTGTCCTGGTCTGGCGACCCGGTATGGGTGACGTCGGTCAGGGTGGACTGGTCGGGGGAGAGGAGGAACCGGCGCAGATCCAGCCAGGTCTGGCCTTCCCCGGCCAGTGCGGTGATCAAGGCCAGCTCCGAGGTCCCGCTGGTGACCACCGCGACGGCGGGGCCGCCACTTTCGTAGAACGTGACTGTGCCTGCCTGCAGCAGCAGGCGCGTTTCCCGTTTGATCGGAGAGCCGCAGGGGTGGCGGCTGTCCTGCCATTCCCCGCGGAAGCGTTCGGGGATGACACGCTGCAGCTCGGCGGCGGTTGCGTTGGAGCCGGTGCTGACGGCAGCGGCCACCAGGCCCAGCAACAGAAGGAGGCTTCGGTGCATCGTCTCTGGCATCTCCCTCAACGTACCGGGGTGAGCAGGGCCAGGGCTTCAGCGTGGTGGGCTCCCTGCCAGAGCCAGTGCCACCGCCAGCCGCAGGCTTCGGCGCTGCGCTGGATGGCCTCACGATCTGCCGGGTTGTCGAACTGGCTGAGGTGGTCGATCACCTGCTGCTGCTGCTCGGGCTCCAGGGGGCTCCAGCCGCTGCGGATCCGCTCCACATAGCGCGCCACGTAGGCCTCGCGCGCTTCCCCCGGCTCGCGGAACACATCAGCCCAGAGCAGGAGTCCGTCCGGCGAAAGATGACGGCGACAGAGCTCCAGAAACCGCGCCTTGTCGTCGTCGCTGAGGTGGTGAAGGGCGAAGGCGGAATGGAGCAGGTCGACCGGTTCGGGTTCGGGCTCCACTTCGGCCCAGGCCAGCAGATCCTGCTCCCGCCACTGGCAGGGGTAGGGCACCCCCTCCAGCTGGGTGGCGGCCCTGGGCAGCACGGGTGCGGAAAGATCAAGCCCGATGTAGGAGCCCAGCGGCAGCCGTCGAAGCAACGGGGCCAGCAGGGCGAGATCCCCACAACCCAGATCCACCATGTGGGGCGGTGACGATCCCTGGGGCCGCTGGGCCAGCCAGCCCTCGATCGCCGCGGTGGTGGCCGCCGAGAGCGCCTGATGCTCCATCAGGTCGTGGTCGACCACCCGGCGGTAGGTGCTCCATTGACGGTCGAAGAAGTCCATGCCTGAGGCTGGGCAGCCGGTGCGTGCTGCCGCCAATCGTGCGGTGAGCGTAGGCGCCCTGGCGTGGGAACTCTTCACGCATGTTGCCCAACCCCTGCTCGTGGTTCCTGAAGCCCGCTCCCCCGGATTGATCCAGCGCTACCGGGAGGAGCTGCAGGTGCGGCACTACGCCCGACGGACCGTGAAGACCTACGAGCAGTGGCTGCGCCGCTTTCTGCGCTTTCACGGGAGACGGCATCCACGGGAGATGGGCAGTGTGGAGGTGAATGCCTTCCTCAATCACCTGGCGGTGGACCTGCAGGTGAGTGCTTCAACCCAGAACCAGGCCTTGAGTGCGCTGCTGTTTCTGTTCCGGGAGCTGTTGGAGCGGGATCTGGAACTCGACGGTGTGGTGCGGGCACGGACGCGCAAGCGGCTGCCGGTGGTGCTCAGTGAGGGGGAGGTGAAAGCCGTCCGTCAGCGCCTTGAGGGTGTGCCGGCGTTGGTCGTGGGGTTGCTGTATGGCAGTGGTCTGCGGCTCATGGAGGCGCTGAGGTTGAGGGTCAAGGATCTGGACTTCGAGCGTCGCGAACTGGTGGTTCGTGATGGCAAGGGAGGAAAGGATCGGCTCACGATGCTTCCCCAGAGCCAGATGGCTGCGCTGCGGCAGCATCTGCTTGAGGTGCGACGGCTTCATCAGGGGGATCTGTCGGCCGGATGGGGCCGGGTGCTCATGCCATACGCTCTGGCACGGAAGTATCCCAACGCAGATCGGGAATGGGCGTGGCAGTGGGTGTTTCCCCAGCAGGCCGCGTCCCTTTGAGTGGTGTAAAACTCGAGGCCCGAATGCCCTGATCAGAGGGTGAACAGGGTGGAATGACGGGCTGTCATTCCGGAGGCGCAGATGCACCTCGTTGTTCCACGATGATTCGGGACGATTGACCTGTCAAGTCTTTCGTCAGGTCGCGGATGTGTTGTGAGCGGGAGGGTCTGTGCATTCCGGGATTGCGGCACCGGCCCCCGGGCGGCGATCATCACCGCTGCGCCCTGTGGGGGCGCTGCAGCCACGATCACCTGGGGCCTGCGTGTTGCCCTTCTCAGGCGCTGGCGGTCTGCAAGGCAGGGAGGACCTCCAGCTCCGGGATGGCGGCCATGCTCTCGGCGGAGAACATGCGGCGACCCTCCAGCTGCCAGTGCTCGTCCTGCTCCAGCAGCACTGCCCCCACCAGGCGGGTGATGGCGGCGTCGTTGGGGAAGATGCCGACGACGCGAGTGCGGCGTTTGATCTCCTCATTGACCCGCTCCAGCAGGTTGGTGCTCCAGATCTTGCGCCAGTGGTGCTGGGGGAAGTGGCGGAACGCCAGCACGTCCTCCCGGGCCCCATTCATGAGCTCAGCGGCCTTGGGGAAGCGCTCGGCCAGCGAGGCGGCCAGGTCATCCCAGCGGCTGAGGATCTCGGCGGCTGTGTCCTGAGCGAACACGGAGCGCAGGGCTGCGGTCACCATGCCCTGGTGGGCTTTGGGAACCCGCTGCAGCAGGTTGCGAGCAAAGTGGACACGGCAGCGCTGCCAAACGCAGCCCTGCAGCTGCCGGCGGATGGCCTTGGTGAGCCCCACGTGGGCGTCGCTCACCACCAGCTTCACGCCAGTCAGGCCGCGCTCCTTGAGGTACGCAATGAACTCCGCCCAGAAGGTCTCGCTCTCGCTGTCACCCACCTTGAGGCCCAGCAACTCCCGGCGGCCGTCCTCGTTCACCCCCATGGCGACGACCACGGCCCGCGAGCAGACCTGCAGGGCCTTGCCCAGCCGGCCCTTGAGGTAGGTGGCATCCAGGTAGACGTAGGCGTAGCCGGTCTCTTGTAGGGGCCGGCTCAGAAACGCCTGCACCTGCTGGTCGATCTCCTGGCAGACGCGACTCACCTGCGACTTGGAGATGCCGCTCTGGGAGCCCAGGGCGGCCACCAGGGCATCGACCTTGCGGGTGGAGACCCCGCTGATGTAGGCCTCCATGATCACGGCGTAGAGGGCCTGGTCGACCCGTCGGCGGGGCTCGAGGATCGAGGGCAGGAAGCTGCCGGCCCGCAGTTTGGGGATCAGCAGGTCGATGTCGCCCACCTGGGTGGTCAGACTGCGGGGCCGGTAGCCGTTGCGGTAGCCGAGCCGTTCCTCGCTGCGCTCATGGCGGTCGGCACCCAGAAAGGCGGCGACCTCAAGCTCGATCAGCTGCTGCAGGCCGTGGCGGGCCAGCTCGGGGATCAACTCCCCGGCTTTGCTGCCATCCAGTAGCGGCGCCAGGTCAACTGCGGCACGATGGGTCTTGGGCATGGTCTGTCTGGTTGAGGTGGTACTCGAACCAGGGAAACGGGCCTGCCCACCCCTTGCAACGCCAGCCGTGGAGCCGATCGCCTGAGCTGC
>CALRVC020000018.1:0-62645 GCA_943371515.1 Synechococcus sp. UW140 | reverse complement strand
GCCAGCTCAGTTGCGGCAGTATTTGTCCTGGGCATGGTTCGTCTGGTTGAGGTGGTTCTCAAACCAGGGAAACGGGCCTGCCCACCCCTTGCAACGCCGGCCGCTGAGCCGGGTGCCGGGGGAATTACACCACTGCAGGGGACGCAAGCTCGAGCTCCTGGTCCTTCTGGATGTTGCACAAGAGCAAGAAGGTCTGGTTCCGCGTCCCTGATGCGGCGCCGGGGAGTGATCTTCAGCCGATGCTCCTGTATCGCGGCCGGCGCATCCTGTTCGGGGGTGATCTGGCCGACCTGACGCCCAGCCAAAGTCAGCGGTTGAAACGCGAGAGCATCCTCTGGGGTGATGCCGTCGCCCATGGCTGGGGTGTGGGTCCTGAGCACACCAACTACTACCTGTTCATCTGGACCCGCTGGTCGTGGCTCCACCCCGCCTTCAGGTCTCCGTCGCGCTTCAGCCTTCGCTACCGGCCGCCCACAGCGCCTGAGAGGGCAGCGGATCGATCCGGTGGCTGATCGACAGCCTGCAGCCCTGCTCTCCCCGGCGCCGATAGGTGATCTGCCAGCCGCGCTGCCGTTGCAGCTGCCGCAGCAGCACCATGCCCCAGTGGGCCTCCCGCTCCAGTGGGTCGTAGTCGTGGCTGGCCTGTTCCCTGTCGAGGCGGCGCCAGGCTTCCTCCATGTCGTAGCCCGGGCCATGGTCGTCGATCTGGATGCGGAGTTCTGCGCTTGAGCATGCGAGATCGATGGCCACCGGGGGAGGCGGGGTGAGATCCCGGTGGGCATGGCGGACCGCATTGCTGAAGCCCTCCATCAAGGCGGTCTGGCCTTCCACCCAGAGGCTGTCGCTGATCTGCGGCGAGCGCAGGCGCTCGAACCGCGCAAGAACCTCGCCGACGCCATCGAGATGGCTGGGTACGAGGAAGGACTCCCGATGGCTGGAGCTGCCGTTCGCCATGGCGATCACATGCCGCCAGCCTTGCGGCTGAACACCACAAGGACCGTTCGCAGGATCAGCTTCAGATCATGGAGGAGACTCCAGTTCTGCTGGTACCGGAGATCCAGTGCAATCACATCCTCGAATCGGCGAATCGAGGAACGGCCGCTCACCTGCCATTCACCACTGAGTCCTGGCCTGACATCGAAACGCTGCCAGTTCGGCACGTCGTAGAGCCCCACTTCATCCGGGGTGGAGGGGCGGGTGCCGATCAGGCTCATGTCACCGATGAGCACATTCCAGAACTGCGGCAGCTCATCCAGGCTGGTCTTGCGCAGGACTCGGCCCACCCGGGTGATGCGAGGGTCGTTCTCGTTCTTGAAGAAGGCCCCATCCGCCTGGTTGGCCACGCTGCTCTTGAGGGCCTCGGCCTGCGCCACCATCGAGCGGAACTTCCAGATCCGGAAGCGCCGCCCCATCCAGCCGCAACGAACCTGCGAGAACAGCACCGGTCCAGGACTGTCGCAGCGAATGGCGATCGCGATCGGCAGGAAGAGGACGGCCGTGATGGTCAGTCCGACCAGGGCGCCAGCGACGTCAATCACTCTCTTTGTGCGCGAGCGCACGGAGGGGTGGGTCTGCGGTGGCCGTCGCTCTTCCCGGCGTGCGGGCGTGGCCAGTACAGCGTCGGTGTGATCGGTGATCGGCAGACGCGACTCCAGTCCCGTCATCGTCAGGGCCAGGCGCACCTGATGGTTCACACTCCAGGCCTGAAGGGGAAGGGAGCGGGCCTGGGCCAGCTTGATGGCGCCCACCAAGGCACCGATGCCGCTGCTGTCGATCACCACGGTGTGGCCGAAGTCCAGCACGACGGCCTTCAACTCCGGTGCCGAGAGCCAGCTGGGGAGGTCATCGCGCAGCCGGACGGCCTCGGCAACGGTGAGCCGGGACGGCAGCTGGATCAGCAAGGTGCCGTGGCGCCGGCAGAGGCCGCAGGGGTTGGGCTTGGACGGGGGTTCCATGGACAACTTCAGGCGCCGCTGCGTCGCTCACGGCGGCCTTCGGCAGCGGCCAGCCGTCCGCCGAAACGCCGCTGCAGGCTGGCCGAGAGCACCTGGGCGGAGTGTTCAGAGAGATCGCTGATCGAAGCGTGTCTGGGTCGCTCCAGGAAGCGCACCAGATCGCCGGGGCACCAGCCGATCGGCACGTCCATCTGAGCCAGGGCCATCGCCAGTTCCACCTGGTGATCATCGACATGTTCCTGAAAACGCTGGGAGCGCGGCACCAGGATGTAGGGCGTGCTGAGCTGATCGAGCAACAGCACGGTTCCTTCCCCGCAGTGGGCGATCACCAGCCGCGAGCGCTCGATCAGCTCCCGGAACGCGTCCTCCTTGAGCATCCGATAGACCGTTGCCCCACTCGGCAGGGTCGTGCAGGTGCCGTACTGCACAACCACCTCCTCCTGAATCAGGTCTGCTTCGAGCAGGATCTCGATCCACTGCATCAGCCGGTTGAAGGGGTATTGCTCGGTGCCCACGGTGATGAAGATCATCGGAGGACTCCGTCCAGGGCTGAATCCGCACGTTCCGCCGGCTCCAGCACCAGATCCGAGATCAGCTCCGCGCGGGGATAACGGCTCTGTAGCTGTGGCCAATGCACGTAGAGCACATGCAGAAAGGGCCTGACCAGGCGGGCCGAGAGGCTCAGGGTGTGGATCCTGGTGATCGATTCGATGAACACCACCTGGCTGCCGAACAGGCGGCCCAGCAGGAGAAAGGGAACGGCTACCCCGGCCCCGGTGGAGAGGATCAGGGTGGGCCGTGTCCGGCGAAGGATCCCCAGTGCCAGCCCCAGATTCCTCAGCAGGTTGGGCAGATTGCGGTTGGTGGGGCTGAAGGCCCAGCGCACCGCTTCCCCCTCCAGCTCCTGTTCCGTGGTGGCCGTCCGGAAGGTCACCCACAGCCGGGGATGCTTCTCCCAGAAGGGCCTGAGTTGCTGCAGGGCCTTGAAATGCCCCCCTGAAGAGCACACCAGCAGGACGGTCATGGAACTGCTCCCCCGGCACCTGATGCGCTGGCTCCCGGTCGAGGGTTCTGGCGCATCCGTCGCTCCTGACTGGATCCCGTGAGCCTGATCATGCTGGATTCCATCCGGCGATACAGCCAGTCGGGGAGCAGCCAGAGCAGATAGGCCGCCCCCAGGCTGATCAGTGTGCGGCGGGGCTCCTCCAGCAGGATGCGTGGGTGGCTGGCGAGGGCCTGGTGCATCAGCCGCACCGCCAGAGCGGGTTGCCGTTGCCGGATCGCGCGCCTAGCGAGATAGCGCAGTTGATAGGCCCTGGCCCTGGGGGCCCAGCGGGCGATGAAGCTCGGATGACGGATGGCGGTCTTGTTGAGGACTCGCTCCCAGGCGGCGTACTGCTGCTCGAGGTTGGCGGAGAGGCCACCGGCATTGACCCTGTAGAGGGTCAGCGCTTCCGGCAGCCCCTCGAAACGCCAGTTGGTCTGGAGGGCGATCCGCAACCAGCACTCAATGTCCTCCGACTGGCGGAAGGAATCATCGAAGTAGAAGTCTTCGGTTTCGCCATAGAGGTTGGCCCGGAAACGGATGGCCTCCAGCACCTCCCGGCGGATCACCACCGCCGAGCCATTGCCGATTGGATTGCGGCAGAAGATCAGCTCAGGCGTGATGGCGTTCAACTGGGGCATCTGATAGATCCCCAGTGGCGACCCGTCTTCATTGATGAAGCCGGACCGGGAAAAACTCACACCCACCTCTTGCCGGTGCCGGAAGTGATCCACATGCCGCTCGATCTTCTCCGGCAGCCACAGGTCGTCGCTGTCAAGGAAGGCGCAGTACGTTCCTCTGGACCGGCGGATTCCCGTGTTGCGGGCACCGGCGAGTCCCCTGTTGGCCTGCTGCAGGATGTTCAGCCTTGGATCGGTGAAACGCCGGCAGATCTCGGGCCCAGCGTCTGTGGAGCCATCGTCGACCACCAGGATCTCCAGATGGGGATAGGTCTGGGCGATCACCGACTCGAGCGTGGCGCCCACGGTGGCCTCGCTGTTGTAGAGCGGAATGATCACCGAGACGAGCGGATCCTTCATGGCTGGCTCTTCCGGACACCGAGGGCAGCCAGGACGCGGCTGATCCAGGCCCTCAGCAGTACAGCCCCCCAGGTCAACCAGGTGCGCCGCGGCTGCTTCCAGAGCAGGGCGGGATCGGATCGCAGGGCCCGTGCCATGTAGTCGGATCCCTGGGCGGCCGCTGATCGCAGACGAAGACTACGGCGAGCCAGATAGCGCAACTGAAGTGCACGGGCCTGACTCAGATGGTTCTCCACCAGCTCCGGGGCATAGCGGCGCGCCTGCTCCACCATCTGCTCCCAGCCGGCCTCCATTCGAGCGAGTTGGGCTGAGAGTCCACCGACACTGGTTCGGTATCCGGTGAGAACCTCGGGCACTCCAGCGATCTCCCAGTCGGTGCAGCAACGCACCCGCAGCAACCATTCCAGGTCTTCGCTGTAACTCATCGATTCCATGAAGCCCCCCACCTCCTCCAGCACCCGGCGCCGCACGACCCAGTTGGAGGTGGTGGTGGTGGGATTCTCCGAGAGAAAATCCTCAGCGCGAAGATTGCGGAGCTTCGAGCTTGACACCTGGCCCGTGGGGACCCCCTCGGGGGAGAGCACGTCCACACGGGCGAAGCTCACCCCCAGGCGGGGCTCGGCCCGGAGCTCTTGCAGGTGGCGCTCCAGCTTGGTGGGATGCCAGAGGTCATCGGCATCGAGGAAGGCCACGATTGGGCCGCGGCTGCGGGCCACCCCAAGATTGCGGGCAGCTGACACCCCCCTGTTCGGAACGCAGATCACACCCAGCCGTCCGTCAGCGGCCTGCAGCCGGCGCACGCAATCGGCGGTGCCGTCGCTGGAGCCGTCATCGACCACCAGCATGTCCCAGTCGCTCCAGGTCTGGGCCTGCACCGAGGCAATCGTCGCCGGCAGTGAAGTCTCGGCGTCGAAGGCTGGAATCACCACCGACACAGTGGGTGGCTGGTGAGGCTGGCTCAGCATCAGGCCAGCTCCCTGGCCGGGGACTGAAGCAACCGCCTGGCCCAGAGAAGATAGAGGGGCTGCAGGACCAGGTGGGTGACCATCACCGCAACGGCCACCCCGAGAATCCCCCAGCCGGTTCCCACCAGAATGGCCAGGGCCAGCAGGACGGTGAAGATCAGGTTCCAGCGCAGATCCACCTGGGGGAGTCCCACGGCACGGAACAGCATCGAAGCGGCGTTGGCGAAGGGCCTCGAGAGGGCAGAGAGGCAGATCAGGATCAGCACCGGCACCGCACCGCGCTCCACCCACTGGGAGCCGAATACGATCGGCACGTAGAGCGGAGCCAGGCTGGACTGGAGTGCCACCAGGGGACCGATCACCAGGGCGGTGGTGCGCAGATTGCGGTTGAAACGCCGCTGCAGTTCTCCTGGGTCGGAGCGCACGTCACAGAGGTCGGAGTACATTGAAACCCCCATCGCATTCACGGCACTCAGACTCAGGCCCAGGCCAGCATTGAAGGCGAAGTAGTAGACACCAAGCGGAGCCAGCCCCAGGAAGCGACCGATTAGCAGGTAATCGATATTCTCACGCAGGGTGTTGAGCAGTTCCACTCCCAGAATGCGGCTGCCGAAGCCCAGAATCCGCCGCCAGTTCCTGATCGTGAAGGCCTGCACCGGCCTCCAGGCCTGGTATCTATACATCATCAGCACCCAGATCGGTGCCACCAGCAGCTTGGGAAGAACGATGGCCCACATGCCCAGTCCCATCAGGGCCAGTCCGCCGGTGAGCAGGTTGTCGGTCACCACCTGGGCGAGGTTGGTGAGGCTGAACACGTTCAGGCGATTTTCGCGTCGAATCAGGGCCGTCTGAACCATGGCCAGGGGGTAGATCAGATAGGTGCATCCGATCGCCATGATCGGTAGGATCAGTTTGGGATTGCCGAAGAAGCGGGCCACGGCGAAGGAGCCGAGGGTCTGGGTCAGAAAGAGGCCCCCGCCCAGCAGCCAGTTCAGCCAATAGGCCGTGACGCAGAGCTCCTCCACATCGCTGGCATCGGCCTGAACAAGCTTGTCGCCGATGCCGTTGCGGGTGAACACCCGGATGAATTCATGGGTGGTGAGCACGATGGCGGCCAGTCCGTAATCCTCGGGGGTGAGCAGGCGCGCCAGAATGATCGTGGCCAGCAGCCGTGACACCCGAATCCCAAGCTCCGAGAGCCCCATCCAGCCCACGTTGCGCACGAAGCGATCGCCGGCCACCTGTCCGCGCAAGCCGTGCAAGCGGGTCTGGAGCATGGCCTGCCAGCTCACCAGCCAGCTCATCGGAATTCCTCAAGCAGCGTTTCCCAGGCGCTGATGAAGTCGTTCCAGGCGGAGGCTGCGGTGGTGCGGCCATGCCGTGCCCAGGCCAGGCGTTGCTCGTCTCCGGCCGCCGCCATCGCCGTGATGGCCGCCGCCCAGGCCGAAGGCTCGTCGCTCTTCACCTCGAGTCCGCAGCCCAGGGCCTGCTCCTGAAGGCCATCCACCGCCCGAACCAGGATGGGGCGAGCCGCCGCTCTGGCTTCCAGGCAGACGTTGCCCCAGGGTTCCCAGCGGGATGGAATCGCCACAGCATCGGCCTGGCTCAGAAAGCCAGGCACATCGTCGACGCGGCCCACCAACTGGATGGCTGGATCGGAGCCGGCCCGCTGCTCCAGGCTGGAGCGCAGGGGCCCCTCTCCCCCCAGCCGTAACTGAACGCTGCCGGCCGGCAGCTGCCGCACGGCCTCGATCAGCAGATCGAATCCCTTCTGATCATTCAAGCGCCCGAAGGCCACCAGCCGCAGGGGCGTCCGGGCCGGAGCCGGCAGCGGCACCGCCAGGAAGGGGTCCACGTCGCGGCTGGAGCGGATCAGGCGCAGACGACTGTCACCCACCAACCGGGCCTCCCGCATCCATTGCAGCTGTCCTTCGGACACAGCCACCACCCGGTCCATGGCCCGGTAGGTGAGACGAAGCATGCTGCGGAATCGCCCCTTCGAGGGTACCTGGTGCTGCTCGAACCCCCGGCTGTAGTGGTGCTCGATCAGGATGCGCCGGGGACCTGCCAAGGCGACCAGTTCCGCCAGACCGCGCCAGGAGCTCGCCCGGTGCAGCACGATCAGGTGCGGTCGCCAGGACTGGATTCGTTGCCGGGCATCCGTGCGGCCGACACAGGCGAATGTGACCCACTCACCCAGGCGCGACCGGGAGAGACTCTCGAGGGTGGCGGCGATCCCGCCGCTCCAGCCCATGCTCTGGCCGGCGAGGACGTGAAGGACTTTCACCAGCGACCTTCCAGGACAGGATCCAGGAACTGCCGCAGGTCCTGACGCACCTGGCGGCGGATCTCCCCATCGTTGAAGTGGCGTTGCCCGGACGCGAGAATCGCCTCCAACTGGTTGGAAGGCTCGAAGCTTTCGAGCCCACAGCCGATCACTCCCAGCCGCTCACTGAGGTCGCGCCCCTTGTTCGAGTAGTGCAGGTTGAAGGGCACCCGTCCGGCGGCCAGGGCCAGCACGGCTGTGTGATACCTGACGGCCACACTCAGGTTCGCCACCTTGAGGGCCCCCATCACCAGCTGCCAGCCGGCCAGACCCGAGCCACCGTGAAAAGGATTGAAGCTGGCCAGCCGGGGGACCCGCCGGGTCAGGGCCTCGGCCACCCCCAGGTCGTTGTCAGCCCCGTAGGCCTGGGACTGGATCAGGATCACGGGTTGCAGGCCCTGCCCGAGCAGGCTGTGGCTGAGGTCCACCAGTTGGTCCTGGAACCTGGCTGAGTTGTGGGCATACATCCTGTCGAAGGCCCGCACCGAGAGCAGGGCAGCCCGGGACGGGTCTACCCCGGCATCCCGCAGGAGACGGCTGGCTTCGGCTTCGGCACGGGGATGGAGGGTCAGGGCAAAGGCCGCGTCGTAGGAGAGGATTGCGTTCACGCCGGCCTGGCACAGGCGCCGGTGACTCTCGGCATCGCGGACGCATACACCCGCCAGGCGCTTCAGGCACAACACCAGAGCCTGGAAGCTCAGCCCATGGCATGACCTCGGGATGGACTGGCCGAACAGAACAGTGTGCTGTGGGTCAGTCGTCAGCTCTCTGAGATTCTGCAGAAAGGTGCGCGTGATCAGCCACTCTCTACCGTTGTTGAAGATGTCGCCACCGACACTGATCAGGGCATCGCAGGAGCCGAGTTCAGCCGGAAAGCTGACACCTGGGACCGGCAGTGGTTCAACGTCCTGCACCTTGGCCACCACCTCGGCGGGTTCCACCAGGCTGGCCAGGGCGCTGTAGATGGCGGCATCGCCGATGTTCAGGGTGGAGTACGTGTTGATCAACCCGATGCGGATAGCCATGATTAGAGCAGGATCAGGCAACCGTTGATTTGTTTTAGCAATCCAGCAACCTGAGTTTCATGATGTTCATGGGCAACAATTGGGAGAGAGTATAAGGAGCCCACGAACATATCAGTGTGTTGTTGCCGAAGTGCAATCTAGCATCGCGCTATCTCCTGGATGTCTCCGTGGCGCCTGTTCCTCCGCCGCGGAGCAAGCATGCCTGCCAGGGGCAGGTGGTGGACAGCGATGGGCTTTTGATCATGCTTATCATGGGTGATGCCATTGGACCATGACGGTGCAGGACCTGCATCATCCGAAGTGACCGATCACCTGCCGATGCTCCACAGGGATTGGTTTCAGCTGCTTCTCTGGCCTCGCTGCTCCGCAGCGGCTGCAGCGATCCTGGCTCTCCTTTCCGCCGGCATGGGCCTGGGTCTGGCAGGCCCTGGCTTGGCATTGCCCCTGTCTCCGGGGGACCGGCTCAAACTGAGCATTCCGGACGGAGAGGAGTTCAGCGGACTATACGAGGTGAATCAGGACGGGAAGCTGGAGATTCCTTACCTGCCTCCGCTGAATGCCGCTGGGCTTGAACCCAGCGCACTCCAGCAATCGATCACCCATGCACTGCTGTCGGGTGGCTACTTCCAGCCCTCGTTCCTGCGTGTCAGCGTGAATGTCATCCAGTGGGCCCCTGCCCAGGTGTTCGTGCAGGGGGCCACGTTTCTGCCTGGGCGCGTCCTGATCAACGAACTCTCCGACGCTGAACTGACTCAGCCTCCGGTACAGATCAGCGGCAATAATCCCACCAATCGCTATCTTTCCGTGGCGCTGCGGCAGGCCGGTGGTCTCAGGCCAACGGCTGACATCAAGACTATCCAGCTGATCAGGGCGGGGAAGCCAAAGACACTTGATCTCAGTGGCATTTTCAATGGTGAACCCTTTGAGGATGTCCCTCTGATCGCCGGTGATCAGGTGATTGTTCCAGACACCGGAGTTGTCAATAACCTGATTGTCAGGCCTTCACAAGTCACCCCCGTTGGCGTGAAGATCTTTCTGTCAAACCTGACTGTGCCAGCTACTGGAAACTCGATCTCGGGAATCAGCCGGGATGCAACATCTTTCTCCTATGGATCACGTTTTTCTCAGGCTGTTGTCGCCGCTAATTGTGTCGGTGGTACCAGAGGCACCAATGCGGGTCGTCGAGCGATTCTGGTCACGACCAACGAGCTCACCGGCAAAACCTCAGTGCTGGAGCGAGGTATCCATGAGCTGATGCAGGCCTCCACGGATGATCGGAACAACCCTTATCTGATGGCCAACGATTCGGTTGCTTGTTTCGATTCGACCGTGACATCCATCCGCGATGTGATGAGGACGTTGTCGGATGTGATCCTGCCAGGTACTCTGATCCGCGCGTTCTTCTGATGCAGTCAGTCTCGCAGAAGATTGCGACAAGGCTGCGGGCCCATCCGCTGCATGGCTACCTGAAGCGCCGCTGGAACCGCTACGCCACCCTTGGCCTCGCCGCCAACGCCTTCATCTGGATCACTTCACTCTCGTACCTGGCCTTGGCCCGCCCGGTCTATACAACGAAATGGGCCCTTCTTCTGCCTGGCGGCAGCAGTGGCGTGAGCGTTAATCTTCCCGAAATTGGCCAGGCTTCTTCATCCAGTGGAACGGGAATGGGTAGCTCCACCTTTGATCAGAGAGCTAACTATGAATACATCTTCAGCAGCGATACGGTGCTGTATCGAGCAGCGAAGCTGGCAGGTCTTGCTCCCGGTCAGTTCAAAAAGCCGAGAATCAAGCTTCTGGATAATACCACCCTGATGCAATTCGAGGTGGCTGCGCCTTCTCCCGCCCTGGCGAAAGCTAAATCCTTTGCGCTCTATCAAGCGATCGCGGAGCGTCTCAATGAGCTTCGACGCAGGGAGATCAGCCAGCGCGAAGGGCCCACCCAGAAGATTCTGAGTGAGGCCCAGCTCAAGCTGGAAGTCGCCCAGACGAAACTCTCCCAGTACAAGTCGCTGTCTGGTCTCACCTCTGAGGATCTTGTCGGCAACCTCTCCAGCAACATCGAGGATCTCCGCAAGCAGCGGGCCGAGGCCACGGCGCAACAGCGCCTGTTCGCCTCTCGGCTGGATCAGCTGCGGCGCGATCTCGGCCTCAGCTCCTCCCAGGCGGCGGATGCCTTTCTGCTTCAGAACGATGGGGTCTTTCAGCAGAACCTGAGGGAGTACAGCGAGGCCAGCGCTTCCCTCAAGGTGTTGTCCGGGCGCTTTGGGGTCAACCATCCCCGGGTGATCAAGGAACGCAAGCGTCAGGAGTCGGCGATGAATGCGCTGCTCCGCCGCAGCCGCTCGCTTCTGTCGCGGTCCCTTTCGGCGGCTGAGCTGGCCCGCCTGGCCTTGGCCAGTTCAGGAGCCTCTGGCCGCGACACCCTGCTGCAGGGGCTGGTGACGGTGCAAGCAGACCTCGAGGGTGCTCAGGGCCGGATCCAGGGTCTCGATCGGGCCACGGCCAGCCTGGAGGCCCGTCTGAACCGGCTCTCCCAGCGCCAATCGAACCTGGACTCCCTCAAGCGTGATGTGCAGATTGCCGAGGCTGTCTTCGCCTCCACACTCACCAAGCTGGATCTGGGTCAGGGCGAGCTGTTCTCGGCCTATCCCCTCGTCCAGATGGTCGTGGATCCGGAGTTGCCAGGGAAACCCTCCTCTCCCAAGGTGGGATTCGTGCTGGCCGGGGCCGTCCTGGGATCCATCTTCTCCAGCCTTGGCCTCTGGGTGTTGTGGGTGCGCAAGCCCTGGGTCAAAAAGCTTTCCAGTCTGATCTCCCCATGACCGCACCCCCCCTGGGCCTGGATGACGCCGAGGTGTCCCCAGGGTCTCGAGATCGGATCACACCCGCCAATGTTCCTGAACGCCTGATCTGGTGGTCCATCACCTGGATCTATCCCATCTGGGTCGTGGGAGGTCTGTATGTGGTGGGTTCTGTCCTCGGTTGGCTGCTGCTCTTCTGTCTGCTGATCAAGGTTCTCGCTCAGGATGAAACCACCCCTGAATCAGAGCGGCTGCAGGTGTCCTGGGTGCTCTGGTGCTGGGTAGCAGGAATGCTGCTGATGGAGGTTGCCCTGCTTGCTGGACATCTCGACTTCAATCTCGGCATCGCCATGATTATCAAGTCGTCGATCGGCTGGGGGAAAGGTTGGGCCGCACTTGCGCTTTATCCTCTGGCTGGCTGCCTGAAGATCCGCGCTCCTCTGATCTACCGGGCGATCTGTATCGTTGGCTTACACACGTTACTGATCACCCCTGTTCTCTTGATCACGCCCTACCTTCATCTTCCCCAGGTCCTTTATGTTTCGCCGCTGAGGATGATCGGTGGTCCGGGCAATGAATTCTTCGATGTGCCCCTCTATGAAATCGATGGCAGTACCGGTGATCTGCGCTGGAGGTTGTTCACCCCCTGGGGACCAGCGCTGGGAATGGTCGGAAATGTGTTCTTCATGCTTTCGCTTCAGGAGAAGAATCCTCGTTGGAAGAGCGCGGGCTTGATGGGATCGCTGGTGATGTGTCTTGTCTGCAAGTCCAGGCTGGCTCAGTTGAGCCTTGTGCTCGTCCCCCTGATCACGGCCATTATCGGACGGCTGGCCCGGCCGGCCATGCTGCTGATCCTCGGCTTTGTCAGTTATCTGGCGGGCCTGCTCTCTCCCTGGATTCTGCTCAGTCTGGAGGAATTCTGGGATTCATTCAAATCAGCCCGGGCGGGCTCCACGCGGGTTCGCATGGCATTGAAGCGTATCGCCGTCTACCGTTGGAGGGTTGAGGCTCCCCTCTGGGGACATGGAATCGTGGAGAAAGGCCCACACCTGGTCGAGGGGATGCCGATCGGTTCCCATCACACCTGGGCCGGGTTGCTCTTCGTCAAGGGTGCCGCTGGTTTTGTGGCTTTGGCTGCGCCCATGCTTGCCAGCTTTGTTGATCTTCTGATCAGATCGATGGATGCGCGTCGCCAGCTGTCCCGAGTAGGTTTGAGTATTGTCATCATTCTGTTTCTCTATACGTTTGGCGAAAACCTTGAGATTCTTGTCTACTTGTACTGGCCCGGTCTGGTGGTCATGGGTCTCGCGCATCAGGAATCTCTGCCCGAGGATCTGCCTCCTTCACCCCCAGCCACCTTGCAGATGGCCTGAGTCTCTGATGGAGAAACAGTCACCGCTCGTCGTTCTCCCTCCTGCCTCCATTGTTTTCATCCCCTGATCAACTACATACCATGGCCGACCTGGATACCGACAACGTCACGATCGATCAGCTGCGCAATACCGTTCTTCCCTTCGTGCGCGCCGACCAGGAGGGCCTCGTTGTCGAGATCAACGAGGCCTTTCAACAGGTCTATGGTTGGCTCCCTGAAGACATTCTTGGTCGCTCCCTTGGCCTGATTCTTCCTGCTTTTTTCAAGGATGCCCACCACCTCGGATTCTCCCGATTCAGGATCACCGAGGGGGTTGGATCTGAGGTTCTCAATCATCCGCTCAAGCTGAAAACGGTCTGCAAGGATCTTCGTGAGATCGAGTCGGAGCACTTAATCGTTGCCGAGCGTGAAGGTTCCACCTGGAGTTTTGCCGCCACTCTCACACCGCTGGAGTGAGGCCTTGAGCACTCCGGACCTTCTGGATCAGCTACGCCGATCATTGGGGCGCCTGGAGGCTGCCCTGAGCTCGGTCGAAGACGCGTTGGTGCTGACGGATGTCAACGGACGTGTCGAGTGGACCAACCGTGCTTTCAATCAATTCGTGGGCCAGCCGCGGCTGCTCAGTCTGGGTCGTCTCCTTGTTGACTTGATGCCTCCTCACTATGTCGAAGGAAGCCCAGAGTCCTCGCGGGATCTGGTTGAAGAGGCTCGCCTCGGGCCTGGCAGCCTGCTGTGGGATCTCACTCCCACCCCTCCGCGAAGGGTCGTCGAGGTCAAATGGTCACCGGTCAACCTCAATCCTGATCCCTCCCTGGTCTTCGTGTTACGCGACCTCACTGAGATCACCATCGCCCAGGATCAGATCATCCGAGCGCGTGACACCCTCGAGCACGATGTCGCGGCCCGAACTCTCGAACTTCAGCAGGCACGGGATGAAGCTCTGGCAGCAACGGGTGCCATGGGACAGTTCCTGTCCACCATCAGTCATGAGATCCGAACTCCCCTCAATGCTGTGATCGGTATGTCCGATCTGCTGCTGGATACAACTCTGGATCTCCAGCAACAGGAGCTTGTCCAAACCATCAACAGCAGTGCCGATCTCCTGCTGCGTCTCATCAACGACATCCTTGATCTGTCCAAGATTGAGGCCAGAAAGTTGATGATCAGCTCAGAGGCTTTCTCTTTGCGATCGTTGGTCCTGGATTGCTGCCGGATGATGGATGCAGCTTTGCGTGCCAAGCATCTCGAGCTGCGCTGCTCCTTTTGTGACGATCCACCTGATGGCCTCATCGGCGATGGGCTGCGCATTCGTCAGATTCTGCTCAATCTACTGAATAATGCAATCAAGTTCACCAATCAAGGTTCTATTGATGTGAAGATCGGCTGGCGCCCCCTTGCACCTCCATCCATCGAGCTGGATCTCACCGTGGAAGATACAGGCACAGGAATTTCCGAAGACTTTCTCTCCAAAATCTTTCAGGATTTCACCCAGGAGCACAGTCAGGCCCATGCCAGACATCACCAGGGAACCGGTCTTGGCCTGGCCATCTGCGATCGGCTCTGCCACTTGATGGGAGGCGGCATCGAGGTCCAGAGCCAGCTTGGCCAGGGCAGTCGCTTCCACGTCCGTCTTCCCCTTAAGCGCAGTGCTCCGGAAGCGTCGCCTGCTTCGGGATCGGAAGAGGCCCATGACCTGGACCTCAGCTCTGTCCGCCTGCTGGCCGTGGAAGACAACCGCATCAACCAGAGGGTTCTTGAACTCCTTCTGGCCAAGCTGAGTCTCAAGGCCGAATTTGCTGATTGTGGTGAGGATGCGGTGGTGCGTCTCAGTGCGGGAGGCTTCAATCTGGTGCTGATGGATCTGCAGATGCCCGGAATCGATGGGCGCGAGGCCACCCGCCGGCTGCGCGCCCTGCCGATTACACAGCCTTATGTCGTGGCGCTGACCGCGTTCGCCCTCGAGGATCAGCAACAGGACTGCCTGGAGGCAGGCATGCAGGATTTCCTGACCAAGCCTGTGCGAGTCCCGGCCTTGCGAGGCTGCCTGCAGCGCTTTCTGCACTGGCAAGCCCATCAGGAAGGCGGTTCCGTCCTGTCTCAACCCCCTCCACCTTCAGCAGACCTGGCACCCCTGGAGTGGTCTCCATGACGGCACCCTCGGTTCTCGATCAACGAGTCTGGGAGGACTTGCGTGCTCTGGGTGGCTCCGAGGCAGATGGGCTGATCCTTGAGCTGATCAGCATGTACCTGGAGGATGCGCCTATCCAGCTGGAGGCCATCCGTGAAGCCGTCCGCCAGTCCGACCGGCGCGCTCTGGCCTTTCATGCCCATGCCCTGCGCTCCCCGAGCGCCAGCCTGGGGGCGCTGGGGCTCGCCGAGGCCTGCGCCGCTCTGGAAGCGAGGGCCGACACCATCGAGGTGCTTTCCCTGGAGTCCCCTCTGGTGCGGAAGCTTCTGGCTGAATCCGAGCAGGTCGTTCAGGAGTTGACGTTGATGATCCGTGACCTCTGATCCCACCCCCGGCCCCAGCGCGTCAACCACGATCCTGCTGATCGACGATGACCGGGTTCTGCAGCACATTCTCAGCAGGCTTCTCAGGGCACAGGGATGCCTGGTGTTGACCGCGTCTGATGGTTCCAACGGGCTGGAGCTTGCCCGTCGCCACAGGCCCCAGCTGGTGCTCTGTGACTGGTCCATGCCTGGAATGGATGGCCTGGAGGTCTGCCGACGGTTCAAGCGGGACCCGGCTCTGGCTGCGATCTATTTCATCCTGCTCACGTCCCGATCCACGCTGGGAGAGCGGGTGGAAGGCCTTGATGCAGGCGCCGACGATTTTCTCTCCAAGCCGGTGGAGCCTTCCGACCTGTTGGCGCGGATCCGCTGTGGCCTGCGCCTGTTCCGAGCCAATCAAGAGTTGCTGCTGTTGAGCGAGGACCTTGCGGCACAGAAGCGGCAGCTGGAAGACGAGCTCTCCAGTGCCGCCGATTACGTCCGCTCGATCATCCCCTCTTCACTGGTGGGTGCCGTTGGGATCGAAAGCCTGTTCATGCCCTGTCAACAGCTGGGTGGTGACTGCCTAGATTATTACTGGTTGGATGAGAGTCGCTTGATTCTTTACTTGCTGGATGTGTCTGGGCATGGTCTGGCTGCTGCTCTTCCCTCGATCTCTGTGCATAATCTTCTGCGCTCTCGCGTGCTCACCCAGGCCGATCTTGGTGATCCAGCTGCTGTGTTGAGCTATCTCAACACCTGGTTTCAGATGGACCGGCAGAACAACCAGTACTTCACACTCTGGTATGGAGTCTATGATCAGCGAAGTGGTCTGTTGCAGTACGCCAGTGCCGGTCATCCGCCAGCCCTTCTGTTCACTCCGGATATCCAGCAGGGCTATGTCCTCCATGAGCTGAAAGCGCCCGGTCTTCCTATCGGTCTGTTTGAAGGTGTCGTTTATTCGACCAACTCATTCTGCATAGAGCCCGGAGCCCTTCTCTATCTCTACAGTGATGGAATCTATGAAATTCCTACATCGGAACAATCCATGTGGGAGTTCGAGGCTTTCCGACGGTTGCTGCGTGAGCGGATTGGCAGAGGAAACACGGACCTGCAGCAGCTGGTTGAGGAGATTCGTGCCTGCACCGGTTGCAGCTCATTCCCGGATGATGCCTCAGTGATTGCCGCACGTTTCACCGCTGCCGGCCCTTAGCTGGAGGACTGATCAAAGCCGGCTCGATCGGCATAGACCTCGAAGATCTGATCAGTACCGGTGATCTCAAGCACCAGCTTCAGCTGCGGGCAGAGTGAGCACAGGACCAGGCGCTGACCAGCCTCTCGCACCTTCTTGAGACAGGCCACCAGAGCACTGAAGCCATTGCTGTCCATGAAGGTGATCGACTGAGCGTCAATCAGGATCACCTCCCTGCCAGCAGCCAGGGCGTTGTTCAGGTCCTGGCGCAGCTGCTTGCCGGTGTCCCCATCCAGCACTCCCACCGGCTGGATCACATGCAGGAGGGACGATGCTGGGGTGTCCATGGCGGCTGGTGGTTGATCGAATCAGTCCCAGTCTCGGTGAGGCCCTGCCCTATCCGGTGCTGTTCCGGCGGACTCATGTCAGCTCCTGGGCCGGTCAGCCGATCAGCCCCAGCCAACTAGGGTGAATCCAGGATGACAAGCCTCCGGGTTCAGACGTTTTTGGTCTTACGTCGGCTTTTTCGTGATGGCGAGTCAAACGCCAGCCCCAATCGCATCCGGCTGGAGGGTTTTCTGGCTGGAGCCACGGTGTTTCTGGTCTCGGCTGCGGCCCTGGTGTTCACCGAACGCATGGCGTCTCGAGCTCTCCTGCAGCAGGCGCGCATCGATCTGATCGGCTTTGCCGGCATCACGGCCTCCAGCATCGATGCCCGCTTGCACGATCAGATCCTGATCGAGCGCAGAGCCGGCTCAGCGGACTACCGCAGGGTCAGTGAACCCCTGCTCGATCTTCGTGCCGCAGTCCCGGAGGTCTATTACGCCTACACGCTGGTGGCTGCACCCCAGGGCCAGGTTCCACTGTTCGGCCTCGACAGTTCTCAGTTCATCAGGAATCCAGGCGATGAGACTCCCGTCGCCCAGCCGGGTCAGCCCTACCCCGATGCCCCTCCTGCCGCTCTCCAGGCCTTGCGCACAGGGCTGGCCAGCGCCAGCCGCGACACCTACAACGATTCCTGGGGCACCTTTCTCAGTGCCTACGCACCCTTTCGCAGAGCCGATGGTCGTGTGGCGGGGCTGGTGGGAGTCGATCTCTCCCTCGAGGCCCTCAGCGCCCGGCTTCAACCCCTGCGCCTGGCGCTCTCCATCGGTCTACTGGCCAGCACGGCGGTTTCCGTGCTTGTGGGCATCCGGCGCTTCCGGGCCGTGCGGGTGCGGGTGGAGGCCCTGGCCCTGCAGGAGCGCAGCAGGATCGAGGCCGAGGAGGCCAGCCGCGCCAAGAGTGTCTTTCTGGCCAGCATGAGCCATGAGATCCGAACACCGCTCCACGGCATCCTCGGCATGAGTGCCCTGGCCCTCGACGGTGACCTGACCAGGGTTCAGCGGGACTGTCTCGAGACCATCCAGAGCTCAGGTGAGACCCTGCTCCATCTGCTCAACGACATCCTCGAGTACACAACCATGGAGGCTGGCCGTCTCAGGCTGCAGCCCAGGCCGTTTTCCGTGCGTCGCCTGCTGGAGCGGGCGATCACGGCCCATGCCGGGGATGCCCGGGACAAGGGGCTGGACCTGAGGCTTCAGCTCCTGCAGGATCCGGGTGGGCCGGAACTTCTGCCGAACGACCTCTGGATCGTCTCTGATCCAGAGCGGTTGCTGCAGATCCTCTCCAGCCTGCTCGGTAACGCCATCAAATTCAGTGAACGTGGTGGCCGCGTGCAACTGGAGGTTGCCCGGATGGCTGCCACCGCACCCGAGCTGGTTCGACTTGAGCTCACCGTGTCCGACACCGGCATCGGCATGGCGCCGGAGGTCGTTCAACGGCTGTTCCAGCCCTTCTCCCAGGCTGATGGCTCCTCCACCCGGCTCCATGGCGGGGCTGGTCTGGGTCTGGCGATCGCCCAGCGGCTCGCTGCTGCTCTGGGGGGCGGCATCGCCGTGGATAGCCGTCCCGGCCAGGGCAGTCGTTTCAGCGTCGTGCTCGACGTTCCCCTCGCTTCGCCGCCTCCGCCACGGACGAACGACGCGGCGCCCGCGGAGTCCGCCGGAGTTGGCCCCGCAGGTGTCTCCCAGCCCCTCGAGTCCCAGCCACCCCTTCGCATCCTTGTGGCCGAAGACAGTGCCGTCAACCGCCGGGTGTGCGCTCTGATGTTCGCCAAGCTGGGTCTGAGCGTCAGTTTCGCCGTCGACGGTGAGGAGGCGGTGTCCATGCACGCCTCCCTCGATCCGGACGTGATCGTGATGGATGTGCAGATGCCCCGCCTCGATGGCCTTGGGGCCACCCGCAGGATTCGCCGCAACTGCGACGATCAGCATCGCCCATGGATCATGGCGCTCACGGCCGGAGCCACGGTGGCTGATCGCGCTGAGGCGATGGAAGCCGGCATGAACGACTTCCTGACCAAGCCGCTTCAGCTGGAGCGGCTCAGGGAGGCCCTTGATCGGGCCCGTCGGGGCTTCAGGGCAACCAGGGTGACGTGCTGAAGTCGGGATCGCGCTTCTCCAAAAAGGCATTGCGTCCCTCCTGACCCTCGGCCGTTCGGTAGAAAAGATGGGTGGCCTGGCCCGCCAGCTCCTGAATTCCGGCCAGCCCATCGGTTTCGGCGTTGAAGGAGGCCTTCAGGCAGCGAATCGCCGTGGGGCTGTGCTGCATCACTTCCCGGGCCCAGCGCACCCCCTCGGCCTCCAGCTCCTGCAGCGGCACCACCGCGTTCACCAGGCCCATGGCCAGGGCCTCCTCGGCGTTGTAGCGGCGGCAGAGAAACCAGATCTCCCGGGCCTTGCGCTGGCCGACCAGCCTCGCCAGGTAGCCGGCGCCGAAGCCGCCATCGAAGCTCCCCACCCGGGGGCCTGTCTGGCCGAACACGGCGTTTTCCGCCGCCAGGCTGAGGTCGCAGAGCAGATGCAACACCTGGCCGCCGCCGATGGCATAGCCCGCCACCAGGGCGATCACCACCTTGGGCAGCGAGCGGATCTGGCGCTGCAGATCGAGCACGTTCAGCCGCGGCAGGCCGCTTTCATCGAGGTAGCCGCCATCGCCGCGCACGCTCTGGTCGCCGCCGGCGCAGAAGGCATAGCCCCCGTCGGCCGCCGGTCCCACGCCGGTGAACAACACTGCTCCCACCCGCGGGTCGTCGCGCACCCGGCTGAAGGCGTCGTAGAGCTCCACCACCGTGCGTGGACGGAAGGCGTTGCGCTTGGCCGGACGGTTGATGGCGATCCGGGCGATCCCCTCCTCACACCGATCGAAGCGGATGTCCTCGTATTGGGCGGCCGAGCGCCAGCGCACCAGGCTCTCCCCCGGCAGCACCGGGCCGGGGCTTGGGGCATCGTCCGGTGTGGACTCGATGCTCATCGCGGCGGGGGCTGAGGGGAATTCATTCTGAGCCGCGGGCGGGGGCGTCCTGGCGCAACCGCTGGCGCAACAGAGCATCCGACTGTCGATCGGTTCTCACTTCCAGCAGGCCCACCGGCTGCTCCAGGGCCCAGGCCAGGGCGCCGCCCAGCTCTGCCAGAGACCCGACCCGGCGCCAGGGCACCCCATGGGCGGCGGCCAGGGCGGTGTGGTCCAGGGGCTGGCCCATGGCGAAGAGGCGCTCGAAATCCAGGGACGCTGGGGCGCGGATCGGCAGTTGCTCGAAGATGCCTCCGCCACCGTTCTCGATCAGCACCACGGTGAGTCGCCCCTGCAGCTGGTGGTGCCAGAGCCAGCCGTTTGCGTCGTGGAGCAGGGCCAGGTCGCCGCAGAGCAGCACCAGCTCACCGAGGCTCTCCGCCAGCCCGGCCGCCAGGGAGAGCGTGCCATCGATGCCGGAGGCCCCGCGGAAGCCGTAGACGGGTCTGGCTGGGCCGCCGGGATCGGCGAAACTCTCCCAGTCGCGCACGGGACTGCTGCTGGCCAGCATCACCGCCAGGCCTGGCGGCAACAGCTGGCTGAGCGCCCTCGCCAGGCTGGGTTCATCGGGTCGGCTGCCGGCCGCCTGGTGAGTCAGCTGGGCGTTCAGCCAAGTCTGGATGCGGCTCTCGACGACCTGCCAGCGGGCCAGAAAGGCCTGGTTGGCCGTGGTGCTCGGCCCTCCCTGCCAGTGGGTTGCCGGCAGGGCCGAGCACCAGGCCGAGAGGCCGTGACTGCGGCTGGCCTGGACCGTGCCCAGGGGATCGAGCGGGCGCGGATCTCCTTCGCTGATCAGCACCTGATGGCCCCCGCAGCTCTCCAGCCAGCGCTGCAGCCGTCGGCTGGCCGGCAGGGGACCCAGCCTCAGCATCTGGGGGGGGACCAGACCGGGGTCGGGGTTCTCCAGGATCAGGTCATAGCCGGCCACCAGCTCCAGCCCAGTCTGGCCCCGCAGGCCGGAGAGCCCATCCGCCAGCAGCGGCCAGCCACTGCGCTGTTGCCAGCGCCCCAGCGCCGTGGCAAAAGCGGGCCACTGCCCAGGACTGCCCCGCCAGGGGCCCGCCACGATCACGCCGGGTTGGTCGGGATCCAGCCCGAGCAGGCCAGCACTGGCCGTCGTTTGGCTGATGCTCGCCGGCTCGCCGGGGCTGGCATCGGGCTCCTGGCTGGACCGATGGCTGTGCTCAGCTGTGCACCCACCCATGGCGCCAAGCTCATGGGCCAGGCGCTGCAGGGCCTCCGTCCCGGCATGGAGTGGCTCCTCGAAGGGCAGATTCAGGTGCACCGGACCCATCGGAGCGGCCAGGGTCATCCGGTGGGCCCTCCGGGCCAGGGCCTGGAGGGCAGCGCGGTCCATTGCGGCCAGACCGCGGCTGTCAGCCTGGGCGAACCAGCGGCAGCAGGGGGCGAGAAAATCCTCCTGGTTCACGGTCTGGTTGGCGCCGCAGTTCTTGAGACGCTGCGGACGGTCGGCGCTGAGCAGCAGCAGCGGAATGGCGCCCCTGTCGGCCTCCACCACCGCTGGCAGCAGGTTGGCCACGGCGGTGCCGGAGGTGGTGATCACCACGGCCGGTTCGCCCTCGGCCCTGGCCAGGCCGAGGGCGAAGAACCCCGCCGAGCGCTCATCGATGGCCGTGTGCAGCTTCAGTCCCCGTGGCAGCAGCAGCCCTGCCGCTGCCGCCAGGGGGCCCGAGCGGCTTCCCGGGCAGAGCACGACCCGCTCCATCCCCAGGGCCATCAACTCCAGCAGCAGGTTCACTGCCGCCCTGAGATTGGCCTCAGCCCGATCCCCCTGCCGGGGGGGCAGCTCCTGGCTCACTGGGTCCGCCGCCGCTTCAGGATGGAGCGATCATGCCCAATCCCGCTCCAGCCCCTTCGGCTCCGACCCCATCCGCCTCCAGCCGCCGCTGGGGGATGGCCCGTCAGCTGCTTCCCCTGTTGCTCTGGGTGGGGGTGGCCCTGCTGCTGCGCTGGCAGGTGATGGAACCCCGCTGGATCCCCTCCGGCTCCATGCTCCCCACCCTCCAGCTGGAGGATCGGATCCTGGTGGAGAAACTCAGGCCCCGGCTGGCTCAGGCCCTGCCGCGCGGAGCGATCGTGGTGTTTCGTCCGCCCGATCCCCTGCTCGCCGCGGGCTACGACCCCCGGGCCGCCCTGATCAAACGGGTGGTCGGGGTGCCTGGTGATGTGATCGAGGTGGCCGCTGGTGAACTGCTGCGCAATGGCACGGCGGTGAGCGAACCATGGCGGATCGAGCCCATCAACTATGAGCTCCCGCCCCTCACAGTTCCGCCAGGCCACCTGCTGGTGATGGGGGATAACCGCAATGCCAGTCTCGACTCACACCTCTGGGGACCCCTGCCGGTCGACCATGTGATCGGCACCGCCGTGTTCCGTTACTGGCCCCTGCGCCAACTCGGCCCGATACGGTTCCCACCCATCGCCAGCAGGGGATGATCTGAAACCTTGCGTTAGGGTGCTTTTCCAGAAACGGATCACGCCGGAGGGGCATGTTCAACCCGGAGTTCCTGACCACCGACAGCGAATCGATCAGCGGGAATTCCCTGATTCAATACCTGCAGGACCAGTCACCCGACGTGCTTCAGCGGGTGGCTCGCTCCGCCAGCGGTGACATCCAGGACATCATTCGCCACAACGTTCAAGGACTGCTGGGGATGCTCCCCGGAGAGCAGTTCGAAGTGAAGATTCAGACCAGCCGCGACAACCTCGCTGGTCTGCTTGCTTCCGCGATGATGACCGGCTACTTCCTGCGCCAGATGGAGCAGCGGATGGAGCTGGAAACCACTCTCTTCGGCGAGGGTGGTCTGGATGCCGATCCGGGTGAGCTCAAGCTCTGAGCCCCCGTCCCGCGGGTCAGTCATCTCCCCCGATCAGCCTCCTGGCTCGCTGGGCACCACGCCCCAGCGCAGCAGGGTCTGATCGATGCTTGCGAGGTAGGCCCAGGAGCCATCGGAGCTGGCCCAGGCCCGTTGCCTGATGCTTCTGGTCAGGCTCAGCAGGTCATCGTTGGAGCAGGCCACTGGGGCATCGTAATGGGCAGGCACCAACCAGCGCAGCGACTCCAGCTCGGCGAGGCTCTCCAGCCAGCTGAGCAAGGCGTCCTGGCAGCGGGGGAACACCAGCCGCTCCAGCACAGGTGCCACCTGTAACCGGGCTTCGCCGCGGGAGCCCAGCAGAGCCTTGAACTCCGCCTCCCAGCCTGGCGACCAGCGAAAGGGGTAAAGGCCGAAATAGGTCCTGGGCTGGCGCAGACCCGGTTGCCACGCCTGGCTGAGCATCTCCCTCAGACCTGGAACCTGCACCGAACCGGGGCGCAGGTAGGAGGCGAACAGCACCATCCGCCACCAGCCTCGCCGCCGTTGCTCAGGGGTGTCGATCAAGGGCTGGTCGCCTCGGTCGCGGCCATGGAAGAGCAGCGGTGTGGGATCGGCCTCGAACAGCTGGGGCGGCGCCGGTGGGATCGCCACCAGGGCGTCTGTGACCAGCAGGGCTCCACTGAGCTGGTGCAGACAGGCCACCTCCATGAAGGTGCCGGTCCCCAGGTCGAGGGGGCCGAGGGGATGCCAGCTGAGCTCGTCCCCATGGGGCACCCCATCCGCAAACAGCACCCGGGTACGGGAGCGCGGAAACCCCAGCCATGGCAGCGGCAGTGGCAGCGGAAAGCTCCATTGTTGCGGACTCACCCAGACCTCGGCTTCGGGGAAGGCCCGGGCCATGGCCGGCACCGGCAGCTTGTGCTCCAGGCCCGAGCTGGTGGGCAGCACGATCGTGCGCACGGCTCCATGGCGCCGCTCCAAGGTCCGCAGCTCCCTCAGCAGCTCCTCGGTGGGGGGCACCGGCGCGTAGAGCAGCAGCCCTTCTTGCAGACGCAGCACCGTCATGCGGATCGGCACTGCCACGTAGAAAATTCCCTGCAGTTGCTCGAAGCTCCACACCTGCCCGGGAATGAGCGTGCGCACCAGGGTGCGACGGCGGCCGTAGGGGTAGAGGGGCAGCAGGGGCCACCAGGGCCAGCTCTGGCTGGGCCTTGGCTGCTCCACAGGTGTCAACGACGCTGCTGGGCCAGCAGGCCGTGTCGTGGTGCGAACAGGAAACTGAGCAGAAACAGCCCTGTCTGCACCAGCACGATGCAGCCAGCTGTGGAGGCATCCATCCAGTAACTCCAGTAGATACCCAGCACACTGGAGAGCATCGCCGAGCCGATCGCGATCCAGGTCATGCGGTCAAAGCGGTCGGTGAGCAGGTAGGCGGTGGCTCCCGGTGTCACCAGCATCGCCACCACCAGGATGATGCCCACGGTCTGCAGTCCGGCCACCGCCGCCAGGGAGAGAGCCGAGAGCAGCAGGTAGTGGAGGAAGCCGGTATTCACGCCGATCGAGCGGGCGTGGGTGGGGTCGAAGCAGAACAGGATCAGGTCGCGCCGGAACAACATCAGAACCACCAGCACCAGCAGGCTGATCAACACGGTCTGACGGATGTCCTCGCCGCTGATCCCCAGCACGTTGCCGAAGAGGATGTGGGTGAGGTCGATGGTGCTGCGCACCTTCGAGATCAGGGTGAGGCCGAGCGCGAAGAATCCCGTGAACACCAGCCCGATCACCGTGTCTTCCTTGATCCGGGTCATCTGCTTGATGTAGCCGATCGCCGCCACCGAACCCACCCCGAAGACAAAGGCGCCCAGGGCGAAAGGCAGGTTGAGCGCATAGGCGATCACCACGCCCGGCATCACCGCGTGCGACACCGCATCCCCCATCAGGGCCCAGCCCTTGAGGGTCATGAAGCAGGAGAGCAGCCCGCAGACGCCAGCCACCAGGGCACTCACCAGCAGGGCCCGCACCATGAAGTCGTGCCGCAGGGGCTCCAGCAGCCAGAGCAGGGGATCCATCAGGGCTCGCTCCTCCAGGGCTCGCGTCCCGGCTCCGGGCGCGGCTCGAGGCCAGGGCTGGTGAGCAGCTGCGCCGGGCTGCCGCCGAAGGTACGCGCCAGGTTCTCCTCGGTGAACACCTCGGAGGTGTCTCCGTAGGCCAGGACTGTCTTGTTGATCAGCACCACCTCATCACAGAAGCCGGTGACATGGGAGAGGTCGTGGGTGGAGATCAGCAGGCTGCGGCCCTCGGCGCGGAACTGCTGGAACAGTTCGATCATCAGTCGCTCCGTGCGGATGTCGACGCCGGCGAAGGGTTCATCGAGCAGCAGCACGGAAGCACCCTGGGCCAGGGCCCGCGCCAGGAAGGCCCGTTTGCGCTGACCGCCGGAGAGTTCCCCGATCTGACGGTGGCGCAGGGGCCAGAGCTCTACCCGCTCGAGGCTCTCGCGCACGGCCCGGTGGTCGTCGCGGCCGGGAATGCGCAGCAGGTTCATGCCGCCGTAGCGACCCATCATCACCACGTTGGCCACGTGGATCGGGAAGTTCCAGTCGACGCTCTCCATCTGGGGCACGTAGGCCACGGCCTGGAGGCGCAGCGCCTGGCGCAACGGCAGGCCGTTGATGCTGATCTCCCCCTGGGAGGGCCGCACGAAGCCCATCAGGGCCTTGAACAGGGTTGATTTTCCGGCGCCGTTGGTCCCCACCAGGCCACAGATGCTGCCGGCACTCACCCGCAGGGACACCTCATGCAGGGCCACGACCCCGTGATAGTTCACACAAAGGTGGCTGACGCGGATGCGCTCGGCCTTGGGGGCCAGATCTGGGTGGGCGTGGGTGGCCATGGGTTCAGCTCCCTCCCTTCAGGCCCTGGATCAGGGTGCGGACGTTGTGGCGCTGCAGCTGCAGCAGGGTCGGCGCTTCACCCTGGGGCGAGGAGAGCGAATCGACGTAGAACACACCACCGAAGCGGGCGCCCGTCTGCTCGGCCACCTGGCGCTGCGCCTTGTCGCTGACGGTGCTCTCGCAGAACACTGCCGGCACCTGGCGCTGGCGCACGGTGGCGATCAGCCGGGCCATCCGCTGGGGGGTGACCTGGGATTCGGAGTTCACCGGCCAGAGATAGGCCTCATCGAGGCCGTAGTCCTTCGCCAGGTACGTGAAGGCCCCCTCGCAACTGGTCAGCACCCGCCTGGGTGCCGGGATCGTGGCCAGTTCCCGCCGCAACTCCTGGTCGAGGGCACGGAGCTGGCCGCGGTAGGCCTCGGCGCGGCGGCGGTAATCCTCGGCGTTGGCCGGATCGAGCTGGCTGAAGGCCCGGCGGATGTTCTCCACGTAGATCTCTGCGAGGCGGGGGGACATCCAGGCATGGGGATTGGGTTTTCCCCGATAGGCATCCTCGGTGATCGGCAGCGGGGTGATCCCAGCGGTGAGGGTGGCTCGTTTCAGTTTTGGCATCCCCGCCAGGAAGCGATCGCTCCAGCGCTCCAGGTTCAGGCCGTTCTCCAGCAGAAGGGCGGCCCCCTCGACCCGGCGCAGATCGCCCGGGGTGGGCTCGTAGCCGTGGATCTCCGCCCCCTGCTTGGTGATTGATTCCACCCGCAGGTGATCGCCGGCCACGTTGCGGGCCATGTCGGCCAGCACGGTGAAGGTGGTGATCACCATGGGACGGTCCTGGTCAGCGCCGGGGCTGGGGGGTGAGGCCGCAGGGCCTGTGCCGCGGCAACTGGTCAGGGCCGCCAGCACCGTGGCGGCGACCAGCAGGACCAGAGACCCATCGGAACGGTGCCGGCTTTTGGCCCTTCCGTCAGCGCCGATCCGAGCGATCAAACACCGTTCTCATCAGAGAGCAAATCTACAAGCCACGGATGCAGCCGCTGCAGTCGCAGCAACCTCGATCGCAGTCACGTCGATCGCAGCAACGGCACGGTGGCCAGATCGTCGGCAACAAAAAGCCCCCGCCAGTGGCAGGGGCTGAGCTGATCCTGTCTATGGCCCCGAGGGGCTGAGCTGGGATCAGCCGATGGAGGGGGCTGTGAGTGCCAGGGGCACGATCTCGCTGGCGGCCAGATCCAGCGGGAAGTTGTGGGCGTTGCGCTCGTGCATCACCTCGAACCCGAGGTTGGCACGGTTGAGCACGTCGGCCCAGGTGTTGAGCACCCGGCCCTGGGAATCCAGGATCGACTGGTTGAAGTTGAAGCCATTGAGGTTGAAGGCCATCGTGCTCACGCCAAGGGCGGTGAACCAGATGCCGACGACGGGCCAGGCAGCCAGAAAGAAGTGCAGGCTGCGGCTGTTGTTGAAGGAGGCGTACTGGAAGATCAGGCGACCGAAGTAACCGTGGGCAGCCACGATGTTGTAGGTCTCTTCCTCCTGGCCGAACTTGTAGCCGTAGTTCTGGCTCTCGGTTTCGGTGGTCTCACGCACCAGGGAGCTGGTGACGAGTGAACCGTGCATGGCGGAGAACAGGGAGCCGCCGAACACACCCGCCACACCCAGCATGTGGAAGGGGTGCATCAGGATGTTGTGCTCGGCCTGGAACACCAACATGAAGTTGAAGGTGCCGGAGATGCCGAGGGGCATGCCGTCGGAGAAGGAACCCTGGCCGAAGGGATAGATCAGGAAGACGGCGAAGGCGGCCGAGAGTGGCGCCGAGTAGGCGACGCAGATCCAGGGACGCATGCCGAGGCGGTAGGAGAGTTCCCACTGGCGGCCCATGTAGCAGGAGATGCCGATCAGGAAGTGGAAAACCACCAGCTGGTAGGGACCGCCGTTGTAGAGCCACTCGTCGAGGCTGGCGGCTTCCCAGATCGGGTAGAAGTGCAGGCCGATGGCGTTGCTGGACGGAACAACGGCGCCGGAGATGATGTTGTTGCCGTACAGGAATGATCCTGCGACGGGCTCCCTGATGCCATCGATGTCGACGGGAGGAGCGGCGATGAAGGCAATGATGAAGCAGATGGTGGCTGCCAGGAGACAGGGGATCATCAGCACACCGAACCAACCGACATAAATGCGGTTATCGGTGGAAGTGACCCACTGACAGAAGTTTTCCCAGTTGCCAGCGCGTCCGCTGCGAACGGCCGTGGTCATTGGAGGAATGAGGACGGGATGGATTCACCCAGATGGTCAGTTCCAGAACAGGCTCAGGGAGCTGACTCGGGAACTGGCCAATATGGGCCTCCATTGACGCTAAGCAAAGCCTTCCATCTGGCCAGCGAATGCCTTGAAACGTTTCCTTTCTAAGGAGAACTTCATGAACGACTTCATCAAGGCTTCATGAAGAAGTTTTCTGTTGCGGGCTTCAGCCTGCTGCCTCCAGTCCCCGGCTCGCCTGGCTGCGCCACCAGGCCTGCCCCTGGCTGAGAAACCCCATCCAGTCGAGCCGTTCCGCTTCCGCGGCCCTGGCCACCAGCAGGGGGGCCTGTTGCCGGAGGACCTGCAGATCCATTTCGGGTACACCGCAGGAGAGGGCGAGCACATCGGCCATGGCATGGGCCACCACCCGGGTGAGGTAGGCGGCGCTCAGAGCCTGCAGCGCCCCCCCCACCAGCCAGGTGGTCCCCTCCAGGCGCATGGCTGTGAGCAAGGCCTGGCTGGTCCACTCCGTCACCCCCAGGGCCAGGGCCGCCTTGGCCAGCTCGGTCGCGGCCTCGCGCAACTGAGCCAGCTGCCAGGGGCAATCCCAGAGCTCGGCCATCTCCTTGAGCATCAGTCCATTGGCCACCGCCAGCACCAGTACATCGACGCTGGGCATGGGAGCCGCGAACACCCCGGCGGCCACCAGCCACTGGGTGCGTCGCACCAGGCCATCGAGACGCCCCCGGCGAAGGTTCTCCAGCTTGGCTTGCCAGTCGCCGTGCAGGTTCTCGAGGCAGCGCAGCTCGGTCTGCAGCAGCAGGCCCCGGCCGCTGGCGCGCAGCATCCGGCTGCAGGGTTCAAGAGCACGACTGAGTTGGTCCTGCTCGCCGCTCCAGAGCATGACCTGATCGGCGAGTGTCGCGGGCAGCTGGGCGCGCAACTCCTGCTCGAGTTCCGGCTGCGGCCCTGGGATGGGGCTCGTCACCAGCAGGAACACGGCCTGGCCACTGGGCAGGGATTCGAGCCAGCGCAGATCCGCCGCCCTCAGGGGGGTCTCCAGGTGCATCAGCAGTAGGTCGCACTGCTGGAACAGCAGAGGCCAGCGCCAGTCCGGGCTGTGGCTCGGCAGTGGATGGCCCCAGTGCAGGCAGAGGGGCATGGGGGCCTTGAGGGCACGGATCAGCTCCGGCTGCAGGCTCTCAGGCGGCAGGCTGACCCCGGCCAGACCGACCTGCAGCTGCTGTCGCGGCTGACGTTTGCGCAGCTGCTGCAGCTGCTGACGCCGGCTCTCCTGCTCGGCGCCGGCGGCTGGATCGTTCTCCGTGGGCTGGAGCTGCTCGAACTGATTCAGCAGCCCTTCGCAGCGCTCGATCCAGCCGCTCCAGCTGGAGGGAAGCCTGGGTTGGATCGTGGCCTTGCCACGGCTGAGCCACCACAGGCCCCCAGCCGCCGCGGCAACCACCACGGCACCGGAAACGCTGCCATGCAGGCTGTCGCCCAGAAGCAGGCCCCCGGCCAGCACCAGGGCCGCCGGCATCCAGGGCATCCCAGGCCGCCAGCTCCGCGGCTTGTCCCCGGCGTCGCTTGCTGAGGCATGAGCGTCGGCGACGGTGGCAGCGGTGCAGGTGGCAGCGGTGGAGTCGGCGGGGGTGGTCAAGGGCGGTGCGGCGCTGCCGAAGCAGTGCCTCTCTAGCTCAGCCGCCCACTCCTGCCCAGGCTGCCTGGATCACCCCCAGACTGGTCAGGTCGAGCGGCCTTGCCATGGTGGAGACGGCCCAGGCCGCCAGTCTGAAGCTCACCCCCCGGCTGGAGCAGGAGCTGGCCCGGTTTCTGCAACTGCAGCAACTGGAGCAGCACTGGCACGGGGGGCTGCCGGTGCTGCTCCTGGATCGCTGCTGGTTGCGGCTTCAGGCGGTGGCGGTGGAGCGGCTGGCGGCGGAGTTGCCGCCGGATTGCACGGCTGCGGCCCCCGAGCTGGAGGCCTTCCGCCGCTGTTGCAGGGATGGCCTGAGCCCGGATGAGGCTGAGGCCCACTGTTGGCGCGAGTTCGGTGAGGATGCCTGCCGGCTGGCCCTGAAACGCCACTGGCAGGCCCAGGAGCGGGGCCACCGCGGCTGGACCCTGCAGGCCTACCTCGCCTTTCTCAACCGTTACCGGCAGGCCTTTGCCATGGCAGGCCCAAGGCCGTTGCCGTTGCTGGTTCTCGCCCGCTCCGGCACCGCCGAAGCCCACCGAATGCTCTGGCTGGTGGCCCCATGAACCGTTGATGCGGCACACTTGCCCCCTGATTGAAGGCTCCGGCGATGGCCGACGAGAACACAGCAGCAGTGCCCCAGCCTGAGCAGGACCAGCCCGCCCGCGCCCGGCGCATCGAGACCGGACGTGGCAGCGGTGGCGGTGGTGGCCGTGAGCGTGAGGCCGGAGGCTTTCGCATCCGCCTGAGCGACAACGAGCTTCGGGCCGCACAGGCCGTTCAGGAGGCCTTCCAGCTTCGCTCCACCGTGGCGGCTCTGGGTTTCTCGATCCGCACCGTGGCCCAGCTGCTGGAGCAGGGTCAACTGGACGCCCTGCTGGCGGAGCACCGTACCCAGGGCGGTGCCCCCCGAAACGAGGCAGCCCCCCGCGACGGGCAACGGGCCCGGCGAGCCCCCGCCGAGGGCCGTGGTGAGCGCCGCTCCAGCCGTCCGGATCCCTTTGCGCGGCCCAGCCGTCCCCAGGCCCCGGCCCCCGAGGTGGAGGCCCCCGAACTCGTTGCTGCGGAGGCTGCCGAGCCTTCTGAACAGGCACTCGAGGTGGTGATCTCGGAACCTGAGCAGGCCACCAGCCAGGCCGAGGTCGTCAGTCAGGACAACCCGGATCCGTCCGTCCCGTCCGCCGAAACGGCTGAGATGCAACCGTGAGCGGCAGGCCCAGGGTTCTCTCCGGCGTCCAACCCACCGGTGCACTGCACCTGGGCAACTGGCTCGGAGCCATCCGCAACTGGGTCAGCCTTCAGGACGACCACGACACGTTTTTTTGTGTGGTGGATCTGCATGCCATCACCGTTCCCCACGAGCCGACGCAGCTGGCGGAGAACACCCGCCGCACCGCTGCGCTCTACCTGGCCAGTGGCATCGATCCGGAGCGCTCCAGCGTCTTTGTGCAGAGCCAGGTCGCGGCCCACAGCGAGCTCACCTGGCTGCTGAACTGCGTCACGCCTCTGAACTGGCTGGAGCGGATGATCCAGTTCAAGGAGAAGGCGCGCAAGCAGGGCGAGAACGTCTCCATGGGCCTGCTGGATTACCCCGTGTTGATGGCGGCGGACATCCTGCTCTACGACGCCGATCTGGTGCCGGTGGGCGAAGACCAGAAGCAGCATCTGGAGCTGGCTCGCGACATCGCCCAGCAACGGATCAACGCCCGCTTCGCACCCGAGGATCAGCCGCTGCTGAAGGTGCCCGAGCCACTGATTCTTGCTGAAGGGGCCCGGGTGATGAGCCTGGTCGATGGTCGCACCAAGATGAGCAAGAGCGACCCCAACGAGGGTTCTCGCATCAACCTGCTCGATCCCCCCGAGTTGATCACCCGCAAGATCAAACGGGCCAAGACCGATCCGGTGATGGGGCTGGAGTTCGGCAACCCTGAGCGCCCCGAGGCTGACAATCTGCTGGGCCTTTATGCGCTGCTGAGTGGGGTGGGCCGGGAGGCCGCCGCCCGGGAGTGCGCCCCGATGGGCTGGGGCCAGTTCAAGCCCCTGCTGGCGGAGGCGGCCGTGGAGGCCCTTCGCCCCCTGCAGGAGCGCTACGACGCGATCCTCGCTGAGCCGGGCTATCTCGATCAGGTCCTGCGCAGTGGTCGGGAGCGTGCCAGCGCGGTGGCCGAGGCCTCTCTGGAGCGGGTGCGCACGGCGATGGGATTTCTGCCGGCACGCTGATCACTGGCCTGAACTGGATCAGTAGCACTGATCATTCAGCCGGTCAGCTGGGGCTTGTCGATCCAGCCGGGTGTGGTAGCTGAAGGAAAGGGTGCTCCTGTGGTGGGGCCTGCTTCGGCGCGGGCGGACCTGGCGGGTTGGTGGGAAAGCACGGCAGCACCCCCTTTGTCCAGCCAGGCAGGGGTTCAGCGCCGGATCGGTGTTTCAACCATCACAATTTTGCGAACTTTAAGATTTTGATACGGCATGGTTGGTAAGGGAACATCAGCACCCCGCGGGACCATCCAGGCCCTTGGCAGCACCGCTCTGCTGCTGGCCCTGCCTTCGCTGATCTCCAGCCGCTATGGCGCCGCTCTGGCTGCCGTTCCGCCCACGCTGCCCACGCCACCTCCGCTGGCCTCCAAGCCGGCTTCAGCCACTCAGCCTCAGCCGACAACTGCCATGGCGGCGGTACGGGCCCGCACCCAGAGTGCCGTTCGCTATCCCCTCACCCGACAACGGCGGGCCCTGCTGGCCACGATCCGCTACGCCGAGGGCACCTGGGCGAATGGTTCACCCGATGGTTACCGCACCCTCTACGGCGGCGAGCTGGTGTCCTCCCTGGAGCGTCACCCCGACACCGTGGTGGTCAACCGTTACGCCAGTGCCGCCGCCGGGGCCTACCAGATGCTGCCGGCCACCTGGGAGGCGGCCAGTCGCCGTCTCGGTCTGCGCGGCTTCGGGCCCGCCAACCAGGACCAGGCAGCCCTTTACCTGGCCGATCAGCGTGGTGCCCTGGCGGCGATCGACCGGGGCCAGCTCAGTGATGAAGCCATGGCGCGCCTGGCTGGTGAGTGGGCGTCCTTCCCCTTGCACCACGGCGGTAGTGCCTACGGCCAACCGGTCAAGGCTGCCGGCCAGCTGCGCCGCTTCTTCAACGAGCAGCTCCATGGTCAGACTCTGCAACTGGCTGAGAGCGACCTCGTCTGATCAGGGCTCCCGGTAGACCACCCGACCCCGTTCGTCGTTGCCCACGTCCAGCAGATCGTCGTGGAGGAGCCGCTCGATTTCTTCGCGCACCCGCTCACGGGGTGTGTCACGGGGAAGCTGGCACTCCAGCAAGGCGTCGTTGTAAGTGAAGCCGGCAGCGCCGGCACGTCTGGCCAGGGCCAGCAACTGGCGGTCCAGCGGCGGCAGGGCATCCGTGGGGGCGCCGGCCTCGAGGGCCTCAAGCGCTTCCTGGAGCTGGAGCGGCTGGTTGGCCTGATCCACCAGCTCCGGGATCAGGAACAGATCCACCAGCTGACCGATGTAGCAGAGGCCGAAGGTGAGTAACCAGAGCGTGCCGCTCAGGGGTTTGCGGGCATAGAAGCGCTGCAGGCCGCAGACCCCGAAGAGTCCCAGGGCCCATAGCAGGTAGCCGGGTGCCACCTGACGCCGCTGCTGGCGAATCCCAAGGGCTGCTGGACGTTTCAAGGTTGGGTCGCTGAAGGCAGCTCAGGCAGCACCACCCCGGCCTGGCGCAGCTCCGCTGACAGGGTCCAGACGTTCAGCACCAGGCGGTGCCAGGGAGCCATGGCCTGCATGTCGAGGGCCATGCTGACCGGGGCGGCTGAGCGCAGGGTCCTGGCGGCAATCAGCTCCTTGCGGGCGTTGACCAGGCGCTGGGCGAGAGCCTCTTGCTCACCGGCGGCCAGCACGTTCTCGGGGCAGTGCTGGAGCAACAGCAGTCCCCGATCGAACCAGAAGTCGAAATCCAGCAGCAGCGAGCCCAGCAGCTGGTCGAGCAGCTCGCCCGCAGCGCCTTGCATGGGGGCCGAATCCGGTGTGGAGGGAAGATCACTCACCAGCCAACCTTAGGAATCGATCGGGCGGCAGGGCTTAAACCGATGCGTAGGATCGACCTTGGCCTGGCCCGATTCCGTGTCCCCATCCCCGTCGACGCTCCCGGCAGGCGAAGTCACCAGGATGCGCCTGCCGCGCACGAGCGAGAGCCCGGAGCTGCTGCGGATTCGCCATTCCATGAGCCATGTGCTGGCCATGGCTGTCCAGAAGCTCTTCCCCGGTGCCCAGGTCACGATCGGCCCCTGGACCGAGACCGGCTTCTACTACGACTTCGACAATCCTGAACCCTTCACCGAGGCCGATCTCAAGGCGATCAAGAAGGAGATGGGCAAGATCATTGCCCGCAAGTTGCCGCTTCAGCGCCTCGAGGTGAGCCGCGAGGAAGCGGAGGCGCGCATCAGGTCGCAGAACGAGCCCTACAAACTCGAGATCCTCGCGGGGATCCAGGAGCCCATCACCCTCTACACCCTCGGCGAGGAGTGGTGGGACCTCTGCGCCGGGCCCCACGTGGCCAACACCAGCGAACTCAATCCCAAGGCCTTCGAACTGGAGAGCGTCGCCGGGGCCTATTGGCGCGGCGATGAAACCAGGGCCCAGCTGCAGCGCATCTACGGCACCGCCTGGCAGACCCCGGAGCAGCTGGCCGAGTACAAGCACCGCAAACAGGAGGCCCTGCGCCGCGATCACCGCCGCCTCGGCACCGATCTGCAGTTGTTCTCGATCGAAGATGAAGCCGGTGCAGGACTGGTGTTCTGGCACCCCCGCGGCGCCCGTATGCGCCTGCTGATTGAGGATTACTGGCGTCAGGCACACTTCGCGGCGGACTACGACCTGCTCTACACCCCGCACGTGGCCGACCTGAGCCTGTGGAAGACCTCCGGCCACCTCGACTTCTACAACGAGAGCATGTTCGGGCCGATGGCCGTGGATGAGCGTCAGTATCAGCTCAAGCCGATGAACTGCCCGTTCCATGTGCTCACCTATGCCAGCACCCTGCGCTCCTACCGCGAGCTGCCGATCCGCTGGGCCGAGCTGGGCACGGTGTACCGCTACGAGCGCCCCGGTGTGATGCACGGGCTGATGCGCGTGCGCGGCTTCACCCAGGACGACGCCCACATCTTCTGCCTGCCCGAGCAGATCGGCGATGAGATTCTCGGAGTGCTCAACCTCACTGAAACGATCCTCTCCAGCTTCGACTTTCACACCTATGAGGTGAATCTCTCCACCCGACCGGAGAAATCGATCGGTGATGATGCCGTCTGGGACCTGGCCACCGCCGGCCTGATTGAGGCACTCGAGCGCAAGGGCTGGCCCTACAAGGTCGATGAGGGGGGTGGAGCGTTTTACGGCCCCAAGATCGACATCAAGATCGAAGATGCCATCGGCAGGATGTGGCAGTGCTCCACGATTCAGCTCGATTTCAACCTGCCCGAGCGCTTCGATCTGCACTACGTGGCCGCCGACGGCAGCCGCCAGCGGCCGATCATGATTCACCGGGCCATCTTCGGCTCGCTGGAGCGATTCTTCGGGATCATGGTCGAGAACTACGCCGGCGATTTCCCCTTCTGGCTGGCACCCGAGCAGGTGCGTTTACTGCCGGTCACCGATGAGGTGATTCCCTATGCCGAACAGGTGCTGGCCCAGCTCCGCTCCGCGGGTGTGCGTGCCGTGATCGATCGCAGTGGCGAACGCCTCGGCAAGTTGATTCGCCAGGGGGAGCAACAGAAGATTCCCGTGCTGGCTGTGATCGGCGCCAAGGAGGCGGAGCAGGGCAGCGTCAGCCTCCGCTCCCGCCGCGACAGTGACCTCGGCAGCGTGGCGGTCTCGACGCTTGTGGCAGCCGCCCGATCCGCCAGCATGACCCGTGCCCCCGGCCTGGGCCTGGAGCCGGCGCCGGCCTCCGGATGACCACCCTGCTGGCCGGCGACATCGGTGGCACCAAGACCCTGCTGGCCACCTACCGGCTGGAGGCGGGAGAGTTGGTGCAGCTCCGCTGTGAGCGTTTCGCCTCCGCCGCCTGGGACGACTTCTCCGCCCTCCTGCGCCGTTTTCTCGCTGCTGGCGGAGCCGGATCGGAGGCCCCCAGTCATGGCTGTCTGGCGATTGCCGGGCCGGTGCAGGACGGCCGGGTGCGGCTGACCAACCTGCCCTGGGAGCTTGACGAGCTGGAGCTGGCTACCGCCTGCGGGCTCGAGCGGCTGGAGCTGGTCAACGACTTCGCCGTACTGACCTACGGGCTGCCGCACCTGGGGGAGCACCAGCAGGCGGTGGTGCGAGAGGGAGTGGCCCAGCCGGGGCCCCTGGCGATCCTCGGGGCGGGCACGGGCCTTGGTGTGGCCATCGGGGTGCCTGGAGCCCAGGGCCTGATCGCGCTGGCCAGTGAGGCCGCCCATGCTGAATTCGCGCCGCGGCTGGAGCGGGAGTGGCGGCTGAAACAGTGGCTGCAGCACGATCTGTCTCTGGAGCGGGTCTCGATCGAGCGGATCGTCAGTGGTACCGGCCTGGGTCATGTCTTCCGCTGGTTCCTGCACGAGGCCGGGTCCGGCGCTCCCCATGACCTGGCGGAGGCGGCAGGGACCTGGGCCCTGGCCGAGCTCCGCGGCGAGGCGGAGCGCCCCGATCTGCCGGCACTGGTGGCCGCCGCTGCAGCCGCCGGTGATCCCATGGCCACCACCGCCCTCGATCTCTGGCTGGGTGCCTACGGCTGCGTGGCGGGGGATCTGGCCCTGCAGAGCCTGTGCCGCGGTGGGCTCTGGCTGGGGGGTGGCACCGCCGCCAAGCTGCTGCCCCAGCTCCGCTCCCAGGCCTTTCTCGGCCCCCTGGCCGCCAAGGGCCGACTGACCCAGGTGCTGGAGCGGATCCCACTGCGGGCCCTGATCGATCCCGAGGCCGGCCTGTTCAGTGCCGCCTGCCGGGCGCGGATGCTGCTGGACTGAGGCCGGTCGGGCGGATGGGACACTGGCACGAGCAGAACGGTTGTGATGGTGAGGCCCCGCATCGGGCAGGGTGTGCAGGTGGATGTGCCGGCGACCACCGCTAACCTGGGTCCAGGGTTCGATTGCCTGGGAGCGGCCCTGGAGCTGAACAACCGCTTCGAGCTGCGCTGCATCGAGGGGGATGGTGAGCGCTTCGACCTGTTGATCGAAGGCAGCGAAGGGGCCCACCTGCGCGGTGGACCGGACAACCTCGTCTACCGCTCAGCCCAGCGGGTGTGGAAGGAGGCCGGCCAGCAGCCGGTGGCCCTCGAGGCCCGGGTGCGGCTGGCGGTTCCACCGGCCCGGGGGCTGGGCAGCAGCGCCACGGCGATCGTGGCCGGCCTGATCGGCGCCAACGCCCTGGTGGGGGAACCCCTGAGCAAGGAGAAACTGCTGGAGCTGGCCATCGACATCGAGGGGCATCCTGACAATGTCGTTCCTTCGCTGCTGGGTGGTCTCTGCATGACCGCCCGAGCGGCCTCGCACCGTTGGCGGGTGGTGCGCTGCGAATGGCAGGAGAGTGTCAAGGCTGTGGTGGTGATTCCGGCCATCCGGCTCTCTACCAGCGAGGCGAGGCGGGTGATGCCCAAGCTGATCCCGATTGCCGACGCCGTGGTGAACCTGGGCTCGCTCACCCTGCTGCTGCAGGGTCTGCGCACCGGCAATGGCGATCTGATCGCCGACGGCATGCATGACCGGTTGCATGAGCCCTACCGCTGGGGGTTGATCCAGGGGGGACGCCAGGTGCGCCAGGCGGGGCTGGACGCCGGAGCCTGGGGCTGTGTGATCAGTGGCGCTGGGCCGAGTCTGCTGGCCCTGGCCAGCGCCGACCATGCCCCTGCCGTGGGCCGGGCGATGGTGTCGGCCTGGGAGCGGGAGGGGGTCGCCTCCCGGGCCGAAGTGCTGCGGGTGCAGCTGAGCGGCAGCCGCTGGCACGACCTCCCAGACCGCCCCTGAGCAGGTGCTCGTGAGTACAACTACCTAACTGATACATTCAGTGCCCGAAAGCCGGTTCATCCGGCTACAACCGACCCTTCCGCAGCTCCGAATGGACGCCACTCTGCCCCTCACGGTTGCGTCCAGCCTGCCCCCATCCTTTCCCTGGCTGAGCCTGATTGCCCTGTTGCCGGCGGCCGGTGCCCTGCTGATGCCGCTGCTCCCAGGCGACGGCACCGACCCCCGCGCGCCCCGCACCATTGCCCTGGTGGTGCTCCTGGCAGACCTGCTGTTGATGATGTGGGTATTCAGCCAGCGTTTCGACGGCGGACTGAGCGGATTGCAGCTGGTTGAGCGGGTGCCCTGGGTGCCTCTGCTCGGTCTGGAGTGGTCGCTCGGAGCCGATGGTCTCTCGGCCCCCCTGGTGGTGCTCAGTGGGCTGGTCACCCTGCTGGCCGTGGCGGCCAGCTGGAACGTCAACCGCAAGACCCAGCTCTACTTCGGTCTGCTGCTGCTGCAGGCCTCGGCCCAGTCGCTGGTTTTTCTCTCCCAGGACTTTCTGCTCTTTTTCCTGGCCTGGGAACTGGAGCTGGTGCCTGTGTACCTGCTGATCGCTATCTGGGGCGGAACCCAGCGCCAGTACGCCGCCACCAAATTCATCCTTTACACCGCCACCGCCTCGCTGCTGATCCTGATCAGCGGCCTGGCCCTGGCCCTTGGCGGTGATGGTTTCACGCTCAACCTGCAGGAACTCAGCCAGCGCTCCTATGGCGGCAGTTTCGGACTGCTCTGTTATCTGGGCTTCCTGATCGGCTTCGGGGTGAAATTACCGATGTTTCCCCTGCACACCTGGCTGCCCGATGCCCATGGTGAGGCCAATGCCCCGGTGTCGATGTTGCTGGCGGGGGTACTGCTGAAGATGGGCGGCTATGCCCTGCTGCGCTTCAACGTTCAGATGCTCCCCGATGCCCATGTGCAACTGGCACCGGCGCTGGTGGTGCTGGGCATCGTCAACATCATCTATGGGGCCCTGAATGCTTTCGCCCAGGACAACGTCAAGCGACGGATCGCCTGCAGCTCGGTGAGCCACATGGGTTTTGTGTTGCTGGGCATCGGTGCCATCGACAGCCTCGGTATGAGCGGAGCGATGCTGCAGATGATCAGCCATGGTCTGATCGCTGCCTCGATGTTCTTCGTGACGGGGGTGTTCTACGAGCGCACCAAGACCCTCTCGATCCCGAACATGGGGGGGCTCGCCAAGGTTTTGCCGATCACCTTCGCTTTCTTCCTGGCCAGTTCGCTCGCCTCCCTGGCTCTGCCTGGCATGAGCGGCTTCATCAGCGAGATCACCGTGTTCCTGGGAATCACCGCCAACGATGGCTTCACCGTGCCCTTCCGGGTGGTCACGATCGTGCTGGCGGCCATCGGCCTGGTGCTCACCCCCGTTTACCTGCTCTCGCTCTGCCGGAGGGTGTTTTTTGGACCCAGGATTCCGGCGCTGGCTGTGGTGGGCGACATGAAGCCCCGGGAGCTGGTGATCGGTCTCTGCCTGCTGGTGCCCACCCTGGCGATCGGCTTCTGGCCCCGCCTGGCGATCGACTTTTACGGGGCCACCACCAACGCCCTGGCGGAAGGGCTCAGCAGCCCCAGCGTGATGGCGATCGGGCGGATTTCCGCTCTCGGGTGAACCGCCTCGGTGGCGCTGATCCGTTGGAATGAGCCCATTGACGCGGTTCACGTCCATGAGCGCCTCCCTGCTTGCGCCCCCTCTGCTTCGCGGCGAGGGGCTTCCCGACTTCTCGGCCATCACTGCCGAGCAGGTGCGCCAGCAGATCCCTGGACTGCTTGAGGAGCTCAATGCCGGCCTGAGCGAGCTGGAGCAGCGCCTGGAGCTGGCCCTGAGCTCCGCTGAACCCCTGGGCTGGGCTGAGGTGATGGATCCGCTGCAGCGGCTGGGAGAGCGCCTGCGCTGGAGCTGGGGTGTGGTCACCCATCTCAATGGCGTCTGCAACAGCCCCGAGCTGCGGGAGGCGCACCAGAGTCAGCAAGGGGCGGTGGTGGCCTTCGGCAACCGCGCCGGCCAGAGCCGAACGGTGTACCGGGCCCTGGAGCAGCTCCAGGAGCAGCACAGGGCTGGCCGCCTGCCCCTCGATGCCACCCAGGAACGGATCCTCGCGGCTGAACTGCTGGAGATGCAGCTGCGGGGCGTGGCCCTGGAGGGGGAGGTCCAGGCAGCCTTCAATACCGCCAGTGAGGAGCTTGCCCAGCTCGCCACCCGCTTCGGCAACCACGTGCTCGATGCCACCAACGGCTGGACCCTGGCCCTGAACACGCCGGACGAGGTGGAGGGACTGCCTGAAAGCCTGCGCCAACTGCTGGCCCAGGCGGCGCGGGAAGCGGGGCTGAGCGGGCCCGATGGCCGTCAGGCCAGCGCCGAGGCCGGTCCCTGGCTGCTGGGGCTGGACATGCCCCGGGCCATGCCCTTCCTCAAATACAGCCGCCGCCGCGACCTGCGCGAGCGGCTCTACAAAGCCCAGGTCAGCCGTGCCTCATCCGGTGATCTCGACAACCGTCCCCTGATCGAACGCATCCTCACCCTCAAGCGCGAGAAGGCCGTGCGGCTGGGTTACGCCAACTGGGCCGAGGTGAGCCTGGCCTCGAAGATGGCCGAGTCCGTGGAAGCTGTGGAACGCCTGCTGGAGGATCTGCGCGCGGCCTCTTACCCAGCTGCAGAACGGGAGCTGCAGGCCCTGGCTGCCTGCGCCGAGCGCCAGGGCGCCCCTGAAGCCGCCGAGCTCAAACCCTGGGATGTGAGCTTCTGGGCAGAGGTGCTGCGCCGCGAGAGCTTCGATCTGCACGGGGAGGCGTTGCGCCCCTGGTTCCCCCTGCCGCGGGTGCTTGATGGCCTGTTCGCCCTCTGCGGCCGCCTGTTCGGCATCCGCATCGAAGCCGCCGATGGCGAGGCACCGGTCTGGCATGCCGATGTGCACTTCTTCCGGGTCTTCGACGCCAACAGCGGGCAGCCCATCGCCGGGTTCTACCTCGATCCCTACAGCCGCCCCGGCAGCAAGCGTGGTGGAGCCTGGATGGACGATTGCCTCGGTCGCTCCATCGATGCCGCTGGACATCCGGTGCTGCCGGTGGCCTACCTGATCTGCAACCAGAGCCCGCCGGTGGGTGAGACCCCCAGCCTGATGACCTTCGAGGAGGTGGAGACCCTCTTCCATGAATTCGGACACGGGCTCCAGCACATGCTCACCACCGTGGAGCGGCCCCAGGCGGCGGGCATCAACCATGTGGAGTGGGACGCGGTGGAACTGCCCAGCCAGTTCATGGAGAACTGGTGCTATGACCGGGCCACGCTGCTGGGCATGGCCCGGCACTGGCAGTCCGGTGAGCCCCTGCCCGAGGCGGAGTTCGCCAAGCTGCTGGCGGCGCGCACCTTCATGGGCGGCAGCGCCACCCTGCGCCAGGTGCATTTCGCCCTGGTCGACCTGCGCCTGCACAGTGCCTGGACTCCCGGTTCGGGCCAGAGCCCCGAGGATCTGCGCCGGCAGATCGCCCGCACCACCACGGTGCTGCCCCCCATCCCGGAGGACTCCTTCCTCTGCGCCTTCAGCCACATCTTCGCGGGTGGCTACTCCGCCGGCTACTACTCCTACAAGTGGGCCGAAGTGCTCAGCGCCGATGCCTTCAGCGCCTTCGAGGAGGTGGGTCTGGGGAATGAGCCAGCTGTTCAGTGCACGGGCCGCCGTTTCCGCGAGACGGTGCTCAGCCTCGGCGGCAGCCGCAGCCCCGCTGAGGTGTTTGAGGCCTTCCGGGGCCGGGCTCCCTCGGCGGAAGCCCTGATCCGCCACTCGGGTCTGGTGGCGGCCTGATCAGTGCCGCTGGAGGCGGTCAGGGGCGCAGCAACTCCCGATGGATCACCTCCAGCGACGCCGGCGCGCTGAGCACGTTCTGGTGCAGCCTCACCGGCAGGGGCCTGGCCGGCCCGAATGGCAGGACGGCCTTCCAGCCCGGCACCACCACCTGGTCGGTGGGGGTGTAGAGGCTCAGGCACTCCACCCCGGCCAGGGCGTGGGGATCGTCATTGAGTCGGCGCAGCAGCGGACTGCCTGGTTTCATGTCGGCGATTCCCCCCAGCAGGAACGCTGGCCAGGGCTGGGCCGTGAGCGTGCCCTGCTGCGGGCTGGCCACGCTGATGAAGCGACGGGTGCGCTTCTCTCCGCTGAGCAGTTGCAACCAGCAACGGGCGATCACCCCGCCCATCGAGAAGCCGAGCAGATCGATCGGTTCCTCGGCTCCGAACCTTGCTTCGATGGCCTTGCCCAGCCGCTCGGCCAGGGCCAGCAGGGGGGTGGCACCAAGACGGTGACTCAGGTGGGGAACCAGCAGCGGATCGCGGGCTCCCGCCAGGTGCTGCTCAAGGCGCCGGAACAGGCGGGGCGAATCCCAGAGCCCATGCACCAGCACCAGAGGCGGGACGGTCATCGGCTCAGCCTGCCGCAGGAGCATGGCGCCAGCGCTCCACCTGCACCAGGCCGCTGAAGCCGCTCACCGGGGCTGCGCATTTGGCCAGGATCACACGCTGGGTCACGGGGCCGTAGAGCTGCTCGATCCGCTCCATGATCCGTTCGGCGTAGTGCTCGAGGGTGAGACAGCGGACCAGCCGCGCCTGCTCCTGCAGGGCCTGGATCGCCAGGCCGTAATCAAGGCTGAGGGCCAGATCATCGCTTCGGCCTGCGGGGCCCAGATCGTGGAAGAGGCTGAAGGCCAGCTCGAACCATTGGCCCAGGTCCCTTTCCCGCTCCAGCACACCCACGTGCGCCCAGAGCCGCAGCCCGCGCACATGGATCGCCTCACGGCCGAGCAGGGATGGGGTCAGTGGGTTGGCCGGAAGGCTCATAGGGGTAGGCGGCGGTGCGTGAATCGGCTCTTGCCGCTGGCGTAGTCGGCCACGATGTGGCCAGCACCGCGCAGGTGGTAGCGATAGGTGACCAGACCCTCCAGCCCCACGGGTCCACGCGGTGGCAGGGTCTGGGTGCTGATGCCCACTTCGGCGCCGAAGCCGTAGCGGAAGCCATCGGCGAAGCGGGTGGAACAGTTGAGGAACACCCCGGCGCTGTCGACGGCGGCGAGGAAGCGCCGGGCCGCCTCGGGATCGTTCGTGCAGATGGCGTCGGTGTGGCGGGACCCGTGGCGGGCGATGTGCTCCAGGGCCTCCTCGAGGCTTTCCACCACTTTCACCGCCAGGATCCGATCGGAGAATTCCCGGCCCCAGTCGTCGTCGCTGGCTGCGCTGGCCACCCCCAGCTCACAGGCCACGGGGCAGCCCCGCAGTTCCACCGCCGCCGCCGCGAAGGCGGCGATGGCCAACGGCAGGAAGGCGGGAGCCGCCTGGCGATGCACCAGCAGGGTTTCGATCGCGTTGCAGGCGGCTGGGTACTGGGTCTTGCTGTCGATGGCCAGGCTCAGGGCCTGGTTCAGATCCGCGGCGCGGTCCACCAGCAGGTGGCAGACCCCATCGGCATGGCCGAGCACGGGAATGCGGGTGTGGTCCTGGATGAAGCGCACCAGCTCGTTCGAGCCCCTGGGGATGATCAGATCCACCAGGCCATCGAGCTTCAGCAGTCCCAGGCTCTCCTGGCGGGTGGTGAGCAGGGCGAGGGCCGCCGGATCCACCGCGCTTGCCGCCAGGCCTTTCTGCAGGGCCGTGAAGATCGCCGCGCAGCTGCGGCTGGCCTCGCGCCCTCCCTTGAGCAGGGCCCCGTTGCCGGAGCGGATCGCCAGGGCCGCGATCTGGATCAGGGCATCGGGGCGCGCCTCGAAGATCACTCCCACCACCCCAAGGGGCACCGTGACCCGCTCGAGTACCAGACCCTGATCCAGTTCGGTGTGCAGCTGGCGGCGGCCGACCGGATCGGGCAGGTCCGCCAGCTGGCGGACCCCGTCGATGGCGTCGGACAGCTTCGCCGCGTCGAGCTTGAGGCGCGCCACCAGGGCCGGTGCCAGCTGCTCGGCCGCCGCCGCCTCCAGGTCGGCAGCGTTGGCGGCCACGATCGCGGCGGTGGCCTGCTCCAGCGCCTGGGCCATGGCGCGCAGGGCCTGGCGCCGCTGATCATCCGAAGCCTGGCCCAGGGCCATGGCGGCACGGCGGACGGCACCGGCCCGGCTGAGCAGCTCGGGGCTGGGATCGGGGACGCCGGATGGAGGGGAAGCCATCGACCCATCATTTCAGCCACCGCGGCGGGCTCAGGCCGGCAGAGCTCCTGAGGCCAGCTTCACGGCCCCCAGCCGTCCGGCGCCGTTGCCGAGGGCGCAGCGGCGAATCTCCAGGCCCTGGCGGCTCTCCGGCAGCACCCGCTCCTGCACTTCCCGCCACACCGCCGGCAAGAAGTGGTCGCTGGCGGCGCTGAGGCCGCCGCCGATCAACACCAGCTCAGGAGTGAGCACGTAGAGCAGCGAACTCAGGCCGATCCCCAGCCAGCGGCCGTAGCGCTCCCACACCGCCTGGGCCTCGGTATCCCCGGCTTCGGCGCGGCGGCAGAGTTCGGCGGGGTCCAGCGGACTCAGCCGCCCCAGCCCCGTGATGCTGCAGAACTGCTCGAGCGAGCCCCGGTTGCCGCTGCGGCAGGGCGGACCGTCCGGATCCACGCCGATCAGACCGGGCTCGATGGCCGCTCCGTCGCGGCCGGTGAACAGCTGGCCTCCCAGCAGGGCCGCGCCGCCCACGCCCGTGCCCAGGGTGAGCAGCAGCACGTCGCTTCGGCCACGGGCCGCGCCCAGCCAGGCTTCCCCCAGCAGGGCGCAGTTGGCGTCATTGGCCAGGACGACCCGCCGGCCTAGCTGGGGCTCCAGCCAGTCAGCCAGAGGAACGTTGTGCCAGCCGGGCAGGTTGATCGAGACTCGTGCCACCCGGCCGCTGCGGTCCATCGGTCCGGGCAGGCCGATCCCCACCCGATCGGCCAGGCCCGCCGGGTCCACGGCCGTGATGGCCTCCACCAGTGCCGTGCTCACCGCACCGGGCAGGGCTGGCCGGGGGGTGGGGCATTCCAGTTCGGCCAGGCAGGCGCCGCTGGCATCGAAGCGGCCGAGCTTGATGGCGGTGCCCCCCAGATCCACGCCGATCAGTTCCATCCTCGAGTGGGCTCCTTCAGAAGCGGAAGAACAACTGCAGCTGGCCCTGCCAGCGCCCTTCGGTGTCGAAGGATCCCTGCAGGCCCAGGGTGTCACTGGCCTGGTAACGCAGGGTGAGCTGGGGGGGGATGTCGGTGCGGTTCGGGGCCGCCAGCACGGAGAAGTTGAAGCGTTCGGTGATGTCGAGGCCCAGCTCCGAGCCCAGCACCAGCTGGGCCGGCGCGCGACGTGACTCCTGCCTGGAACCCGAGGCGTTGCTGCCCACCTCGTTCACGGAAGGAGAGAAGAAGGTGGGGAACAGGGAGAAGCTCACCCGCTGGCCGAAGGCGTTGGTCAGGGTTCCCACCAGGGGAGAGAGCAGCGACTGACCGAAGACCGTGGCCAGGGCCGCCGTGGCGTTGCCGCCGCTCAGTCCGGCCAGGGAATTGCCGCCGATCAGGGCCACCAGCCGCTCTTCCGGCAGGGGAGGGGAGCTGCGGATCGTGAGCGTTTCGGCGATCCGGTCGGCCGGGCCGCTGACGGTCACCACCACCCTGACCAGGTTGAGCTGATCGAGCGGGGTGTAACCGCCACGCAGGTCGAAGTCGTTGAAGGCTTCGCGGCCCTGGCCCACGTTGAGCGTGTTCGAGACCCGGGTGCGCAGGGCGATGTCCACGTAGGGGATCAGGCCGAGGCTCGGGGTGAACACCGCCACGTTGGGGGCGTCGGGATCGAGGGTGAAGTTGGTGGTGAACAGGCTCAGACGACCACCGAGCAGCCGCACCACGCCGCTGGCGCTGAGGCTGGGGTCGATGCGGCCGTTGAGGGTCAGGGTGCCGCCCGTCTTGAAGCTGGCCACCGGCGGCACCACCACCTCCAGATCGGGGCCGAGCTTGAGGCGCAGGTTGCTCAGGCGCAGCAGGGGGACCCGGGGGATTGAATCGCGCAGGTCAAGGGCAGTTTCGCTCTCCACCTCCGGCCCCAGCAGCACCAGGGGCTTCTCGAAGTTCCACGACTCCTCCACCAGCCGCCGGGCCTGCTTGGGCTGGAGAACACCATTCTCATCCGCCTGGGCCAGGGTGCCGGGCTGGCCGTTGATCGTGCCCTTGCTCAGGCTCAGCTCGCCGCTGAGCAGCGGCCGCAGCAGGCTGCCGCGCAGGGCCAGGTTGCCATCGGTGAGGGCGTTGAGGCGCGGCGCCTTGATCCGGGCGCCTTTGACGGTGAGGTTGAGGGGTTGGCGCTGGGGAATGTCTCGGAACAGCCCGAGGCCGCCGCTGCCATCGAGTTCCCCCTGGCTGCCCATGCGGGCCTTGAACTCCTGCACCAGCAGCTCCTCGAAATCGAAGAGCACCGTGGCCTGGAGCTGGCTGATCTCCTGACCGGCCACCACCAGTTCGCCGTCGCGGAAGCGCAGGAAGCCATTGGCCACCGGCTTGAGCAGGCTGCCCCGCATCAGCAGCTCCAGATCGGCGGTGCCTTTGCGCCAGTCCAGCCCACGCCCCACCAGGGTGCTGATGAAGCGCAGGCCGTCGCCGCGGCTGGAGAGCCTCAGCTTCAACCCCTCCTGAGCGGGATCAAGGGGGACGGTGCCGCTGAGGGCGACGCGGCTGTCGGCCCCTTCGCTCCTGAGGGAGGCCGACAGAGCCAGGGCATCCCCCTCCAGGCTCACGGTGGTGTCCTCGAGCTGCAGCGGAATCCCGTTCAGGCTGGCGTCGATCAGGCTCAGGCTGGTGCGAAAGGCGCTCTTGCGCACGGACGATCCCAGCTGGTAGGAGCCCTCCAGATTCAGCCCCCCCCGCAGGCTGTCGGGCACCGGTGTGGCCAGGGCCAGCAGGGCCAGAGGAAGGTTCTCGAGGTTGAAGCGCCCCTTCCCGCCCCGGATCGGTCCTTCCAGCCGCACCTGGAACGGATCGAGCCGAAGGGCCTCGTCGCGGTCATCGGCCCGCAGCCAGAGGTGGCCCTTGGCGCCCAGATCCAGGTTGAGGCGCTCCAGATCGGGCCCGGCCAGGCTGATGTCGAGATCCACCAGACCGCGCAGGTCCTCGAGCCGTGTCCGTGATCCGGCGGTCGTTGGGCCACGGAAGTCCGCCAGCTGGGTCTGGGCCGCGCGCAGAGCCTGAAGCTGGCCATCGATCGTGCCGCCCAGGGTGTCGATCACGAGGGTGCCCAGGTCGCTGGCCCTGCCCCTGGCCATGGGGCTGCCGCCCCTCCAGATCGTGAGTGCCTGGGCCAGCTCCTGGAAGAGTTGCAGCGGCAGTCCTCGCCCTTCGAGGCGGCTGCGCAGGCGGCCCTTGCGCTCGCCATCGGCGCTGAGGGCCACCGTTCCACCGGCCAGGGGCGTGAGCTCTCCCTTGAAGCGGAACTGGCCTGCCGCATAGCGGCCTGAGGCGGTGAGCCGCTGCCCACGCACCCCCAGCAGCAGGGGACGCTCCAGGGCCACGCTGCCCTCCATCGCCAGGGGCTGCAGATCCAGAATCCCCTTGCCGCTGAGCAGTCCGTCGAGGGCCCTGGGCCTGGAGGAACCACCAACGGCCAGGCGCAGGCCCCCGAGGGGAAAGCGGCTCGCCTGCCAGCGGTAGCGGCGCGCATCGCCGCTGAAGCTCAGAACCCCTTGCCGGCGGCGCAGCTCCACCTGGCTTGGCAGCCAGGACCGGTTCAGCCGGGCCTTCAGGCTGCCCTGCTGGGCCGGGGCCAATGCCGTCAGGGCCAGGTCGCCGCCACCGCCGCTGCGGGCGGTGAGCCGCCCTTCCCAGGTTTCCAGCAGTTGCAGGGGACCGCCACCGGGCTGACGGACCGACAGCCAGAAGTCGGGGCGCAGAGCCGAAAGGGGGCCTCTGAGGACGCCCCTGGCGCTGAGTTCTCCCTGGAGCGTGCTGCCCAGCAGGGGGCCGAGCCGGGCCAGGGCGTAGGGTCTGAGCTGCAGGTTCAGGCCCAGATCGCCAGCCACCAGGCCGCGCCTGCGCTGCCAGCGCAGCGGAAGGCTGCCATCGGCGCTGAGCTCCGGACTCTCGAAGCGCAGCAGCCGCAGCTGGTCATCGGACCAGGCCAGATCGGCGCTGGCGGCGCCCAGCAGCAAGGTGTCCTGCAGGCGGAGGCCGGAGGGGGCCGTCAGCCGCGCCTGCAGGCGGCCGAGGGGACCAGCCCGGCTGTCGCTCGGCCCCGCACTGGCCTGGATGTTGAGCAAGGTGCTCCCCTGCCTCTGAATGCTGGCGCTCAGGGTCGGCTGCCGCAGGCTTCCAGCCAGGAGCAGGCCACCTTCCAGCCAGGAGCTGCGACCCACCAGGGCCTGGGCCGCGGCTCCGGCCGGCTGCCAGAGGGAGGGATGGAGCCGCAGCCGCTCGCTGCGCACGTTGAGCTGGGGCCAGATCTGACCCTTGGCCGTGATCTCGGAGCGGCCGGAGCGCAGGCGCAGGGTGTCGAGCCGCAACTGGAGGCTGTTGCGCCATTCGGAGCGGATCAGGGCGTTGAGTTTGAGCGGTTGGGGGCTGGCGGGGGTGCCTTTACCGAGGGGGATGTGGCCATCGAGTGCCAGCAGGGGCTGGCGCCAGGGCCCGCTCACCCCCAGGCCGAGCCGGTCGCCGCGCTGGGGATCGCTGGCGCTGAAGCGCAGATCGAAGCGGCTTCCAGGCACCAGGGAGCCCTTGACCGTGCCGCGCCAGTTCGCCATCCGCCAGGGATCCCCCTCCAGCTGGATCTCCTGCCCCCGGCAGCCAACGGCCAGGCGTCTGGCCTGGAGCGGCGCCGGCAACAGCGGATCCCGCAGCTCCAGCTCCCCCAGCCGCAGTGAACCCCGGCAGCTGGTGCTGCCACGGCGGCGATCGAGCTCCAGGCGGCCGTCGGCGGTGCCCTTCAGCGACTGCTGGCGCGGAGGACGGGCTCGGGGAAGCAGGGAGACCAGAGGGCCCAGGTCCCAGCGACGCAGGTCGAGGCCGAGCTTCACCGCGCCACTGCGCCAGTTCGCCGAGCCGCGCGCCAGGGCACGGCCGTTGCTGGCCCTTGCCCTGGCGGTGGCGCGCCAGTCGACGCTGCGGTTGTGGAGCCTCACCCCGGCTCGGCCCTGCAGCTTCAGGTCGAGAGCGCTGGAGCCCACCTGCAGACGGGCGGGATGCTCCAGCAGGATGTTGAGAGTCAGCCTGGGCGGGGGCCTGTCTCCAGCCGCCCCGAACACCCATATCTGCCCCTGGGCGTTGGGGATCAGGCTGAGCTGGGCGCCCCTGGGCCGCAGCTCCAGCACCGGCGCCCGCTCCACCAGGCTGGCCAGGGGATCCAGGTTCACCCCAATCCCGTCGAGGTGCAGGTTGGAGCTGTCGGCAGGCCCGCTCAGGACACGGCTGGGGCCGATGTTCAGTCCCCATGGCCTGAGGCCTTCGTAGGGACCGAGCTGGACGGGGTGGCCCAGCCCACGACCGATCAGCACCTGCAGCCTTGGTCGCCAGCTGTCGTAGACCCGGCGAGCCAGATGGTCGGACCCCCACCAGGCACCCGCCAGCCCAGCGCTTCCCCCGAGGGCGGCAGCCAGCAGCAGTCGTTGGCGGCGGCTCCGGGACTGGGTTCCCGTTTCAGGCGAAGGCGGGGACCCCATCGGCTCGTCGCTGTCACCGCCTGAGGACGCCGCAATATAAAGGGGTTTCCGCTTCTGCTCTGGCCGCCATGCCCGTCGATCCGCTGTCGCTCAAAGCCGGGCTCTGGCTGGGGGCCGCCAGCGGCGCGCTGGCGGTGTGGATGGTGGTGGCCTTCGTCATGGGCTGGGGATTCCGCTTCCGGCTGGTGGGCGTCACGAGCTTCACGGCCCTGCTCTCGCTCTCCTGTCTGGCCTTCGCCATCAGCTACTCGCCACGTACCCAGGTGGAGGGGGCTGTGACCGTGCCGGTGGTGTTCGACAACGGCAGCAACCTGGTGATCGCCGCCGCGACGGCTGATCTCCCCGCCGAGGCCTACGCCCCCACGGTGGAGCAGCTGGCCCTCAACCTGCGCAGCAGCGGCCGCAGCAGCGCCGATGGGCTGGTGCATGTGCGCCTGAGGCGGGTCGACCCAGCCGGCGCTGGCGTCAGTCGGCCGGTGGTGCTGGCGGAGGCCACCCGCAGCCTCGATGACGGAGCGGTGCAGGTGCTGCGTTGATGCTTGTTCTTCCCTCCCACTTCCGCGCCGAGCAGAGCCAGCTGAGCCTGGCCGGTCTGAAGGACTGGCCAGCGCTGGCCGCCCAGAGCGATCTGGCTTTGCGGCGCCTGGCCCGTTGCGGCGCTTCTGAGCAGCGTCTGATCAAGCTGCGGGGCCAGGCCCGCCTGATCAGTGAGCTGGGTCTGGCGCCTGAGCAGGCCGCTCTGCTCCTGTATGCGGGCATCGCCAGTTCGGCCGGTCTGGCCGAGGCGTCACCCCAGCAACTGTTGCGCCAGCTGGGCCGGCTGCAGCGCTCCCTGACCGGATCCGCGCTGCCGATGCCCGATGCCACCCAGGTGCGCGCCTGGATCGCCGCGGCACGGCGGGCCACCGGTCGCCCACCAAACTGACCAGAACTGCTCCAACCGGTCTCAGGGAGACCGTCAAATGGATGGATCACCCCTGCGGTGGACGGTCTTGCCTGTTCTCTCCCTTTTCGCTCAACCACGTCAACGGCTGCCCGTACTCCGTCAGCTCGCCCTGGCTGCTCTGGCCGGGCTGATCGGAGCCGGGCTGCCGCTCACTCCCCTCCAGGCGGCCTCACCGCTGCTGGAGTCGGTCAAACAGAACCCTCAGCTGGCCCAGCGGATCTGCACCGACCTGCGCCAGCTCAACAGCCGCGGCGTGAGTTCCAATTCGCCGGAAGCGGTCGCCATGGTGGCCCGGAGCCAGGGTCTGAGCTCCACCGACGCCGAGATTCTCACCACCTATGTGGTCGGGCTTCACTGCCCTGACGTGCGCTGAGTCGCTCTGCTGGACACCGAGCTTCTCGAGGAGTGGATGCCCTGCCCCGACGGGGTGCGGCTGGCCACCAGGGTCTGGAAACCCACGCGGCCAGGACGCTGGCCGCTGCTGCTGATGCGCCAGCCCTACGGGCGGGCCATCGCCTCCACCGTGACCTACGCCCATCCGCGCTGGTATGCCAGCCAGGGCTATGCGGTGGCCGTGCAGGACGTGCGCGGCCGGGGTGACTCCACAGGCGAGTTCAGGGGCTTTGCCCAGGAGGCGGCCGATGGCGCCGTGGCCCTGGCCTGGGTGCGCAGCCTCGCCTACGTCAACGGCCGGGTGGGGACTTACGGCTTTTCCTATCAGGGACTCACACAGCTGCTGCTGAGCCCCGGCAGCCCCCTGCCTGATGCCCTCGCTCCGGCGATGGCGGGCCTGGATGAGCGGCTGCACTGGGCCAGCGAAGGGGGAGCCCACTGGTGGGCCCTGGGCCTGGGCTGGGCGCTGCAGCTGGCGGCTGAAACGGTGCGCCGCGCCGGGGATGAGATGGCCTGGCACCGCCTGCGCCTGAGCCTGGAGGGGGGCACGTTCCTGCGGGATGGCCTGGCGTTGCTGGAGCAGCACGATCCAGGCGGGATGGGGCTGGGCTGGTTGCGGCTGGATCCCGCCACCCCGGGTGGCTGGAGGCGCCATCAGCCGCCGGAGGGTCTGCTGCGCCAGCCGATGCTGCTGGTGGGCGGCTGGCACGATCCCCACCTCAGCGGGGTGCTCGATCTGCGGGCCCGCGCCCAGGCCGCCGGCGCCGATCCCTGGCTGCGGATCGGGGCCTGGAGTCATCTGAACTGGGCCGGAGGCCTCGATCGCCTACAGCTGGCCTTCTTCGATCGGCACCTGCGGGACCGGGACGGTCTGGAGGCCCATCCGCGCGAAGCGGTGGCGGATCTCGGCGCTGGCCCCTGGCGGGGCCTGGCCGATGGTGGCGGTGAATCGCGCCACTGGGCCCTGCGCAGCGAAGGGCTGGCCGGGATCGATGCCGGCGAGGGCCGCTTGCTCCCTGGGAGCGAGGGCGGCGGTGTCGTCTGGCTGGTGCATGACCCCTGGCGGCCGGTCCCCGGGCGGGGCGGCCATCTGGGCCTCGATGCCGGCCTGGTGGACCGCACCGATCTCGATGTCCGCGCCGATGTGGCCTGCTTCACCACCACGCCCCTGGCCGAGCCGCTGCTCCTGGCGGGGCGACCGGAACTGGAGCTGGAGCTCAGCGCTGACCAGGACGGTTTCGATCTCTGTGGCGCCCTCTCGGTGATCCGCCAGGGCTCTGTCTGGCAGCTGAGCACCGGGGTGCTCCGGGCGCTTGGCCCCCACTGCCGGCGCCGTAAGCGCTGGCGCCTGAACCTGCAGCCCCTGGTGGCCAGCCTGGCGGCCGGGGAGCAGCTGCGGCTGTCGCTGGCGGCATCGGCCTGGCCCCAGGTGTGCGTGAACCCCGGCAGCGGGGAGGCCCCCCTGGGACTGGTGGGCCCGGGCCACCGGGTGATCACCCTGGAACTGCAGCTGGCTGAGGCCTGGCTGCACCTGCTGCCGCTTGATTCTCCGGCAGACTGAGCCGAGCCCAACGCCCGCACCTCCGTGAACCTGCGCGTCCCTCTGCTGGCGATGGCCCTGGCCTGCGGACTGCATGGAGGCGGGGCTCTGGCCACCTCCGCGCTGCAGCCCGCCCAGGCCAGAGCAGCCGGGCAGGTGTTGCTCGATGCCCTCAAGCGCCAGGACAGCCAGGCTGTGTTTGACCTGCTGGCTCCTGATCTGCAGAGCATGACCACGGTGGAGCGGGTGCGGGAGCGCCTGCAGCTGCAGGGGACCATCCTCGGCAGCCGCATCACCGAGGTGTCGACGGGGGTCGATGACAGCACGGTGGAGGCGGAACTGAGGGGATCCGGCGGCAGCCGCCCCCTGGTGTTGGTGCTCGATGGCCGTGGACGTCTGCTGGGCTGGGAACTCGATCAGCAGGACAAGCCGATCAAGCAGATCGCCACCAACTTCATCACGGCCCTCAGCCAGGGCCGGGTAGTGGATGCCCGCAGCCTGCTGATCCGGAGTCTTCAGGACGAGATCAGCCCCCAGGATCTGCTCAACCGCTGGAAGAATCTCGAGAAACTCACCGGTACATTCCAGCGCCTGCGCTCAACCGTGGTGGCCAGTGAAGGGGGACCCCAGCAGCTGGTGCTCGTCACCACCCAGTTCCAGAGGGTCACGGACAACCTGTTCGTGATTTTTGATCCCGAGGGTCACATCATCGGCGTCGATTTCCCTGAAGATCCCGCCCAGCCCGGCACCCCCTTGCCCTGAGCCACGGGGCCCCAGGATCGGCCGGCCTAAGCTCCCGTACCGCCTGCCGATGCTCGATGCCCTCCAACAGCCTCGAATGGATGGTCCAAGATGGCCAGAGGCTTCAGGACTGCCGGCATGACCATCCGTTTGCCGTGCTTGGACCCCATCCCCATGGAGATGGCTGGGTGGTCCGGGCCTGGATGCCGGAGGCGAGCCAGGTGGACCTGGTGCTCGACGGCCGCGCCCTGCCGATGGCCACGCCCAACCACCCCTGGATCTTTGAAGTCGAGCTGAGCGAGGACCCGGGCCGCCGCTACGAGTACCGAGTGCAGCGGGGTGGCATCGAGCACCAGCAGCACGACCCCTGGGCCTTCCGTGAGGAGTGGCTGGGGGAGCTCGACCGCCATCTCTTCGCCGAGGGGAACCACCATCACATCTGGCGCCGTCTCGGCTCCCACCCCTGCGAGCGTGAGGGCATCGCCGGCGTGCAGTTCGCGCTCTGGGCCCCCAATGCCCGCAGTGTGGCCCTCCTGGGTGGCTTCAACAGCTGGGATGGTCGCCATCATCCGATGCAGCTGCGCATCGGGGGGATCTGGGAACTGTTCGTGCCGGGGCTGTGCCCGGGCACGATTTACAAATATGAGGTGCGCTCGGCCGAGGGCCACTGCTATCAGAAGGCGGATCCCTATGGCTTCCAGCACGAGATTCGCCCCCAGACCGGCTCGGTGGTCGCCCAGCTGGGTCAGTACCGCTGGAGCGACCAGGCCTGGCTGGCGGAGCGGGACAGCCGCGACCCCCTCGATCAGCCGATCTCGGTCTACGAGTTGCACCTGGGCAGCTGGATGCATGGCCCGGCCGATCAGCCCTACATCGAGGCCGATGGCAGCCCCAGGCCGCCCGTGGCGGCCGCCGACCTCAAGCCCGGCGCGCGCCTGCTCACCTATCCTGAGCTGGCCGACCGGCTGATCCCCTACGTGAAGGAGCGGGGATTCACCCATCTGGAGCTGATGCCGATCGCCGAGCATCCCTTCGATGGCTCCTGGGGCTACCAGGTGACGGGCTTCTACGCCCCCACCAGCCGCTTCGGCCCGCCGGATGAATTCCGTGCCTTCGTCGATCGCTGCCACGCCGAAGGCCTCGGGGTGATCCTCGACTGGGTGCCCGGCCATTTCCCCAAGGACAGCCACGGCCTGGCGTTCTTCGATGGTTGCCACCTCTATGAGCATGCCGATCCGCGCATCGGCGAGCACAAGGAGTGGGGCACGCTGATCTTCAACTACAGCCGCAACGAAGTGCGCAACTTCCTCGTGGCCAATCTGGTGTTCTGGTTCGAGGAGTTCCACATCGACGGCATCCGGGTGGATGCGGTGGCCTCGATGCTGTACCGCGACTACCTGCGCCCCGAAGGCGAATGGCTGGCCAACGAGCAGGGCGGCCGCGAAAACCTCGAAGCGGTGCGTTTCCTGCAGCAGGCCAATTCGGTGCTGTTCCATCACTTCCCCGGTGCCCTCTCGATCGCCGAGGAATCCACCACCTGGCCGATGGTCACCAAGCCCACCGACATGGGTGGTCTTGGCTTCAACCTCAAGTGGAACATGGGCTGGATGCACGACATGCTCGATTACTTCGAGCTGGATCCCTGGTTCCGCCAGTTCCACCAGAACAATGTCACGTTCTCGATCATGTACCACTACACCGAGAACTTCATGCTGGCACTCAGCCACGATGAGGTGGTGCATGGCAAGAGCCATCTGTTGCACAAGATGCCTGGCGACGACTGGCAGAAGTTCGCCAATGTGCGTGCCCTGCTTGCCTACATGTGGACCCACCCGGGCAAGAAGACCATCTTCATGGGCATGGAGTTCGGCCAGCGCTCCGAATGGAACGTCTGGGGCGACCTGCAGTGGGACCTGCTGGAGTTCGAGGCCCATCAGGGACTGCGCAACCTGGTCGACGACCTCAATCGCTTCTACCGCGAGGAACCGGCCCTGTGGAGGGACGATTTCGATCACTACGGCTTCCAGTGGATCGATTGCAGCGACAGCCGCCATTCGGTGATCAGCTTCATGCGCCGGGAGAGCCGCACCGGCCGCTGGGTGGTGGTGGTGGCCAACTTCACGCCCCAGAGCCATTCCCATTACCGGGTTGGGGTGCCCATGGAGGGCTACTACGCCGAAGTCTTCAACACCGACAGCAGCCGCTACGGCGGCAGCAACCTCGGCAATCTGGGGGGCAAATTCAGCGAGGAGTGGGCGGTCCATGGCTACGACCAGTCGCTCGACCTCTGCCTGCCACCCCTGGGCGTGCTGGTGCTGAAGCTCGACCCCGCCCGCAGCCAGGCCCTCTGTGACGAAGCCGCCGAAACGGGTGGGGCTCTCGGGTAGGTTCGCCCCTGGCATTCCTTTCACCCATGGCCGATTCGCTCCCCCTGCTGCTGCGCGCCGCCCGAGGTGAGCAGGTGGAGCGTCCACCGGTCTGGATGATGCGCCAGGCCGGGCGCTACATGAAGGTCTACCGCGACTTGCGCGACCGACATCCCGGCTTCCGGGAGCGCTCAGAGCAGCCCGATCTCTCCTATGAGATTTCGATGCAGCCGTATCGGGCCTTTCAACCCGATGGGGTGATTCTCTTCTCCGACATCCTCACGCCCCTGCCGGGAATGGGGATTGATTTCGACATCATCGAGAGCAAGGGGCCGATCATCGACCCGCCGATCCGCAGCCTGGCCCAGGTGGAGGCGCTGCGGCCCCTGGATGCGGCGGCTTCCCTGCCGTTCGTGGGCGAGGTGCTGGGCCGGCTGCGCCAGAGCGTGGGCAACGAGGCGGCGGTGCTGGGCTTCGTGGGGGCCCCCTGGACCCTGGCCGCCTATGCGGTGGAGGGCAGGAGCAGCAAGAACTACGCCGTGATCAAGGCGATGGCCTTCCAGGAGCCGGCGCTGCTGCACCGCCTGCTGGGCCTCCTGGCCGATTCGATCGCCGCCTACGTGAGCTATCAGATCGAGAGCGGCGCCCAGGTGGTGCAGCTGTTCGATTCCTGGGCGGGCCAGCTGAGCCCGATCGACTACGACATGTTCGCGGCTCCGTATCAGAAACGGGTGGTGGATCAGGTCAAGGCGAAGCACCCCGACACCCCCCTGATTCTCTACATCTCCGGCAGCGCCGGTGTGCTGGAGCGGATGGCCACCACCGGCGTCGATTTCATCTCTCTCGACTGGACCGTGGACATGGCCGACGGCTGCGCCCGCCTGCCGCAACACCTCGGTGTGCAGGGCAATGTGGATCCAGGCCTGCTCTTCGGCACGCCGGAGGCGATCAGGGCGCGCATCGTCGACACCGTGATCAAGGCCCGGGGCCGCCGCCACATCCTCAACCTCGGCCATGGGATCCTGCCGGGCACTCCCGAGGAGAATGCCCGGGTGTTCTTCGAGGCCGGCAAGTCGGTGAATGAGCTGCTGGGGGCAGCTGTTTGAGCGGTCTTCCAGACGGCCTTCCGGGCGGTACCAGCCGTCGTGCCCGCATCCTGATCACCGGAGCGACCGGCTGCGTGGGCCAGGCCATCGCTGAACAGCTGCTGGCCAGCTCCGATGCCGAGCTGCTGCTCTGGCTGCGGGATCCCGCCAAGCTCACGGCCGTGCCCAGGCAGCATCCGCGCATCACCCTGCTGGTGGGCGATCTGCGTGATCAGGCGCCCCACGCAGCAGAGATCGCCTCGGCCACCCGGGTGATCCACACCGCCACCGCCTGGGGTGACCCGGAGCGGGCCCAGCAGGTGAACGTGGTGGCCGTCAAGGAGCTGCTGAGCCGGCTCGATCCCGAGCGGCTTGAGCAGATCATCTACTTCTCCACCGCCAGCATTCTCGATCGCCAGCTGCAGCTGCTGCCGGAAGCGGCCGCCTACGGCACCGAGTACATCCAGACCAAGGCCCTCTGCCTGCAGCAACTGGAGAGCCATCCCCTGGCCGAGCGGATCGTGGCGGTCTTCCCCACGCTGGTGTTCGGCGGCTCGGTGGGTCCTGGCGATTGCCACCCCACCAGCTATCTCACGGCAGGCCTGAGGGAGGCGGTGCGCTGGCTGTGGCTGGCGAAGTGGCTGCGGGCCGAGGCCAGTTTCCACTTCATTCATGCAGCCGATATCGCCCTGGTCTGCGCCCATCTGGCCCTGAACCCCCACCAGCCCAATCCAGAGCCGAATCAGGGGCCGCTGCGCCGGCTGGTGCTGGGGCAACCGGCCGTCACGGTCGATGACACCGTGAGCCGCCTCTGCCGCTGGCGCCGCAGCTGGCGGCCACCGCTGGGGCTGTCGCTGAATGGCTGGTGGATCGAAGCCCTGATCCGCGTGCTGCCGATCGAGGTGAACGCCTGGGATCGCTTCAGCATCCGCCAGCGCCATTTCGTTCACGAGCCGGTGAGCCCGCCGGAGCGCTTCGATCTGGTGAGCCATGCCCCCAGCCTGGAGGCGGTGTTCGAGCTGGCGGGGCTGCCCCATCGCGGGGCTATCTGATCAGGGCATAAAGTTCTGTAAGTGTTAGGAAGACCTGATGGTTCAAGCTCTGCAGGCGTCCGCAGCACGCCTGATTCAGGCCATGGCCGCTTCTGCCCTGCTCGGGGCGCTGCTGCTGGTGCTGGTGAGCTTCAGCTCTGTCCTGCCGGCTGAGGCCGCCACCGTTGAGGTGAAGCTCGGCACCGACGCCGGCATGCTGGCATTCGAGCCCAGCGTGATCACGATCAGCAAGGGGGACACGGTCCGCTTCGTGAACAACAACCTGGCTCCCCACAACGCCGTCTTCGATGGCCACGAGGAACTGAGCCACGATGCCCTGGCCTTTGCGCCGGGTGAAAGCTGGGATGAAACCTTTGATCAGGCCGGCAGCTACGACTACTGGTGCGAGCCCCACCGCGGTGCCGGCATGGTCGGCAAGGTGATCGTCGAGTGAAGCCCTCTGGGCTCGGTGACGAGATTGTTTCGATCCACTCCCGCAGCAAGCGCTCTGCCGACGCCGGGACTCTATTTTTGACTGGTTGCCCGCTCCATCGCTCGCCTCCCTGATGCGTCGCCTGCTTTCGTTCTTCGCTGTCTGCCTGGCCCTGCTGCTGGGAGCCGCCCCCAGCTTTGCCGCCGACACCGCCCACGGCGGGCAGGTCTTCTCTGCCAACTGCGCCGCCTGCCACATGGGTGGCGGCAATGTGGTGAACGCCGAGCGCACGCTCAAGGCCGAGGCCCTCGAGGCCTATCTGGCCAACTACAGCAGTGACCACGAAGCAGCCATCGGCTACCAGGTCACCAATGGCAAGAACGCCATGCCGGCTTTCCTCGGCAAGCTCACTGATGCCGACATTGCCGATGTAGCCGCTTACGTCGAAGAGATGGCCTCCAAGGGCTGGGCCTGATCCAAGCCTCAAAGGTTCTGACTCAACCATGAGTCCTGATTCTTAGGCTGCCGGCCTTGTTTGAGGCCACCGGCCTTGGTGGATTGCGGTCAGGACCTTTCACTCCAATCACCACCCCTGCCCAGGGGTGGTTTTTTTGTGCTTTGTGTTTGTTCGCTGGTCAATCCCGGGCGGCAAGGCGAGGCTGGGTTCGACCGACGCAACGGCGGTGATGTCAATGGAGCAGCTGCGGCGGCTGGTGGCCGACGCAGAGCGGCAGCCGAGGCTGAGGGCCCTGTTGCGGCTTGGAGATCAGGAGCGTCCCTGGCAGCGGCTGATTGAGCGCGCCAGAACGTTGGGTTACCCGATCGAGTGGGCCGACCTGGAGCAGGCCAGTGCTGCGGAGGCGGCCTCCCGCTTTCTGCAGCGGTCCCGGATCCAGCCCGTGGCCGATCTGCTGGGCTCGGTCACCGGACGGAGGGCTCAGCTGAGCGAGCGGCGCCTGGAGAGCACCTCGAGGTAGAGGTCTTCGGGCACGTCGCGGATGTCGTACTCGCTGGGCAGCACGCCGTGGGCATGGCGGTGCACCACCAGCCAGCAATTGCGCTCCGGATCCTTGCTGGTGCCCTCGAAGTCGCGGGATTCCTGCGCCAGTCGCAGCACCAAGGCTTCCCTCTCCTCGTTGCTCATTCCTACTCTGGGCCCGTGGCTTGACGTGGCGACATCATGGCAACTGCACGGATGAGGGGCTCGTGAGGGGCTCGCCTGGCGGCGGTACGGTCGGCTGGATAGGCAGCTGCCTGGATATGGCCATGAAGTCTCTTCTGACTGCACATCTGGCGGCTCTGCCCCTGATGCTCGGCGCCCCCGTTTCCGCCCAGCCCCAGCCCCTGGCGGTACCTCCGCTGTCCAGCACGCCATGGCTGCCGGGTGGCGCCTGCAAGCGGTTGGTCCCCCTGAAGGACTCGGTTCTGCAGCCCCTGCGGATCGAGCCGCGCCAGGTGCCACGCAAGAACGCCGGCGGCTGTCTTTCGGCGGCGGATGCGCTCTACAGCGCCGATGGCTGCCCGCTCAAGCTCTGCCCGCGGGCGGTGCCGAACCTGGACCTGTGACTCTGAGCTGGTTCAGCTGCTGATCGGCTTGGGCTCGTTCAGCGGCAGCCGAACACCGAAATCGTGTAACTGAAGCCGGTGGCATTGGCGTTGTAGCCCGTGCCCACCTTCACGTTCACTTGGCTCACCAGCTTGCCGGCCGGAGGATAGAAGGGTCCGAACTGGCGAAACAGGCCCGGCGGGGCATCAAGGGTTTCATTCACCACCTGCAGATTGGTGCCATCGCTGAACTTGAGATAGGCCTGGATGGGATAGGGACCACGCTCCGTGGAGGTGGATTTGAAGTTCACCTTGTAGCTGGAGTAGGCCCGGCTCACGGTGAAGTCGGTGTTGAAGTTGGTGCGGCCGAAGGGAAACACCAGGGGGCCGTTCAACTGGATCGACTTGCTGACGCTGGTGCCTCCCCCCACGGCCGGCAGATAGGTGCAACTGGCGGCTGCAGCGCCTGGGGCCAGGCCCGCGCTGAGCAGGGAGAAGGCAGCCAGCGCGGTAAAGGGACGGTGCCTGGGCATCGGGCAGGAGTGGGGAATGGCAGTGAAGTTAAGGACAGGCCCCGCCCCCAGTTCGGTTGATTCGCCAATTGTTTCGGCCTGCCCATCCTGCGCTGGCCGGCCGGTTGTTCATAGCGTCCGTTCAGAGTTGATCAGAGAGGAACCCAGGCATGCATCCCACCGCCGAAGCATTCACGGAGAAGGCCTGGGGCGCCATCGTGGCCGCCCAGCAGCTGGCCCAGCAGCGCCGACAGCAGCAACTGGAGAGCGAGCACCTGTTCGCCAGCCTGCTCAGCCAGCCCGGACTGGCCAGCCGCATTCTCGAGAAAGCCGGCGTGGATGTGGCGGCTCTGAGCCAGGCGGTGGAGGCCTTCCTCTCTCGCCAGCCCAGCCTGGGCGCGGCGCCCGAGAACGTGTTTCTGGGCAAGGGGCTCAACAGCGTGCTCGATCAGGCCGAACAGCTCAAGGCCAGCTACGGCGACAGCTTCATCTCGATCGAGCACCTGCTGCTGGCGCTGGCGATCGATGACCGCTGCGGCAAGCAGCTCCTCTCCCAGGCGGGAACCAACGCTGACAAACTCAAAGATGCCGTCCAGGCCGTGCGTGGCAACCAGAGCGTGACTGACCAGAACCCCGAAGGCACCTACGAATCCCTGGAGAAGTACGGCCGCGATCTCACCCAGGCCGCCAAGGACGGCAAGCTCGACCCCGTGATCGGCCGTGATGAGGAAATCCGCCGCACGATCCAGATCCTGTCTCGCCGCACCAAGAACAACCCGGTGCTGATCGGTGAGCCCGGTGTGGGCAAGACCGCAATCGTTGAAGGGTTGGCCCAGCGGATCGTGAACGGGGATGTGCCCCAGGCGCTGCAGAACCGCCAGCTGATCGCCCTCGACATGGGCGCCCTGATCGCCGGGGCGAAGTATCGCGGTGAGTTCGAGGAGCGGCTCAAGGCCGTGCTCAAGGAGGTGACCGAAAGTGAAGGCCAGATCGTGCTGTTCATCGACGAGATCCACACGGTGGTGGGGGCCGGCGCCGCCGGCGGCTCGATGGATGCCAGCAACCTGCTCAAGCCGATGCTGGCCCGCGGCGAACTGCGTTGCATCGGTGCCACCACCCTCGATGAGCACCGCCAGCACATTGAGAAGGATCCCGCCCTGGAGCGCCGCTTCCAGCAGGTGTTCGTGGATCAGCCCACGGTGGAAGACACGATCTCGATCCTGCGCGGCCTCAAGGAGCGCTACGAGGTGCACCACGGTGTGCGCATCGCCGACAACGCCTTGGTGGCGGCGGCGGTGCTTTCCAGCCGCTACATCGCCGATCGCTTCCTGCCGGACAAGGCGATCGACCTGATGGATGAATCAGCCGCGCGGCTGAAGATGGTGATCACCTCCAAGCCGGAGGCGATCGATGAACTCGATCGCCGCATCCTGCAGCTGGAGATGGAGAAACTCTCGCTGGGGCGTGAATCCGATTCCGCCAGCAAGGACCGGCTGGAGCGCCTGGAGAAGGAGCTGGCCGATCTGAGTGAGCAGCAGAGCACCCTCAATGCCCAGTGGCAGCAGGAGAAGGGGGCGATCGATGAGCTCAGCGCCATCAAGGAGGAGATCGAGCAGGTGCAGCTCCAGGTGGAGCAGGCCAAGCGCCAGTACGACCTCAACAAGGCCGCCGAGCTGGAATACGGCACCCTGGCGGAGCTGAACAAGAAGCTGGCGGCCAAGGAGGCCGAGCTCAACGCCGGCGATGGCGAGAAAACGCTGCTGCGCGAGGAGGTCACCGAAGACGACATCGCCGAAGTGATCGCCAAGTGGACCGGCATCCCTGTGAGCCGGCTGGTGCAGAGCGAGATGGAGAAACTGCTGCATCTCGAAGATGAGCTGCACACCCGTGTGATCGGTCAGGAGCAGGCGGTGACAGCCGTGGCTGATGCGATCCAGCGCTCCCGCGCCGGGCTCAGCGATCCCAACCGGCCGATCGCCAGCTTCCTGTTCCTCGGCCCCACCGGTGTGGGCAAGACGGAACTCTCCAAGGCCCTGGCCGCCCAGCTGTTCGACAGCGACGACGCCATGGTGCGCATCGACATGAGCGAATACATGGAGAAGCACGCTGTGAGCCGCCTGATCGGCGCGCCTCCGGGCTATGTGGGCTACGAGGAGGGCGGCCAGCTGACCGAAGCGGTGCGGCGGCGGCCCTATGCGGTGATCCTGTTCGACGAGGTGGAGAAGGCCCACCCTGATGTGTTCAATGTGATGCTGCAGATCCTCGATGACGGCCGCGTCACCGACGGGCAGGGCCGCACGGTGGATTTCACCAACACGGTGCTGATCCTCACCAGCAACATCGGCAGCGCCTCGATCCTCGATCTGGCCGGTGATCCAGCCCGCCACGGCGAGATGGAGCGGCGTGTGAACGACGCCCTGCGCGGCCACTTCCGGCCCGAGTTCCTCAACCGGCTGGATGAATCGATCATCTTCCACTCACTCAGGCAGGAGGAACTGCGCCAGATCGTGGAGCTGCAGGTGCAACGTCTGCGCCAGCGCCTGGAGGATCGCAAGCTGGGCCTGGAGCTCAACGGCGAAGCGCTCGACTGGCTGGCGGCCGTGGGCTACGACCCGGTGTATGGCGCCCGGCCGCTGAAGCGGGCGATCCAGCGCCAGCTGGAAACGCCGATCGCCAAGGCGATCCTGGCCGGCACCTTCCCCGAGGGCAGCACGATCGCGGTGGATGTGGAGTCTGCTGCAGAGCCGCCGCGGCTGCGCTTTCAGCAGGCCGAACCGGCCAGGTTGCCGGTGCTGGTGTAAGCCAGAAGCCAGCGCCGACCCAATCAGGAAAAAGCCCCCCAGGCCAATGCCTGGGGGGCTTTTTGGGCAAACAAGCCAGGGTATGGCTTGAAACTGCCTGGTGCAATCAGGGGGTGCTGGGCGGGAACAGATTGAACGGTGAACCTCCGATCTGAAGCTGGTTGTTGAACCTCCGATCTGAAGCTGGTTGTTGGACTAAGCCGCTGCGCGGCAGATTCAAAGCCAGCATAGCCAGAGCCATACAAGATGGCCAGAAACTGATGAGTTGATTGACGGGCAGCCTGGGCTGCAGCAGCAGACTCGTTCGCCAGTCGATTGCTCAGTTCCACAGTGAAG
>CALRVC020000017.1:0-72875 GCA_943371515.1 Synechococcus sp. UW140 | reverse complement strand
CGACGACGAGGTGCCGTTCTGATGGCCCGCACCTCCGACCCACGCCGGCCCCAGCTGCCGCGCTTCTGCCAGCGAGAGCCGCGTCACACCCTGGTGACGATCACCAACCTCCGCTACCTGCACCGGCTGATCTGGCTGCTGCTGCTGTTTCAGGTCACCACGGTCTTGCTGGTGATCGCCGGGCCGGTGCCGCCCAAGCCCCTGCCAAGCCAGCCCGGGAGCACCGCCGACCACAGTCCTGGCCCCCTGATGCCATGACCCAATCCACACCAGGGCGGGTCTGGATCACCACCGCAGAAGCCTGCGCGCTGCTGGGTGTCAGCCGTGAGATGCAGCGGGGGGAAGCATGAGCTTGCGGAAGGTCAACGATGCAGCAGAGGCAGCGCAGGTGGGCGAATGGCTCGATGCCCGTGACCTCGGGACGGCGCTCAAGGTCAGTGAGAGGACGTTGTGCCGATGGCGCAAGGCAGGCCTGTTCAAGCCTGGGGTCCATTGGCGGCGCAAGTTCCCTTGCGCCAATTCGCCAGTGCTCTATCACCTGGGGCGATGCAACGAGGCGATGAGCGAAGCGACGGCTCGATCGCCCCACCTCCTTGAAACGGACTGAGTTCAGCTGTCAGGTCCAACGCCCCTATCTCCGCCGAGGCGGGAAGGGGCGTTTTTCTGTTCGCCAACCCAGCAAGTACCTGCGCGAAGCACTCGTTCTGCAGCACTCCTGCGCCGTTCGTACATCTCTCGTACAACGGCCCCAAACGAGCCCCATGAACGGCCAACGGAGCCTGCCATTCGTACATTTTCCGTACATTGCCCCGTTTGGGCGAAAAAAGAGGGCTCCCGGAACCTCCGAGAACCCTTGCGGTAACTGAATCGGGGCGACAGGATTCGAACCTGCGACCTAGTGCTCCCAAAGCACCCGCGCTACCAAGCTGCGCCACGCCCCGCCAGATGGGACTTTACCTTCCGAGTTCCTGGCGATTGCCTCAATGCTGGGAAGCTCACTCGGCTCTGGTCAGGACAGAGCGTTCAATCCCACACGCACCCTCGAGCCTTGATCGCTGGCGAGCACCTCGATGCCGTAGCGGATCCGCTCCTTGAGGGCACCCACGTGACTGATGATGCCGATCATGCGGCCGCCTTCCCGCAGCCGGTCGAGCTCGTCCATCGCCAACTGGAGGTTGTCGGGATCAAGGGTGCCGAAACCCTCATCGATGAACAGGGCCTCGAGGTGCACCCCGCCCGAGTGGGCTTCGACCGTGTCGGCCACGCCCAGGGCCAGGGCCAGGGAGGCCTGGAAGGTTTCGCCGCCCGAGAGGCTGCTCACCTCTCGCTCCTCGCCGGTGTAGGCATCGAGGACACGCAGGCCCAGGCCCGCCTGGCGGCCACCGCGGGCACCCTCATCGGTGAGCCGTAGCTGGTAGCGGCCTGAGGTCATCAGCTCAAGTCGCTGGTTGGCGTAGCGGCAGATATCGCCCAGGTAGGCGGAGAGTACCCAGCGCTGCAGTGAAATGAAGGGAGCGGCCTTGCCAGAGCAGCGATCGGCCACGGCACTCAACAACTGTGCCCGCTCCCTCCGGGCGGCCAGCTCGCCCGCCCCGCTCCGGTGTTCAGAGGTGAGCCGCTCGATCTCCGCCTGCGCTCCTCGGGCTTCGCTGTGGCGCTCCACGGCCGCCGTGCGGGCGGCATCAGCGGTGATCACCGCCTCCTGGGCCGCCGCGGTACCTGGCCGCTCCACTGGCAGATCGGCCAGGTCCGCTGAGGCCAGCAGACCCCTCAGCCCAATCAATTCCGCCTCATAGGCCTTGATCCGCTGGGACCATAGCTGGCGCACGTGCTCCTCCCTGAGAGCGGCCACCACGGCCAGGCCATCGGTAAACTCCGATCCGGCCAAATCCCTCGCCAGGCGGCCCGAAGCCTGCTTAAGCCGGCTCATGGCACTGATGGTGGCTTGGCAGCGTCCCGACAGAGCTTTCAGGGCGGCCTCCAGGGGTTCGAAGGTCTTCACCGCCTGCAGTGGATCGACCCCGTCCCCAAGCTGGCTGGCAATGTCGGCGGTGAGGGTTTGCGCCCGTTGACTTTCGTCCGCGGCGGCCCTGGACTGCATCGCCAGCTCCGTGCTGGCCGACTGAATGCTGGCTTGGAGTGCCTGGAGCTCCTGCTCGTGATCGTTGATCGCTTGCTCCAGGCTGGCGACCGTTTCGGCCAGTGCCTGCGCCGTGGCCAGTGTCTCGCTGGCCTGTAGAGCCGCTGTGCGCGCCGTCTCCAGATCAAGGTCGGCGCCGCCGGCTCTCTCCAGCACCGCCGCCCGTTCTCCCTGTGTCTTCTGCACAGCGACCGCTGCCTGCTCGGCCGCCATTGTTGCCGCGTTCAGCTCGCTCTCCGCCGCAGTGATCGCCTCATCACTGACGGCGTCCTGGGACGGCTGAGCTGGTGCCGGATGGTGCGCCGAACCGCAGACCGGGCAGGGGGCTCCAGGCTCCAGTCCGCCGGCGAGCCGGGCCGCCATGCCGGCAATCTGATGTCGCCGGTGATCGTTCAGGGCCGCTTTGGCCTGGTTGAGCCGACCATCGGCCCTGGCTTTCGCGGCCGTGGCCTCGTTCTCCTTCTTCCGGGCAGGGGCGATGGCCTCCACGGCCCGGGCGCGATCATGGGCCTCCTGTGCCGCCCGCTGCAACTCGTTGAGCTGGTCACGGGCCGAGCAGGCTTTGCTGAAGGCATTGGCGGCGGCCTGCCGCGCCTGCTGGCGGCTCTCTTTGGCGGCGGTACTTCTGGTCAGCCGCTCCTCCGCCCTGCTGGCCAGTGAAGCGGCGGCGGCGGCCCTGGCCCTCGCCTGGGCTGCCTCCATGGCCTGACTGGCCAGGGCCGTCAGCTCCACCCGTCGCGCCGCCAGGTCGTTGCGCGCTTCGCCCAGCTCCTCCTGGCTTGGCAATGCCATCAGATCGAGCAGGACCAGCGAAGCCGGCAGGGCCTGAGCGGCGTCCCTGGCCCGGTTTGCCCCAAGCAGCTCTGCCTTGATCCCGGCCTCAAGGGTGGTCAGGGCGGTACGGGCGGCCTGTTCGGCTTCCACGCTGGGGCGCAGCGCCTCGGCCTGCTCCGCCCTGCTCAGCCGCTGGCGGAAGTCGATGACCGTCTCCTGCTTGGCCTCCAGTTCGGTAAGCCTGGAGAGGGCCGCTGCGCGCCGATCCCAGCGGTCGGCCTCCTTCTCGATCGCCGCCATGGCCTTCCGGGCGAGTTCAAGGCTTTCGCCCACCTGCTTCAGGCTGTCTTGGGTGCCCCCCACCACCACAGCGATCTGCTCCACCAGCCGGTCCAGGCCCTCCTGATCGTTGGGTGCCTCCAAGGGCTGCAGTGCATAGGGGCTCCACTCATGGGCGGCCTGGTGGCGCAACACCTCCAGGGCCCGGTTCTGCTCGGCCACCGCGATGCGGGCGGTCTTGGCGCGCTCCTCCAGCCAGCTGCCCGCCTGCTCGTAGATCACCGTGTCGAAAAGGGTTTTCAGCAGCGCCTCCCTCTCCTCGGCCCTGGCCCGTAGCACTTCGGCGAACTTGCCCTGGGGCAGCAGGATCACCTGACGGAACTGGGCGGCATCCAGACCCACCAGCCCCTGCACTTCGCGGGTGACCTCCGTGGTACGGCTGGCGATCGGCTGCCACTCGTCGCCGACCCGCCGGAACAGCACCGCCTGCGGCGTCTTTTCGGTGGTTCCCTCACCCCGGGTCTTGGGGGCGGTGTACGCGGGCGATCGCTCCACCCGGTAGCGGGCCCCGCCACTGGAGAACTCCAGGCTTACCCGCGGCACGGCTGAGGGCTCGGCGTGATCCGATTTCAGCGCCTTGACGCTGCGATCCCCAGACACCTCGCCGTAGAGCGCAAAGCAGAGGGCATCGAGCAGGAAGGTCTTGCCGGCACCGGTGCTGCCGTGGATCAGGAACAGCCCCTCCTGGCTGAGCGCGTCGAAGCCGATCTCCACGGGTTCGGCATAGGGCCCGAAAGCCTCGATCCTGAGCTGGTGTGGTTTCAGCGCTCCCCTCCCTTCGCGGCCGCCTCGAGCGCCTCCCGCAGCAGATCGCCCTCGGCCTGGTTGGCGGCTCGCCCCTGCTGATCTGCGAAGAATGCCGACGTCAGTTCAAACGGTGAAGCGGACTGGCGCACCTGCTGGTTGCGCTCGCTGGCCGTGGAGCGCAGCACCTCCGGCGGACGGTGGCGCAGTTCGGCCACATGGGGGAAGCGCCGGCGCAGTCGGGCCATGGCCTGCAGGGGCAGCTCCTCGTCGGTGAGGATCACCCGCACCCATGCTTCGACGGCCGACTCAAACTGCGGATCACGGCAGAGCTGGTCGATGCCACCTTCGATTGTGCAGAGCGATCGCCCCACCTGCAGCGGCACAACTTCCACCGTTGGCTGGCCTGCGGTGTCGAGCTCCACGATCCGCACCGACTTGGTGTGGTTCTGCTCGGAGAAGGAATAGGGCAGGGGGGTGCCGGAATAAGCCAGCCGGGGGCCATCCAGCTGCTGGGAGCCGTGCAGATGGCCAAGGGCCACGTAGTCGAAGCCGGCGAAGGCTTCCACGCTCACCCGATCGACGTTGCCGACGGTGAGCTCCCGCTCCGACTCCGAGCTCTCCCCACCAGTGACGAAGGTGTGGGCCACCAGTACAGAGCGGTGCTTCGGCCGCCCCTGGAAATCCCGGCGGATCCGCTCCAGTGCCAGCCGCGTCACCTCGTCATGGCGCAAGCGCACCGGCAGCGCCTCCTCCTTCAGCGCACTGATCAGGCCAGGCCCATCCACCGCCGGCTCCAGGTAGGGAAGCGGATAGATCGCCACCGGAGGCCCCCCCAGCCGTGAGCTCACCAGCACCGGCTCATGGGCCCGACGCACGTCCCCCCGGATCGTCACCCCGAAGGAGGCGAGCAGGGGGTCGTACACCGAAACCCGTACATGGGAATCGTGGTTGCCGGCGATCGCCACCACCGCGGCACCGCACTGGCGCAACTGGGCCAAGGTGTCGTTGAAGAGCTGCACGGCCTCGGACGGCGGGATCGCCCTGTCGTAGAGATCGCCAGCGATCAGGACCGCATCAACAGCCCCATCCCTGGCCAGCTCCACGATCCGCGCCAGCGCCGCCGCCTGCTCCTCGAGCAGGGAGGCCCCGTGGAAAGTCCGCCCAAGGTGCCAGTCGGAGGTGTGAAGCAGGCGCATCAGCGGCAGCTCACGCTCAGTTCCTGCCTGGGGCTGACGTTAGGTGGCCATCGACTCCCGGCCGAAGGCGGCAGAGTTGAAACCAATAACGTTCACGCCGGTGGAGGCAACCGTGATCAAGGCTCTGCTGCTCGATCTCAACGTTCTCCTCTTTGAGGACGGCAGCCCGTATCCGAGAGCGGAGCAGACCATGGGCTGGTTGCGGCGGAAGGGCTACCGGCTGCGCTTTCTCACTGATACCTGGTACCGGATGGTGGGCATCGCCGGCTGCCTGGTGCGCACCGGCAAGTTCGCCGAGCATGATCTCGAACATCTGACGGAGGGTGTCTCCGTGATCGAGTCGATCGCAGAATTGCCTGACATGCTCAGGTCCCTGGCCCGCTGAGCGGGAACGGAATCAGGGTGCCCAGCCGCAGTGGTTGCCGGGATAGCGCAGTGTGCGCCAGTCGCCACCGGGGGTGCTCACTTCGACGCCGATGCCGATCGGGTCCTCAAGGCCGTTGCTGTTCTGATGCCACCACTCCTGGGCTGCGTCCCAGGCGGCGTCCATCGAGTCGAAATGGTCGTCGAGGACGGGATGGGGGCAGCACCGCTGGTCGACCAACCGGTACAGCCGCTCTCCATGGGCCTGCTTGCCGGCAGAGACGGTACGGAAGGAAGAGAACGCCATGGCCCGCACATCGACAACCCCCCCATCGTGGCGGTTGTGACAGCTGTTGACTGTCACCTTCATTACAAGACACGGATCTGAAAGGTTGCGCGCTGTGGTCGCCAGGGCAAGGGGGACGGCTCAGCGGGTGACCACCACCCTTCAGCCCAGCAGGGCGATGCAGTCGATTTCGACCAGGGCCCCCTTCGGGAGCGCGGCCACCTGGACGCAGGCTCGGGCCGGCGAGACCCCTGCGGAGAACACCTGCGCGTAGAGGGCATTGACCCGGGAGAAGTCGGCCAGGTCGGTGAGGAACACAGTGGTGCGCACCACCTGCTGGGCCGTGCAGCCCGCCGCGCTCAGCACCGCCTGAAGATTGGTGAGCACCTGCCTGGTTTCGGCCTCCACATCCCCGTCGCCCACCAGCACGCCCGTGGCTGGATCCAGTGCGATCTGGCCGGAGCAGAACAGCAGGCCCCCCGCCTTGACCGCCTGGTTGTATGGACCCACCGGTGCTGGCGCAGCGGCCGTGGTGATCGCCTCGGCGGGAGTACCCATGTCCGTGGCAGGTGAAAATGGACATCGAGTGTACGGACCAGGCTCCATCGCCCCTCCCACCCCAGTCCCGCTGGCTGTGTCCACCGCACTCCAGGTGGATGAGCGACCTGATCCTGTGCGGCTGGAGAACGTCTGGCACCGCTACCCCAGTGCCCAGGGCGCCACCGATGTCGGCAATCCACAGAACTGGACCCTGCAGGGGGTGAACCTGCAGCTGCATCAGGGGGAATTGGTGGGGTTGCTGGGCCCTTCCGGTTGTGGAAAGACCACCCTGCTGCGTCTGATTGCCGGCTTCGAGCGTCCGGCCCGCGGAAGGGTGCTGATCCACGGCCAGGAGGTGGCAGGCCCCCACGGCTGGCTGGCACCGGAGCGTCGGGGGGTGGGCATGGTCTTCCAGGACTACGCCCTCTTCCCCCATCTCGATGCTTGGAGCAACGTCTGTTTCGGGCTCAAGCCCCGCCAGGATCGCAGCCGGGCCGCCTGGCTGCTGGAGCTGCTGGGGCTGACGGGATTGGAGCGCCGCTACCCCCACGAACTCTCGGGCGGTCAGCGGCAGCGCCTGGCCCTGGCGCGGGCCCTCGCCCCGGGTCCGACGCTGCTGCTGCTGGATGAGCCCTTCTCGAACCTGGATGTGGAGGTGCGGCTGAGGCTGCGGGCCGAGCTCCCCGGCGTGCTCAGCCGCTGCCAGGCCAGCGGCCTGATCGTGACCCACGATCCGGAGGAGGCCCTGGCCATTTGCGACCGGGTCGCGGTGCTGCAGGGGGGGCATCTGCACCAATGCAGCAGTCCGCGAGAAATGGTGCGAGCCCCCGCCTCAGCCTTCGTGGGTCGCTTCGTGTTGCAGGGAAACGTGCTCGATGCCCATTGGAGCGGCGACCAGCTGCTCACGCCCCTCGGTGCGTTGCGCCTGGAGCCGAGCGGATCCATCCCCAGCGGTGATGCCCCCGGCCCCTGGCAGGTGCTGCTGAGTCCATCGGCCTTTGATCTCAGCGTCGATCCCAGTGGCCCCGCCGAGGTGGTGGCGCGCGAGTTTCTCGGGCGTGAGTGGCTCTACCAGGTGCGGCTCGATGCCCTGGGCTCCGCTCCCCCGCTTGATCTCCGCTTTCGCCTGCCCCTCGAGCGCGACTATCCCATCGGCCTGCGCTGCCGCCCTTGGTTGCGGCCCGGCGAGCCCGCCCGTCTCTTCCCCACAGGCCAGAACCTCTGGCCGTCAGAGTCCCCCAGCCCCAGAGCGGCCTGATCAGCCCTGCCAGTGGTCCTTGCTGCGGCGACGGCTGGCGAACGCTTCCGCATCGCTGGCCCTGAGCATCAGGTTCGTGGCCCACTCCAGGGCGATCGTGCTGGGGATGGTGGGTTGATTCCGCCGCCGCCGCTCGTCCACGGCCGCGAGCCGCTCCTGGATCGCCTGTCGCTCTGCCCCCGGCTCCGGACAGTTCGCCGCCGCCCAGCGCAGGTTGTCGAGGGTGTACTCGTGAGCGCACCACACGCGGGTGTCCCCGGGCAGGGCCCCCAGCCGCTGCAGCGACTGGTGCATCTCCGTGGGGCTTCCTTCGAGCAGGCGCCCGCAACCCGCGGCGAAGAGGGTGTCACCGCAGAACAGCTCTCCCTGGCCATCCGGAACCGGCGGCAGATAGAAGGCCAGGTGCCAGCGGGTGTGCCCGGGCACCGCCAGGACGTTCACGCAGCGCCCCAGCAGCTCAAGCCGGTCGCCGTCCTGCAGGGCCACGGTCTGGAAGGGAATGCGCTCCTTGTCGGCGCCTGAAGCCATCACAGCTGCACCAGGCCAGCGGCGCAGCAGCCCCGGGGTGCCGTCGATGTGGTCCCAGTGGTGGTGGGTCTGCAGCACCGAGACCAGCTCCAGCCCCTTCTTCTCCAGCCAGGTGATCACCGGCTCGGCCACACCCGGGTCCACCACCACCGCCCGTGCACCGTCGTGGAGCGCGACGACGTAGTTGTCGTGCAGCACCGGGATCAGCTCCACCTCGCTCTGACTCGCTTCCATCGGTACAGTTCAGGTTGCGGTGTAAGTCCATGATCACCGTCGCGCTAGCCAAAGGGGCCCTGCTGAAAGATTCGGTGCGCTGCTTCGCCGCCGCCGGGCTTGATTTCAGTGCCCTGCTCGATGCCGACAATCGCCAGCTGATGGTGCCAAGTCCCTGCGGCCGGGCCAGGGCCCTGCTGGTGCGTAATGGAGACGTGCCTGTCTACGTGGCCTATGGCCAGGCCCAGCTGGGTGTGGTGGGCGATGACGTGCTGCGCGAGCACCAGTTGCCGGTGGCACCACTGCTGGATCTGGGCTTCGGCGGCTGCCGCATGGCCGTGGCCGTGAAGGAAAACAGCGGCTACAGCCGGGCGGCGGAGCTGCCGGCTCACTGCCGGGTGGCCAGCAAGTTCGTGCGCTGCGCCGAAACCTTTTTTGCCGGGCTCGATCTGCCCGTGGAGCTGATCCATCTCACCGGCTCGGTGGAGCTGGGTCCGATCACCGGCATGTCTGAGGCGATCGTGGATCTGGTGGCCACCGGCCGCACCTTGCGCGACAACGGCCTGGTGGCCCTTGATGAGTTGTTCCACAGCACAGCTCGCCTGATCGGCAATCCCCTGGCCCTGCGCTTCGATCTCGGCGAGCTGCAGCACATCATCGACAGGATCGCCACCTCCAGCTGCGCGACGACCACGTCCGCCTCTGCCCCCTCCCAGCGCTGATGGCCGCCCTCGACCGCCAGCGGCTCAGGCGGCTTCTGCCCTACCTGCGCCACGACCGGCGCCGTCTGATTCTGGTGGTGCTGCTGCTGATCCCTGTGGCCCTGGCCGCCGCGATCCAGCCACTGTTGATCGGTCAGGCCATCGCCGTCCTGCGAGGTGAGCCCACGGCCGCCTGGTTGGCGGGGCAGAGCGTGTCGCAGGCGATCCGCACCCTGGTGCTGATTCTCTTTGGGGCGGTGCTGCTGCGACTGGCATTGCAGGGAGCCCAGTCCTACAGCGTCCAGGCGGTGGGCCAGCGGCTCACGGCCCGCATTCGCGACGACCTCTTCCGCCACGCCCTTGCCCTCTCGCTGCGCTTCCACGACCGCACCCCAGTGGGCAAGCTGCTCACCCGCCTCACCAGCGATGTGGATGCCCTGGCCGAGGTGTTCGGCAGCGGCGCCGTGGGCGTGCTGGCCGATCTGGTCACCCTGCTGGTGATCGGCGTCACGATGATCAGCATCGAACCTCGCCTCGGTGCCCTGCTGCTGGCCAGTCAGGTGCCGGCCACCCTGGTGATCCTCTGGCTGCAGGGCCGTTACCGCAAGGCCAACTACCGGGTGCGTGAAGAGCTCAGCCAGCTCAACGCAGATCTGCAGGAGAACCTGCAGGGGCTCGAGGTGGTGCAGATGTTCCGGCGTGAGGCCACCAACAGTGCCCGCTTTGCCGTCACCACCAACGCCTACCGCCGCGCCGTCACCGGAACGATTTTTTATGAAAGTGCCGTGTCGGCCTTCATCGAATGGGTGGCTCTCACCGCCGTGGCCGTGGTGCTGGCCATCGGGGGCTGGATGGTGATCGCCGGCACCATCGGCCTGGGCACCCTCACCACCTTCATCCTCTTTTCCCAGCGCCTGTTCGACCCCCTGCGCCAGCTGGCGGAGCGCTTCACCCAGATCCAGGGAGGACTCACGGCGGTGGAGCGCATCGGTGAGCTGATGGAGCAGCCGATCGAGATCGCCGACCTGGAGCAGGGCATGCGCAGCAATGCCGCCCAACGCTCGGGACTGCTGCGAGCCAGCGCCGGGGAGGTGATCTTCGAGGCGGTGAGCTTCGCCTACCGACCCGATGATCCGATCCTCACCGACCTGAGCTTCCGCATTGCCCCAGGGGAAAAGGTGGCCCTGGTGGGTCCCACAGGCTCCGGCAAGACCACCATCATCCGGCTGCTCTGCCGGCTCTACGAGCCCCAGAGCGGCCGGATCCTGCTCGATGGCATCGACATCCGCGAGCTGCCCAGCGCCACCCTGCGCCAGCGGCTGGGGGTGGTCCTGCAGGACACGTTCCTGTTCAGCGGCAACGTGGCAGACAACCTTCGCCTCGATGCGCCGATCCCCCAGGCCGACCTGGAGCGGATCTGCGCCGAGCTGGGCCTCGATCCCCTGCTGCGTCGCCTGCCTGACGGCCTCGCCACTGAACTGCGTGAGCGGGGCGGAAACCTCTCCTCGGGGGAGCGCCAGCTGCTGTCGGTGGCGCGGGTGGCGATGCGGGATCCCTCCGTGCTGGTGATGGATGAGGCCACCGCCTTCATGGATCCCTCCACCGAGGCCACGCTCCAGCGGGATCTGGAGCGGCTGCTCACCGGGCGCACCGCCATCGTCATCGCCCACCGCCTGGCCACCGTGGAGGCAGCCGACCGGATCCTGGTGCTGCGCCGGGGGCGACTGATCGAGCAGGGCACCCACCGGGAGCTGCGGGCGGCCGGAGGCCTCTATGCCGAGCTGGCGGACCTGCAGGAGCGGGGCCTGGCCCGCCTTTAGGGATCAGGGCAGCCGCTCCAGCCAGGCGTCGATCAGGGCGGCCAGCTGGCGGGGACACTCCCGCATCGGCAAGTGGCCGCAGTCGGGGATGACGGCCAGTTCATGGCTTGGGGCATAGCCCGCCAGGTGGCGCACGTAACGGGGAGCCATCACCTGATCCAGGCTGCCCGCGATCCAGAGACTCGGTACCCGCAGGGCGGCGGTGAGTGAGGGCAGCTGGCTGACGGCGCCGCGGTTGGTGCTGCAGGCCAGCAGGCCCCGGGCCGCGCGCGCCTCCGCCACCAGCGGACTGCGGATCGCCTCGGTGCCTGGCAGCCGCGCCAGCCATCCCGGGCGGTAGCGCAGGAACAGGGATCCCCCTTGCCGCACCCGGGCGAAGGCCCTGGGCTGATACACCCCGCCACCGGCGGCGATCTGGATCACCCCCCGCAGCCGTGGCCCCAGGAACCCGGCTGCATGCAGGGCGATGCTGCCCCCCAGGGAGTGACCCATCAGCACGACGGGGGAGTCGGGATCGATCCGGTGGCAGGCCTGGCTGACCCAGCGCCCATAGCTGGCCAGGCTCGGCTGCAGTCCAGCCGGACGCGGCTCCGCTCCAAAGCCCGGCAGGTCAGGGCACCACAGACGCCAGCGGTTCTGCAGTTCAGCCGTCAGCGGGTCCCAGAGCCGGCCGGAGAGCATCCAGCCATGCAGGGCGATCAGCAGCAGCCCGGTCTGGTCGGGTTCCAAGGCCTCGGAGCGAGCAGCCAATCCCATCTGGGGGGTCCTGCCACCAGCCTGCCCTGGAGCGCCCTCGATCGGGCAGGATCGTGCCAATGCGTTGCCTCGGCCGTCTGGTTTGGACACAGACCCGCTCCTTTCGAGCTTCTACGGCCCCGGCTGGCGCCATTGCCCCAGTCCGAACCCCCAGCTGGAGCTGGTGCTCAGCCTGGAGCGGGACATCGATCTGGTGGATCTCGAGCAGCTCTGTGATGCCGTGGGCTGGAGCCGCCGGCCGATCAGGCGGGTGCGCAAAGCCCTTCAGAACAGCCTGCTGAGGGTGGGGCTCTGGCGCCATGACCCGCGGGTGCCGCGCCTGGTGGGCTTCGCCCGCTGCACCGGCGATGGGGTGATGGAGGCCACGGTCTGGGATGTGGCCGTCCATCCCCTGTATCAGGGCGCTGGTCTGGGACGGCAACTGATGGACTATGTGCTCGAGCAGCTCAGGCTGATGGAGGTGGACCGGGTCAGCCTGTTCGCCGATCCCGAAGTGGTGGGGTTCTATCAGTCGCAGGGGTGGGAGCTGGAACCTCACCAGCGTCGCTGCGCCTTCTGGTATTCGCCCTGACCCTCCTGAGGTCCAGCCGGCCCGCTCAAAGCTGGTAGTACCGGGCTGCCAGGGCCGCGGGATCGGCGCCTCGGCGCCAGGCGCGCCGCAACCGGGCATTGCGCCAGGCCGTGCCCCAGACCCCCAGGCGTCGCCAGCGCCGTCCATCCACCTGCACGGGCAGACCCAGGTCACGGATCGGGCCCAGCTGACGCAGCCGCAAGATCAGATCAAGGTCCTCCATCAGGGGCAGGGCCCGCAGGCCGCCGGCTCGCTCCAGCAGGCGCCGCGGCAGCAGAAGCCCCTGGTCGCCATAGGGCAGCTGGCCGAGGCCACTGCGCAGCCGCACGCCCCACTCCACCAGGCGCAGGGCAGGACCTGCACCCTGGATCCCCAGGCGGAAACACCAGGGGGCCTCAGGGGCGGCCATGGCCCGCTGCACCGCCGACCACCATCCCGGCGCCAGACGCAGGTCGGCATGCAGCAACAGCAACCAGGCGGCACGGCTGCGGGTGACTCCTGCTCTCAGCTGACAGCCCCGCCCCCCCGCCGACTGCATCACCCGTGCGCCCGCAAGGGCGGAGATGGTGGGGCTGCCATCACGGCTGCCCCCATCCACCACCAGGCAGCTCTCGATCAGCCCGGCGGGAGCCATTGCCAGATCCGCCAGCAGAGCCGGCAAGTGCCCCACCTCGTTCAGGGCAGGGATCACCACCGCCAGGGGGGCGCCGACGGCAGATGGTGCAGCCGCTGCCCTCACCCCAGCCAGGGCTCCAGGTCCCCGGGGCGGTCGAGGTCGCTGTGGACCGCCAGCAGAGCGGGATCCAGCCCCTCGCAGGCGGCCCGCTGTAGAGTGAGGCGGAGCACGTCAGTACCTCCCCAGGGAATTCCGCTGAGCAGGCTGGACCGGCGTCCAGTCAGCCCGATCAGCCAGTAGCCCCCATCGCTGGCCGGCCCGAGCACCAGGGGGCTGTGGGCGAACGCCGCGAATGCCGCCTCGAGATCCGCGCTGGTCAGCAGGGGCAGGTCGGTGCCGATCAGCAGCACCTGCTGGGCACCCTCGCCGAAAGCTCGCGCCAGCTGCCTGGCCATCCGGCTGCCCAGGCCACCGATCCCCTGCGGGACGGCCCGGTGAGCGCCGAGGCTGTGGCCCCAGCGTCGGGCGCCCCGCGGACCCAGGCCGCTCACCGCCAGCACCAGCTCGATGCCGCCCAGCTGGCGGGCCGCAGCCAGGGTGTGCTCGCTCAGCCGGCGCTGGATCCGGGCGGCTCCCCCGGGGCCGATGCCGGCCGCCAGGCGGCTTTTGCAACGCCCGGCTGCCGGCCAACGGGCCATCACCACCAGCTGCCTCCTGGGACGGATCAGCGTCAGCGTGCTCACTCGCTGGAGCGCAGCTCCGCCGGCTCGAGCGAGATTGTGCGGCTGCTGTTCCCCCGTTGGATACTGATCGACAGGGGTTGGCCCACCTTGCCCTGATCAACGGCCACCTGCACTTCGGAAGGATTCTTCACCGCCTTGCCACCAACGGTCTCGATCAGGTCGCAGGGTTGCAGGCCCGCCTTGGCCGCCGGGCTGTCCTTGAGCACCTCCACCACCACGACCCCATCGGTTTCCGGAAGGCGGCATTCGCTGGAGGTGGCATTGATCTCCCGGGCCAGTCGGGGCGTGAGCGCCTGCAGGCGCACTCCGATATATGGGTGTGAGGCGCGTCCCTTCTCCAGGATCTGGGCGGCGATCTGTTTACCCAGGTTGATCGGGATCGCGAAGCTCAGGCCCGCCCCAGGTGCCTGGCGGATGGCAGTGTTCACTCCGATCACCTGACCTCGGTCGTTGATCAGGGGGCCGCCGCTGTTGCCGGGGTTCACCGCCGCATCGGTCTGGATGTAGGGCACCCGCTGGCCTTCGCCGATGGCATTGGTGCGCTGGATGGCGCTGATGATGCCCGCCGTCACGGTGTTGTCGAGACCCAGGGGGTTGCCGATGGCGATCGCCCATTCACCGGGTCGCACCTGGCTGGAATCCCCCAGGGGCGCCACCGGCAGCTTCTGGGCGACCACCCGGACCACAGCGATGTCGGTGAGGGGATCGGCCCCGAGCACCTTGCCATTGAAGCTGCGCCCGTCCGGCAGGGTCACCGACACTTCATTGGCGCCCTCCACCACGTGGGCGTTGGTGAGGATCACCCCGTCGGAGCGGGTGATGAAGCCCGACCCCTGGCCCTGCTGCTGCTGGATCGAGGGACCTCCACCGAACAGCCCTCCGAGGGGGTTGATCACCCGTTTGACCGTGTCGATGCGCACCACAGCGGGACCGACCTTCTCGACCGCTTTGACGATGAAGTTACTGCCCGTCTGAAGCGGCGCGGCTGGGGGGGCGTCACTCACGCGGGGACCCGGAGCTGTGGGGCCACCCCTGGGCAGCCCAGGGATGTTCGGCAGCGGGATTGCGCAGCTGGCCAGGAGGAGTCCACAGAGGCCGGTGGCGGCCAGCGCCCGGCAACGGGGCTTCGGGAGGCCAGGGGCGCGGTGGGGATTCATGGCGGGGGAGCGGAGCGGGGCCGCGAAGCGCTTCATTAAAGACGGTGCAGGTCAAGGGAGCTGCCTATATTCGGCCACTGGCTGAACGAGGGTTGGACGGTGCAGCAGGGTCAGGAGCTGTGGCACCAGGTCCAGGAGGCACTGCAGGCCAACCTCAGCAAGCCCACATTTGAAACATGGATCCGACCGGCCCGCTGCACGGGCTACGCCGACGGGCAGCTCCAGCTGGAGGCTCCCAACAGCTTTGCCAGCGGCTGGCTGCGCAAGAACTACCTGGTGATGATCGCCGCGGTGGCCACCGACCTCGCCGGCCACGCCATTCAGGTGGAAGTCGGCACCGCCGCCGCACAGGAGCTGGATGGGGCCCTGAATGGCTCCACTCCGGCCGAGCGCCCGAGTGCCGGCCAGCATACGGTGGCGGGGGCCTCACCGGGGGCGGTGCTGCGGGCCACAGTGGGCCCCAGCGGTCCCACCGCCAGCGGCGAGACGCCCCGCCGGCCGGCTCCGGGGCTCAACCCCCGTTATGTCTTCAACCGCTTCGTGGTGGGGCCGAACAGCCGCATGGCCCACGCGGCGGCCCTGGCGGTGGCAGAGGCGCCCGGCCGTGAATTCAATCCGCTTTTCCTCTGCGGCGGCGTCGGGCTGGGCAAGACCCACCTGATGCAGGCGATCGGCCACTACCGCCTGGAGATCGATCCGGAGGCCCGCGTCTTTTACGTCTCCACCGAAACCTTCACCAACGACCTGATCCAGGCCATCCGCAAGGACGGCATGCAGAAGTTCCGTGACCGTTACCGTGCCGCTGACCTGATCCTGGTGGACGACATCCAGTTCATCGAAGGCAAGGAATACACCCAGGAGGAGTTCTTCCACACCTTCAACGCCCTGCATGAGGCCGGCCGCCAGATCGTGATCGCCAGCGACCGCCCCCCCAGCCAGATCCCCCGCCTGCAGGAACGTCTGATTTCCCGCTTCTCCATGGGTCTGATCGCCGACATCCAGACGCCCGACCTGGAAACCCGCATGGCGATCCTTCACAAGAAGGCCGAACAGGAGCGCATGACCCTCCCCCGCGACCTGATTCAGTATCTGGCGGGGCGATTCACCTCCAACATCCGCGAATTGGAGGGTGCCCTGACCCGGGCGGTGGCCTTCGCCTCGATCACCGGCCTGCCGATGACGGTGGAATCGGTGGCGCCGATGCTTGATCCCGTGGGCAACGAGGTGCCGGTCACCCCCCAGCAGGTGGTGGACAAGGTGGCCGAGGTGTTCGGTGTCAGTGCCGAGGAGATGCGCAGCAGCAGCCGTAAACGGGCGGTGAGCCAGGCCCGCCAGGTAGGCATGTACCTGCTGCGCCAGAGCACCGACCTGAGCCTGCCCCGCATCGGTGATGTCTTCGGCGGCAAGGACCACAGCACCGTGATGTACGCAGTCGAGCAGATTGAGAAGAAGCTGGCGATCGATCCCTCCCTGGCCCGCCAGTTGCAACAGGTGCGAGATCTCCTCCAGATCGACAGCCGTCGCCGTCGCTGAAGTTCCTCGGGAAGTCATTCGGCCTGTGCCTGAGCTCAGGTAAGCGGCAGACTGGGGTCTAGCCCTTCCACTTCCCCCTGGAACACGCGGCTGGCGGTGATGTCCTCGGCCTGGATCGTGATCAGGTCCAGCTTGGTCAGACCTCGCCCCATGTGGTTGAAGAGCCGGTTGGCCTGACGCATGCGTGCCCGGTCGATGGCATTGCGGATCGAACGGCCATTGGCGAAGAACGGCAGCTGCATTCGCCGCTGGATATATTCGTAGAAAGCGGCCTTGGCCTCATCGCCGAAACGGTAACTCTCGGCGGCCAGAATCAACTGGGCGATCGCCAGTAATTCCGCAGCAGTGTAATCAGGAAAGTCAATGTGATTGGCCACCCGTGAAGAGAGGCCAGGATTCGACTGGTAGAAAATATCCATCTTGTCCTTGTAGCCTGCGAAGATCACAACCAGGTCGTCGCGATTGTTCTCCATCACTTGAAGCAGGATCTCAATGGCTTCGGCGCCATAATCCCGTTCATTCTCTGGACGATAGAGATAGTAGGCTTCATCAATGAACAGCACACCGCCCATTGCCTTCTTGAGCATGTCGCGGGTTTTGGGCGCCGTGTGGCCGATGTACTGGCCCACCAGATCATCCCGAGTTGCGGTCACGAGATGGCCCTTGCGCACGTATCCCAGCCGGTGCAGGATCTCCGAAATTCGCTCGGCCACGGTGGTCTTGCCGGTACCCGGCCTGCCAGTGAACGACATGTGCAAACTCGGCGCCGCCGTGGCCAGGCCCACCTGCTTGCGCGCTCGCTCCACTACCAGCAGCGCCGCGATCTCGCGGATGCGCGTTTTCACCGGCTTGAGGCCGATCAGGTCGGCATCGAGTTGCTCAAGCACCTCCTGCACATTGGCGGCTTCGTAGGCCTCCTGCAGGTTGACCGGGGCATCCAGGTCGGAGGGAACGCTGCCGGCTTCGGGCTCAGGCAAGGAGGTCATCGATGGCCGCAGCGAAGGCGTGGTCGGCGGAGGCGATCGGGGTGTCGTCACCGTCGGAGCGCACGGTGATGTTCACGTAGGTGCGTCCGAAGCTGATGTCCGGGTAGCGTCCCTGCTGCACGCATAGATCGTTGAGGCGGTCCAGGAAGGCCCGGTTGCTGGCGTAATCGGCGAATTCAATGCGCCGTTCGAGCCGCTCAGCTTGTTCGGGTTTCGGGCGCGGGGTCCAGGGCTGCTCCATGAGATCCACGCTACGGCAGGGGGTCGAGGCAGTCGGTGCGAGCGGCCGCCAGCCGGGCAGCCCAGGCGGCGGCGTAGGCCCGGTTGGCCTCACAGGCTGCCGGTTCGGGGCTGTTCAGGGGATGGGGAAAAGTGCCGCGGATGGCTGCGTTGGTGACGCAGAACATCGACTTCTGGAAGCTCATGCAGATCTTCACGCGCACGTCGCCCTCGCCCCGGGTGCGCTCGCGGTAGAGCCCAGCCAGCCGTTCCGGCAGGTGACGGAACATGTCCTGCATCAGCAGGCTGGGGGGAATGCCGGCCCCCATCGTGGGAAGTGGATCGGCGAACAGGGCCCCGTAGGCGAACTTGGCCTGATCCGGCGAGATCTGCTGAGCCTGGGCATTGAAGCTCACAGTGCCCAGGAACGGCAAACCTCGCAAGAAAACCGCCTCCACGTAGGGCACAGCCACATCCACCAAGAAGGTGAGCCCCGCCTCCGGTGGCAGCACCCAGAGGTGCTCACCCGCCACCTCCACCCCGTAGGTGATCGGGTTGGCGGCGGCGGCCACCAGGCCGTCCTTGATGAACTCCACCACCGCCTCGATCGAAGCCACGCTGCCGTCGGCTTCGGCGCGGGCCAGATCGAGGAACAGATCGCTCATCACCCGCCAGAACTGGCCCAGGGCGTGGGTCGTGGCCGCCGTACGGATCATCTCGATCAGGAAGCCCGAAAACAGCGGGTGCAGCAGGGCCAGCAACGGATCGCGGCGGGTCTTGCGGCGGATGATCACGGCGCAGCTCTCGGCGAAAGCCTCAGAATCCAGGTACGCATCGAGGCCGCCGGTGCCGTGCCAGAGCATCGCCTTCATGCAGTATTCGGCGTACTCGAAATTGATCCGGTCGTGGTTGAGGTGGCGCCAGATCTTCGCGAGGCTCTTCTCGCCATCGAGGTACTTGAACAGCGGCACTGGCACCAGGAACTGCCGTTCGGCCTGGAAGATCAGGTTAGTGCTGTAGGCATCCAGCACCTCCCCGTAGCTGTTGAGCACATCAACCACTTCGACCAGGTGCTCGCGGGTGTCGGCCAGCAACGTCTGCCCAGCCAGGAGTTTCGCCTCCAGCTCAGCGGCGGTGGGCATCCCACCGCTGTGTACCAGCTCGGCGGGGATGATCGGCATCAGCCCAGTCCTCCAGCCTGCAGCGCCGACACCAGGGCCGGCAGTTGGGCAATCGCCGTGCTCGTGCTCTCACTCAGGCGCCCCAGACCCGCGGGCAGCAGGCCGATCGCCACCACAGCCATGGCCAGTCCCGTTGCCGGAATCGTTTCCCTGGGTGCCACCGGCGCCAGCCGCACGTCGAGGCGACCGTGGGCCACAGGATCGGTCGCTGGAGTGATCGCCAGCCGGCCGAAGAAGGCGCGGTTCACCAGCAGCAGGAAGTACACCGCCGTCAGGCCCGAGCCCAGCATCGAGAGCAGCGTGGCCAGCGGGTAGGCGCTGATGCTGCCGCGGAACACCATGAACTCGGAGATGAATCCAGCCATGCCGGGCATGCCGGCGCTGGCCATGACTCCAAGGATCAGCAGAGTGCCGGTGAAAGGCAGGCCCCGCTCAGGGTTGAGCAGCCCGTGCAGCACCGTCAGGTCGCGGGTGCCGGTCTTGCGGTACACAATCCCCACCAGCAGGAACAGCAGAGCCGAGATCAGGCCGTGGCTCACCATCTGGAAGACCGCCCCGAGGATCGCCACCGGCGTGGCCGCCGCCGCCGCCAGCAGGATGTAGCCCATGTGGCCCACCGAGCTGTAGGCCACCATCCGTTTCATGTCCTTCTGGGCAATCGCCGCCAGCGAACCGAACAGCACTGACACCGCCGCCCAGATCGCCAGCCCTGGTGCCAGCTGCGCCCAGGCCTCCGGGAACAGTCCCAAGCAAAAGCGCAGCAGGCCATAGGTGCCGAGCTTCAGCAGCACCCCCGCCAGCAGAACCGACACCGGCGTGGACGCCTGGGTGTGGGCATCCGGCAGCCAGTTGTGGAAGGGGAACAGCGGCACCTTGATGCCGAAGCCGATCAGCAGCGCCCCAAGCAGCAACAGTTGGCTGCCCATCGCCAGCCGCTCGCTGCTGACCGGTGTTAGGTTGAAATCGACCGTGCCGGTGGCCAGGGCCAACCCCAGGAAGGCGCCCAGGATCAGCATTCCCGACACCGCTGTGAAGATCAGGAACTTGGTGGCGGCATAGGAGCGGTTGGCACCGCCCCAGATGCTGATCAGGGCCCAGAGCGGGATCAGCTCCAGCTCATAGAAGAGAAAGAAGAGCAGCAGGTTTTCAGCCAGGAAGGCGCCGTTCACAGCGCCACTGATCACCAGCACCAAGGTGAAGTAGAGACGCGGCCGCTGGCTGATGTCTCGCGTGCAGATCGCCGACACCAGCGTGAGCGCGCCGTTGATCAGCACCAGCGGCATCGACAGGCCGTCGACGCCGAGCCGGTACTCGAGCCCGAGGCCGCTCACCCAGGGCAGTGCCTCCTGCAGCTGCATGGCGCTGCTGCCGGGGTCGAAGCGGGCGAGCACGATCAGGCTCCAGACCAGTTGCAGACCGAGCACCACCAAGGCAACCGCCCGGAGCCGTCCCGGGGGCGGCTGGCCGGGCCAGAGCACGAGTGCCAGAGCGCCGGCGAAGGGGATCAGCAGCAGGATGCTCAGCATGGGCATGGGTGGCTCCACCAGCGGCTCGGTCTATCCATGCAGCCCCTGCAGCACCTGCAGCGAGGCAAGAAGCAGCACGATCGCCAGCACCACCGTTAGCAGGTAGCTCTGCAGCTGGCCGCTGACGCCGAGCTTGAGGCCATCGGCACTGGCCAGAGACATCCGTCCGATGCCGTTCACCAGACCGTTCACCACCCTGCTGTCGAGCCAGTCGGTCAGCCGGGCCAGGCCTGCCACCGCCGCGACGATCGTGGCCCGGTAGATGCGATCGGTGTAGAAGTCGGAGGCGAGCAGATCTTGCAGCACTCGCAGCGGCTGGACCAAAGAGCGCGACCAGAACTTGTGAAGCGGCGCCACAGAGCCGCAGGCCACCCCAACCAGCCCGCTGGAGGCAACCGCAATGGCCACCGGGAGGGGGAACGAGGCGATACCCGGAACAGGATCGAGGCGGGCCATCAGCGCCGGCATCAGCGCCACCAGCACCGTGAGGCTCACCATCGGCAGCGCCATCAGCCAGTTCACCTCCGGCGCGCGCTTGGTTTTGGGCATCGCTGGGCCAAGGAACACGTGACGGTAGACGCGGGTGAGGTTGAAGGCGGTGAGAGCGTTGGTGAGCAGGCACACGGCCGCGAAGAAGGGCTGCTGGTGGGCGAAGGTCTCCACCAGCAGCCCAAAGCACCAGAAGCAGCCCAGGGGCAGCAGGCCTACCAGTCCGGCCGAGCCCACCAGGTAGGCGCTGGTGGTGGCGGGCATGCGTGAGCCCAGGCCGCCCAGTTCGGTGAGGTCCTGGCAGTTGGTGGTGGCGATGATGCTGCCCACGCTCATGAACAGCAATGCCTTGGAAAGGCCGTGGGCAAACAGCAGCAGCAGCGCAATCGCCGGCTGCTGCAGGGCAATCGCGATGAACACCAGCCCCAGATAGGAGGTGGTGGAGTAGGAGAAGGCCCGTTTGATGTCCACCTGGGCGATTGCCACCAGGGCGCCGGCGACGGCGCTGATCGTGCCCACCACCAGCAGCACGGTGGTGGCCAGGGGGGAGAAGCGCAGCAGTGGCATGACCTTCATCAGCACCAGGGCGCCGGCGGTGACGACCACCGAGTTGCGCAGGATCGAGGCCGGGTTCGGCCCCTCCATCGCCTCATCGAGCCAGAGGTGCATCGGGAACTGAGCGCACTTGCCCATCGGCCCGGCGATCAGCCCCAGCCCAAGCAGCGTGCCGGCCAGGGGCGTGAGCGCACCACTGGCGTCGGCCTCGGCAGCCCAGACGTAAAGATCCTGGAACTCCATCGAGCCCGCCCAGGCCGAGAGCGCCACCATCCCCATCAGCAGCAGCACATCGCCCACCCGCTTGGTGAGGAAGGCGTCGCGGGCGGCCGTGACCACCAGCGGCTGGGCATACCAGAACCCCACCAGCAGATAGGTGGAGAGGGTGAGCATCTCCAGCAGGAAATAGCTCATGAACAGGCTGCTGCTGAGCACCACGCCAGCCAGGGCTCCCTCGAAGAAGCCAACCAGCGCGTAGAAGCGGGCCAGCGACCACTCCTTGTCGAGGTAGCCGAGGGCGTACACCTGGCCCAGCAGGCTCAAGCCAGTCACCAGCTCGAGCGCCGCCAGATTGGTGAGCGAGAGGTCGAAGCCGATGCGCAGGTTGAGGTCGGCGGCCTGGAACCAGGCGAACTCAAGGTGCTGGGGGCCGAGCTGCCACACCTGCTGCAGGATCCAGCTGCCGTGGATCACCGCCAGCAGGGTGACCAGCAGGTTCAGGTAAGCCGCTGGGCGTGGGCCGTTGCGCTTGAGCCAGCCCGCCGCCCACGGCAGCGACAGAAGCATGCCGCTGAATCCGTAGAGAGGGATCATCCAGACCAGCTGGATCGGCAGGGACAGGGAGGGGGCGGACAATGGGGGGGCGCAGAGGGCCTGACCTAGAAGGTGGCGCGCTCAAGCAGGCGGGCCGGGCCGGCGTTGAGGACGGCCAACCATTGGTTGAGTTCCTCGCCGTGGTGTCGTTCCTCGTTCCATAAGTCCTGAAAGAAGGAGGAGTTGGCTTCATCGCCGATCAGCAGGCAGAAGCGACTTGCCTCGGCGTATAGCTCAATCAGTTCATCCTCCAGCACGATGTTCAGGCGCAGCAGCCCGATCAGGTCGCGGGCGGTGCTCACCGGTTTCAGCTGGGACGCCGCAGGCACTACGCCGAGACGAAGCATCTGTTGCACGAGCCGCTCGGCATGTTGCATCTCCTCGACCGTTTCCTGGCGGAACCGGTCGGCGGAACCGCCATCGCCCCAGAGGGCGAGCAGGGAGGCCTGGGTCATGTACTGCTGAACCGCTGACAGTTCCAGGCTCAGAGCTCGTCCCAGGTAGCCCAGCACCCGAGGGTGAACGGTCTCCATGGCAATCAGCTCCTGCGCTCAGCGCCGCTGTAGGCAAGGATCGGCTCCAGTTCGCTGTGGGGGCGGGCAATGATGTGGGCGGCCACCAGTCCATCGCCCACGCGCTCGCAGGCATCGGCCCCGGCGCGCACGGCGGCGTTGACAGCACCGGTTTCGCCGCGCACCATCACGGTCACATAGCCGCCACCAACGAATTCACGGGAGATCATCGTGACTTCAGCGGCTTTGGTCATGGCGTCAGCCGCTTCGATCGCGGGGACCAGGCCGCGGGTCTCGATCATGCCGAGAGCAATGCCGTGCGGAATCGAAGCCATGGCTTTGGAGGGGGAGGAGGGGGACGTAGGCGGAGGTGTGGTGCCACCGGAGCGGCCGCGGCTGGCGGCTGCCGGGGTGCTGCTGGCCTTGGCCGGGGGGCTGGGGGTCGCTGCTGCGGGGGCTGAGGCAGGGGTGCTGCCACTGGTTGCGGATGAACCTGGGGCTGGAGGAGGGTCCACGGGTTTGTCCGCAGGGGAGGGGGTTGGGGGGGTGGCCGAGGCGGGAAGTGCCTTGGCGGAGGCAGCTCGGCTCACACCACTGCTGGCGCTGCTGCGCCGGGAGGAGGGTTGGCGGGAGGAGGGTGTGGCCATGGATCGAGCTGGGCTGACGGCAGGGAGGAGGAGGTGGAGGGAGGGGGGATCAACCGTCTGGATCCCAGAGATCAATGATCCCAGCAATCGTGAGGTCGGTCTGGGTGTCGGGAACGCCGGTGGCGAAGCGAGCGGCGGAGCCACTGGCGGTGAACACCCAGTTGCCCGGCGCGGCGCCCACTGGGTCGACGGCCACCATCAGCTTGCCTTTGGTGGAGCGCAGGATGCGGAGCTGCCAGTGGAGCAGGCCTTCCACCCGTTGGCTGCAGACGAGGGAGCCGGTGACTTGCATGATTTCCATCAGGCTGCTCCAGAACGTGGCGGCTGATCGGGTTGGCCAGCATCCGGGTCCCAGTGGTCGATGATCCCCACGATCGTGAGGTCGCTGGGATAAGACTTACTCCCGGCGGCTTCACGGGCGGCGGAGCTGCCCACACAGATCACCCAGTCGCCGGGGATGCAGCCCACTGCGTCGACGGCCACCTTCTGGGAACTGCCATCCAGCACCACCTGGAGATGCTTGTGTTCGAATTCGGGGATTCGGTTGGTGGACACCAGGGGCTTGAGAACTTTGCAGATCAGCATCTCAATGGCCTCCGGCTTGTTCCAGCTTGATCGACGACCCGACCGTTTCGGCGGGAACGTGACGATCGCGGTCGCGCACGCTCAGCAACGTGTGCAGAAGACCGCTGCCCACCAGATCGGGATAGCGGTTGCGAATCGCGTCATCTGTCCGCTGGCAGTAGAGCACGGCCCGTTCACGGGCCCCCGGCACACTGCCGTGGTAGTCGAAACGAATCACCACCGGGATCGGAAGTCCGCGGGACACGTTCAGCCCCTTGAAGATCTTCACTCCCACGTCGAGATCGGCAGCCCCTTCCTCGACGGTGTCCATGTGGGCGAAGTAAGTGAGATTGCGCAGATGAATCTCCTTGAAACCGATGCCGACACCGATGAAGCGCTCGGCATGGCCGGCATCGGCGTAGGCACCATCGTGATAAGTGCGCACAAAATCAATCTGGGAGATGTTGTGCTCGATCAGGCGGGCGATCAGCCGCCCCATCCCCGGATCGACGGCCCTATCGGCAACCCCATCCCCGTTGCCTGAGCGGGCGCCCAGCACCAGGGCCAGCACCCGGTCCCGGGCGGCCTCGGCAGGGAGATCCTGGGTGGCGGTGTACACGTCAAGAGCATCGAGCCAGCGCTCCTGATCGGTGTGGCCGTTCACATCGGGCACGTGGACACGGATGGCATCGGTGTCGGTGTCCAGCCCGATCAGGAGCAGGTCAACGGAAGCCCCGCAGCAAAAGCTGTTTTCCACCGCCTGCTGGAACTCCTGCAGGCGGAGCAGTCCCCCGGCGGCGGCGGCGGCATCGTTGGAGCCATGGGCCGCACACCCCTCGTGCCTGGGGTCCCTTGAGCTGAAGTGGTAGACCACCACCTTCAGGTAGCGGGTGGGCTCATGGGCTCCATTGGGCCGGGCTTCTCGATAGCGCAGATGCTCGGTGCGCACCCAGCGGTCAACGGTGTTCTCCACATCGAACATCGCGCCGGCATGGGGACGGCGTCGGACGGATCCGAAGGGGAGACGCAGGGCATAGGCGATGGCGTGGGCCAGACGCCCATCCGCACAGGGGCTCACATCCAGCAGATGAAAACCGCAGGAGAGCAGAAAGGCGTTGAAGGACTCTGCGCTCTCGCTTCCCTCTTGACCCTGTAGCGGATCGTCGCGGAAGAAGCTGGCACTGACCTGCTCATAGGCCTCGTACAGGCACCATGCAAATAGGCTGCGCATGTCGAGTTGGTTGACCCAGGCCGACTCCAGAATCGTGGCTGGCAACGCATGGCCGAGCTCTCCGAGGGCATGGAGCTGGGCCTGCTCCACAAAGTCGTCGTCGTGTTGCAGGGCCGAGAGCCGCTTGAGCACCGGCACGATCCGGTCGAACGACCGCTTCACCTGGCTGTCGTAGGCCTGGAGGCGTTCGTTGGCCGCTGCATCGCTGAGCGGATGATGCTTCAGGACCGCAGGAAAGCGGCTGGCTCTCCCCAGCGCTGAGCCGGAAAGAGAGGAGCTGGGAGCGGGACGGCGGGCTGGGGCCGTGGGAGCCAGGGGCCTCTCGGCGGAGCCGTAGCGGCGGGGGCGGGGCAAGGTTCAGTGCTGCGACAGGGAGGAACGTGGAGAGAGACTCAACCTCGGGCACCGCCTGAAACGGTGATCAGTGAGCCCTTGTCGGTGTTGCCACTGGAGCCGGTGACGCGGCTGACCGGTTGCACCACTTCGTCATTGCGCTTGAGGGGGATGGTGGCCATTGCCGTCATCGGCCCGGTGCGGGTGGGGTTGCGGCGGCGGGCTGAGGCACCCTCGGTACCCGTGACGCGCTTACCCCGATCCCAGTCGTCGCCGGTGATGTTCAGACCGGCGGAAATACCTTCCCCTGTGACTCGGCTGGTGGGCCGCAAGTCTTCATCAAGGCTGACTGGCGCACTGGGAACAGGCGCCGCAGCCTGGGGGCGGGGTGGCAGCACAGAGGTCTGACGCCGCATCGGTGGGAGCGGCTGGGGCTCGGGGCCGCGCTGGTCGAAGCGTGCCTGCTCGGTGCCGGTGACCTTGCCACCGGCCAGATCAAAAGGGCCGGTGATCCTGGCGCTGGTTTCGTAACGGGTGCCGGTGACGGCAGAGCCGCGTTCCCGCTGCTGATGGGCAGCCCTTGCTGGGGATTGGACGCTGAACTCCTGCCAGGGCTGGGGGTCCAGCGGTTGGGGGAAATCGGCTTCGTGACCCTGGGCGGCGCCGCAGGCTTCGTTGTACTGATCGACGCCGACGTACGGGGTGCCGGAGATCGGTTCACAGGCACCCCTGGAGGCCCCGGTCATCACCCCGCCGATGCCCGGTTGCAGGCCGCTCATGCGCGGTCCGGGGGTGCCGGCGCGGGCTGGAGTCCGCTGGCGGATGCCGCGTACCGCCGAGGAGTCGCACCAGGCGCTGGCTTGTTCGAGACCGGCGTAAGGCGTCCCGGTGACGGACTTACAGGTCCCGGGCTCATCACCGGTGACCTTGGATGAACGTCCGGTGCTGGTGCCTGAGACGATCAGCTGCTTGTTGGTGAGGCTGAACCCGACCTTGGCCGCTTCGGGCTCAGGGCGAGCACCGCAAAAATTCTGGTACTGCTGGCTGCCGATGTACTCATCACCGGTGACACGGCGGCAGCTGCCAGGTTCGTCACCGGTGACCTTGTCGCTGCGACCCACCAGGGTGCCGGTGATGCCGGTGCCTCTCAGGGTCTGGACGCTGGCCACCTTGGGCGGTGCCTGGCCTGGTGTGCTGATCGAATCGGAGCCCACGTACTGGGTGCCGGTGGGCTGGATACCGGCACCGTGCTCATCACCGGTAACCCGTTCCGAGCGTCCCACCATCACACCCGAGACTGGCCGCCCGGCCACGGTCTGGCTGAGACCCACCTTGCGGGGACTGACGGAGGTGGTGCCGCAGTAGGCCGCCGCCTGATTCGCCGAGATGTACTCGGTGCCGGTGACGGATTTGCAGGTGCCGGGTTCATCTCCTGTGACCTTTTCGGAGCGACCCACCTCATTGCCGGTGACCCGGTTGCCGTGGCTGGTGGCTGTGACGCGCACCTTGGCGGGTTGAAGGGGGGCGGGCTCGTTCTGACAGAAGCTGCGGAAGATCTCAGCTCCCATGTATTCGGTCCCGGTGATGGGACGGCAGGTGCTGGCCTCGTTACCGGTTGTCTTCTCGGAACGGTTGGCCTGGGTGCCGGTGACCAGCTGACCGCGCAGGGTTTCACTGGCGCCTACCTTCCAGCTGGCGTCCTGGGCACCGGCCACCTTGTTGGCCCCGCGGCGGGGACCCGTGGGCCGGGTGACTCCTGTGCCGCGGCTGATGGCACCTGCACCGTTCTTGCTCTTGAGATCGCGGATGCGGTGGGCCAGTTCCCGGCTGCTGATGTCGGGGTTCGACTGGCGCACAACAGCGGCGGTGCCGCTGGAGCTGTTGGTGGACGCCGACTTACCGCGCTTGGAGAGGGCTTCCCGGCGGGCCATGACGATGGCGCGGCTGGGGTTGAACTGGGCGGAGCGCTTCGCGGTCGACCGGCTGCCGTTGCTGCGGCGATCGCTGAGGGAACTGGCGGGGGTGACGCTCAGCGACAGGGTTGGCCGACTGGCTGCGGGAGGCGCGGAGCTCACTGGGGCGGGGGCTGGGGTGGCGACGGCACGCGCGGAGCTGCCATCACGGCTGCGGTCCTTGCTGGTGTCGGCCCGCTTGCCGCGCTTGCTCAAGGCTTCACGCCGTGCCAGGACAAGATCCCTGCTGGGGTTGCTGATGGCGGCACGGTTGAGCTGGCGGGGAGGGCTTGTGGGCCCATGGCTGCTGCTGCTGAAGAGCGGCCGGGTCGGCGCATCAGCTTCGCGGCTGACCGCAGGGGCCACCGGGGTGATCGAGCGGGTGGGGCGGGCCTCAGCGGCGCTGCGGGTGCGGTTGGCACTGTTGGCGTACCGCTTCTCCGCCGTTTTTCCGGCCGTGGAGAGCGCCATCCGGCGCGCAAGGGCCGCTTCGCGACTGGATTGAGATGCCATGTCCGCCCTGTGAAGAAACAACCTGGAAGGAGACAGCTGCAGAGGACTTGTGAAGGGAGGACCCATGACCTGCCGTTCACAAGCCCCTCACGAGCTGTCGGAAGAATGAAGATTGAGGGCAGCAGGTTCCGGCCTATGCACGGAACCTGCTGCTGTGATCAGCGTGCTTCGAAGACCACGAAGCAGGACCCCTGACTCTGGGTGTAGGCGTCGTAGCCGACCAGACGGACGTGATGGTCGGGGTAGGCGCGGTGGCAGGCCTCGAGCTCACTGACGATCACGCCCAGGTCCTTCTCACCGAAGAACGGCAGTTTCCAGTACGACCAATAGGTCGCCATCGAACGGCTGGGGTGAACGTGCTCGACAAGCGGGCTCCATCCCTGGGCAATGATGTAAGCGATCTGGTCGTAGATCTCGTCCTGGGACATCGGCGGGAGGAAGCCGAAGGTCTCCAGGGTGGCGACTGTTTGGTAGTCACCCACGGTGCTCTTGAAGGGCATGGGGATCCTTGTGGGGAATCAGGTGAATGCGGGCAAACCGGATGTGACCTGCGGGGAGGGAGAAACTCCTTCCCCGCAGGTCAACAGCCCCGATCAGTTGACGTCAAGTTTGTCGACGGTGTCGAACTCGAACTTGATTTCCTTCCAGGTCTCGAGCGCGATGGCGAGCTCGGGGCTGTGCTTCGCGGCTTCCATGAGGATGTCGCGGCTCTCCTTCTCGATCTCACGACCGGCGTTACGGGCCTTGACGCAGGCTTCGAGGGCCACACGGTTGGCGGCGGCGCCAGCGGCGGAACCCCAGGGGTGACCGTGAGTGCCACCACCGAACTGCAGCACGGAGTCGTCACCGAAGATCGCCACCAGCGCGGGCATGTGCCACACGTGGATGCCGCCGGAGGCCACAGCGAAGACGCCGGGCATGGAGCCCCAATCCTGGTCGAAGAAGTTGCCGCGGCTGCGGTCTTCGGGAACGAAGGATTCACGCAGTTGGTCGATGAAGCCGAGGGTGGTCTGGCGATCACCTTCGAGCTTGCCCACCACGGTGCCGGTGTGGAGCTGGTCGCCACCGGAGAGGCGCAGACACTTGGCCAACACTCGGAAGTGGATGCCGTGCTTGGGGTGACGGTCGATCACCGCGTGCATCGCACGGTGAATGTGTAGCAGCATGCCGTTCTTGCGGCACCACTTCGACAGACCGGTGTTGGCGGTAAAGCCACCGGTGATGTAGTCGTGCATGATGATGGGCTGGCCCAGTTCTTTGGCGAACTCGGCACGCTCATACATCTCCTCGGGAGTGGCGGCGGTGCAGTTGAGATAGTGCCCCTTCTTCTCGCCGGTTTCTTCCTGGGCCAGCTGTACGGCTTCGGCAACGAACTCGAAGCGGTTCTGCCAGCGCTGGAAGGGCTGGGAGTTGATGTTTTCGTCGTCCTTGGTGAAATCGAGACCACCGCGAAGGCACTCGTACACCACCCGGCCGTAGTTCTTGCCGGAGAGGCCGAGCTTCGGCTTGATCGTGCAACCAAGCAGCGGACGGCCGTACTTGTTCATCCGGTCGCGCTCGACGCAGATGCCGTTCGGCGGGCCGGGGCAGGTCTTGATGAAGGCCATCGGGAAGCGGATGTCTTCCAGACGGAGGTGGCGCAGGGCCTTGAAGCCGAACACGTTGCCCACCAGGGAGGTGAGCACGTTGGTGATAGAACCTTCCTCGAACAGATCGAGCGGGTAGGCGATGAAGGCGTAGAACGACTCCTTGTCACCGGGAACGTCTTCGATTCGATAGCAACGGCCCTTGTAGAAGTCGAGGTCGGTGAGGAGCTCGGACCACACGGTGGACCAGGTGCCGGTCGAGGATTCGGCAGCCACGGCAGCGGCCACTTCTTCCTTGGGAACGCCTTCCTGACCAGTGACCTTGAAACAGGCCAGCAGGTCAGTGTCCAGGGGAACGTAGTCGGGAGTCCAGTACGTGTCCCTGTACTCCTTGACCCCAGCGTCGTACTTCTTGCTCATGGGGAAAATCTCCTTGTTGGTCGGGTGGGAAAGATGAGAGTGCTGCGCTCCATCAGGGGCGCGTCAGACCTCAGTCCTTGGAACCCAGACCGAAGTTGCTGTTCAGGGCCGGCTCGACTTCACGGTGGGGGCGGGCGATGATGTGGGCAGCCACGAGGCCGTCGCCCACGCGCTCACAGGCATCGGCACCGGCACGCACAGCCGCGTTCACGGCCCCGGTCTCACCGCGGACCAGAACGGTCACGTAGCCGCCACCCACGAACTCACGGCCGATCAGACGCACTTCGGCGGCCTTGGTCATGGCGTCGGCCGCTTCGATTGCCGGCACGAGGCCGCGCGTCTCGATCATGCCGAGGGCGATGCCCATGGTTTCATTCGCCATTGCCTACTCCGGAAAAGGGGGGGAGGTTCGCTTAGGACCATGCTCGGCGGCATACCCCCCCGTCAAGCGATTCGGGTGATCTGAACGATCACGGTGCCTGGTGCGGTTGATAAGCCCTGCTCATGTTCGACTGCTGGCCATGAAGACGTGTAACGAGGCGCCGTCGGCGGACTGCAGAGGACTGGATTTCCCCCCGATCCCGAAGACTTGTCAACAGCTGACGTTTTCTGCGGCCAGGGTGGCTAGTCCGTAATGGATCAACGGTTCTCGCCCATGGCCCTGACGTCCACCCTCCCACCCGTGCTGCGCGAAAGCGGACAGCGGGAGGTGTTCTGCGGCCTCACTTCGATTGTCTGGCTGCATCGGCGGATGCCTGATGCCTTCTTTCTGGTGGTGGGCTCACGCACCTGCGCGCACTTGGTGCAGTCCGCCGCCGGCGTGATGATCTTCGCCGAACCGCGCTTCGGCACGGCGATCCTGGGCGAGCGCGACCTGGCCGGCCTGGCCGATGCCAACGACGAACTCGACCGCCTCGTCAAGGATCTGCTGGAGCGGCGGCCCGAGATCCGCACCCTGTTCCTGGTGGGCTCCTGCCCCAGCGAGGTGATCAAGCTCGACCTTTCCAGGGCCGCCGAAAGGCTCACCACCCAGCTGGCCGGCCGGGTGCGGGTGCTGAACTACTCCGGCAGCGGCATCGAGACCACCTTCACCCAGGGGGAGGACCATGCCCTGCTGGCGCTGCTGCCGCTTCTCCCCTCCAGCGACGAGGAGCAACTGCTGATCGTGGGCACCCTGGCCGACGCCGTGGAGGACCGCTTCCGCACCCTCTTCGAGCGGATGGGCATCACGGCGGTGCGCAGCCTGCCGCCCCGCCGCTCCACTGACCTGCCGCCGGTGGGCCTGGGCACCCGGGTCCTTCTGGCCCAGCCGTTCCTGAGCGGCACGGCGCGGGGCCTGGTGAACCGCGGCGCCCAGCTGATCGCCGCTCCCTATCCCTTCGGCGTGGAGGGCAGCCGGTCCTGGATGGCCGCCGCGGCGCAGGTCTTCGGCATCGCCCCCGAACGGGTGGCGGAGGTGCTGGATCCGCTGGTGGAGCGCGGCCGCCGCGCCCTGGAACCCCACCGCCAGGTGCTGCAGGGCAAGCGGCTGTTCCTGATGCCCGATTCCCAGATGGAGATCCCCCTGGCCCGCTTCCTGGCCCGCGAATGCGGCATGGAGCTGGTTGAAGTGGGCACCCCCTACCTCGACCGCCAGCTGATGGAGGCGGAGATCGCCCTGCTGCCGGCCGGTACCCATCTCAGCGAGGGGCAGGATGTGGAGCGTCAGCTGGAGCGGGTGCGGGCCGAGCGCCCCGATCTGGTGGTCTGCGGGCTGGGCCTGGCCAATCCGCTGGAAGCGGAGGGGATCACCACCAAATGGTCGATCGAGCTGGTGTTCAGCCCCATCCACGGCTGTGACCAGGCCGGCGAGCTGGCCGAACTGTTCGCCCGGCCCCTTCGGCGCCACAACCTGCTCGGCTTCGCCTGAGCAGGCGGCACGCCCCAGCAGACCCCAACCTTTCCCCTTCCTCGACTACCGCACCCAGCATGGAACTCACCCTCTGGACCTACGAAGGCCCACCCCATGTGGGGGCGATGCGTATCGCCACCTCGATGGAGGGGGTGCATTACGTGCTGCATGCGCCGCAGGGCGACACCTACGCCGACCTGTTGTTCACGATGATCGAGCGGCGCGACCGGCGCCCGCCGGTCACCTACACCACCTTCCAGGCGCGGGATCTGGGGGGCGACACGGCCGAGCTGGTGCAGCGCTCGATCCGCGATGCGGTGGCGCGCTTCCGGCCGGAAGCGCTGCTGGTGGGGGAGAGCTGCACCGCCGAGCTGATTCAGGACCAGCCCGGCGCCCTGGCGGCGGGCATGGACCTGGGGGGGGTGCCGATGGTGAGCCTGGATCTGCCCGCCTACTCGAAGAAGGAGAACTGGGGCGCGGCCGAGACCTTCTACCAGCTGGTGCGCTGCCTGCTCAAGAACGAATTGCCGGCGCCGGGCACTCCGAAACCCTCTCCGAGCCGTTGGCGCGAGGAGGGCCGGCGGCCGCGGGTGAACCTGCTGGGGCCCAGCCTGCTGGGGTTCCGCTGCCGTGACGACGTTCGCGAGATCACCCGCCTGCTGGGCGAGCACGGCATCGATGTGACCGTGGTGGCCCCGCTGGGGGCCCGGCCGGCCGACCTGCTGCGGATCCCCACCGCAGATGCGAATGTGTGCCTCTATCCGGAGGTGGCCGGCCCGGTGTGCACCTGGCTGGAGCGGAGCTTCGGCATGGCGGTGGTGCGCACGGTGCCGATCGGCATCGGCGCCACAGCGGAATTCCTGGGGGAACTGCACGGGCTGCTGGAACTCGAGCTCCCCGCCGATCTCTTACCGGGAGAGGACGGTTCGAGCGAAGCGGAGCGCCGCTCGCGGCTGCCCTGGTATTCCCGCTCGGTGGATTCCACCTATCTCACGGGAAAACGGGTGTTCATCTTCGGCGATGCCACCCACGCCATCGCCGCCGCCCGGATCGCCAGCCGGGAGCTGGGCTTCGAGGTGGTGGGCCTGGGCAGCTACAGCCGCGAGCAGGCCCGCGAGGTGCGTGCGGCAGCCAAGGAGCTGGGGCTGGAGGCCCTGATCAGCGACGACTACCTGGCGGTGGAGAAGGCGATGGCGGAAGCCGCCCCCGAGCTGGTGCTCGGCACCCAGATGGAGCGACACAGCGCCAAGCGCCTGGGCATTCCCTGCGCCGTGATCAGCGCGCCCCTCCATGTGCAGGACGTGCCGGCCCGCTACTCCCCCCAGATGGGCTGGGAGGGGGCGAACGTGATCTTCGATTCCTGGGTGCACCCGCTGATGATGGGGCTGGAGGAACACCTGATCGGCATGTTCCGCCACGACTTCGAATTCGTGGACGGCCACCGCAGCCACCTGGGCGACGGGGCACCGTCGGTGGCGCCGGCGGCCGATCCGGTGCATGAGGGCGCGCCGGTGCAGCCGTCAGTTACCGCGGCCGGGGCGACTGCCGTGGCTGTTGCGGAAGCTGCCCCGCCGGCTTTGGCCGGCGAGCCGGTGTGGACCCCCGACGGCGAGGCGGAGCTGCACAAGATCCCCTTCTTCGTGCGCGGCAAGGTGCGGCGCAACACCGAAACCTTCGCCCGCGAGCGTGGCATCAGCGCCATCGATTCAGAAACGCTCTACGACGCCAAGGCCCACTTCAGCCGCTGAGCGCGGGGCCGGTGCCGTCACAACGTCGGCTCAGGTGTCGATCATCCGCAGGGCGGCGTGGCCTCAATTCGGCCACGCTGATAGCCGAAAGGGCCAGAGGTTGGGAACACCCTCCAGAAACACCGCTGCAGCTTCGTGGTCGCGGAGGTAATCGATCAGTACATCGGTCTCTATGACAAGCCGTTCGCTCATTGCCGCTGATCCGACGACCCCTCCGCTGGCAGCACCCGATCAAGTTCCCCGCGCAATACGGCAAGCGCCGGGATAGCTTCCCGATCACTCCAGAGCCCCCGGGCCCGGCGCAGCCGGGAGAGGCGCTCGCTGGGTCGGTATCGCTCCAGGAAGCCATCGATGGCCTCGCGGATCAGGTCGCTCTCTGGGAGCGTCCCAGCTGGCGGGCGAGGGCCTGGCGTTCCTCGCTGGAGAGATAGATCTGGGTGCGGTGCATCGACCTACGGCTGATGGATTCAGCATGCATCACGCAACCGGTTGGTCTTGGCGCCTGGCTGCCTGGCACGAAGCAGCATCGCGGCTGCTGGGGACCAGCCAGGTGGGGATCAACCCCCAAACCTGCAGCGAAAGCCACCCGGGAGAGGCGGAACCAGCCATGGGTTCGGGAGGGAACAACCCTCGGAGGGTGTTTCTTTCCCACACCTCTGAATTTCGCAATTTCCCCCAGGGCGTCTCCTACATCGCTGCCGTCGAGCGCGCGGTGTCGATGGCGGGACACGCGATCGTCGACATGGTCGATTTCGCTGCCCAGGACCAGGAGCCCGCGCAGGTCTGCGAGGAACGGGTTCAGGCAAGCGACCTCTATGTGGGCATCTTCGGCAGCCGCTATGGCTCGCCGGTGAGGGATCGGCCCGAGGTTTCCTACACCGAACTGGAGTTCGACACCGCCACCGCTGCGGGCATCCCCCGTCTGGTGTTCCTGCTGGACGACGAAGCCGAAAACCCCGAGATTCCGGGAAAGTGGTTGAGGGACAACACCTATGGATCCCGCCAGGAAGCATTCCTCAAGCGAGTGCAAGACGCTGGACTGACCCTCAGCCGATTCAGGAACCCGGACGATCTGCGGGCGGGGGTGTTTCATGCGCTTCATGAGGAGGCCCAGCGCAGGCAGCGACAGAACCTCGATCTCAACCAGAAGGTTGCACCAAACCCCTCCAGTTGGACCTGGCCCGGAGCCTGGGATTTCTCCGGCTACCTGCGTGAAAAGCGCCAGGGCTTCATCGGCCGCCGCTGGCTGTTCGATGCGGTGAGGGCCTGGCATGGCAATCCGGCTGCCTCCCAGGCGCTGCTGATCGTGGCCGATTTCGGCGTGGGCAAATCCGCCTTCATGGCGGAGCTCGCCGCCACCGGCACGGCGGAGCGGGGCTTGCCGATCGCCGCCCACCACTTCTGCGATCACAACACCGCCGCCACCCTGGAGGCCGCCACCTTTGTGCGCAGCGTGGCGGCTCAGCTCGCCGGAGCCCTGCCGGCCTACCAGGCGGCGGTGGAGGCCGATCCGGAGGCCCGGCGCTGGCTGGAGGAGGCCCAGACCGATCCCGCCAGCGCCTTCAGCCAGGCGGTGATCGGCAAACTCCAAGGGATTGCGGCCCCTACGGCCCCCTGGCTGCTGCTGGTGGATGGGCTGGATGAAACCCTCGCGGGGCCTGCCTCAACGTCAGCCGGCAAGGGCAGCTCGATCGTGGCCCTGCTGGCCAGCGGCACCGGGAGACTCCCCCCCTGGCTGCGGGTGCTGGCCACGAGCCGCCGGCGACAGGAGGTGCGCCAGCCGTTGGACGCCGCCTATGCCTGCGATCTGCTGGATGCCGAGCAAGACCGCAATCTTTCCGACATTCACGACTACGTGCTCGGCCGCTGCGGCAGCGAACCCCTTGCCACGCGGCTGGCGCAGGCTGGCACGAGCCCCGAGCAACTGGCGGAGCGGCTGGCGGATTTCGAGCAGAGCGGCGGCAAGTTTCTCTACGCCGTGCGGGTGCTCAACGATCTGGCCAGCCCCAACGGCGCCCTCAGGCCCGATCGCCTCGACGATCTGCCCCGCGGCATGGAGGGCTTCTACCTCGATGCCTTCCGGCACCGGTTTCCTCCGGGCGAAGACTTCGAACCGATGCGCGCTCTGCTGGGGGTGCTGTGCGCCCAACGGGAGCCCCTGGGCCAAAGGGAGCTGGCGGCCATCCTTTCGGTAGGCGAGCCCCGGGCGGTGAGCGAGCCCCAGGTGCAGGCTCTGCTGGCGAGGATCGAAGACTTCCTGCGCATCACCAACAAGCTGATCGCCTTCGACCACCTCTCCCTGGTGCAGTGGCTCACCGAAGAGAACGACGAGGGCTTCTCCCTTGCTGGCCCCTATGCCGCGCAACTGGAGGACGCTCAGCAGAGGTTCACTACCTGGGCCCGCGCGGATGTGGCGGCGGGGCGGGCCCATGAATGGCCCTACCTCACCCGCCACCTGGCGGCGCACCTCGAGCCGGGCGAGCACCAGTAGGCCTACTCCAAGCTGCTGCTTGATCTGCGCTGGCTGGAGGCCCGGCTCCAATTGGCCGATCTCAACGCCCTGCTTGCCGACTGGCAGTGGATCGCCCCCACCCCGGAGCTCACGGCGGTGGAGCGGGCCCTGCGCCAGGGCGCCCATGTGCTCAGCCACCAGGGGCAGGGTTGGAGCGGTCTGGAGCAGCTGCCCTCCCAGCTGCTGGCGCGCCTGCCCCGCGCCACAGCATCAGGCGAAGCGCACCAGGCGGAGCCAGGCCTCCGCGACCAGGCCATCGCCCAGCTCCAGAAGGTTGGCGGCCCGCGCCCTCTCACCGCCAGCCTTCTGGCCTCCGAGGCGTTGCTGCGCACTCTTACCGGTCATGGATACATGGTGAACGCCTTGGCGGTGCTCCCCGACGGGCGGCTCGCTTCGGGGTCCTTCGATACCACCATCAAGCTGTGGGATCCGGCCACCGGCGAGGCGCGATCGAGCCAGCTGCTGTTCGTGGCCGATGCGGCCATCACCGCCCTGGCCTTTCTGCCCGGTGTCTCGATCCTGGTGGCCGGCGATGCCAGCGGCAGGTTGCACTGGCTCCAGCTGGGGCCGCCCTGAGCCAGGCGGCTCGCAGCCAGCCGCCCCCTGATCCCTCGCCGTTTCGAAACCCCCATGTTTCGGTTTGCATGAACCCCCTGCAGCCGCCGGGGGCTTGCCCTTAGATGAAACGATCGCCGTTCCCGCGGCCCGAAGTACCCCATGACCACCACACTCACCCCTCCCACCACCACCAGTGGCGTCTCGCGCCGGGAAGATGGGGAAGGCAGCCTGCAGGTGCATCAGGACGCTGCGATGGCCATCGAGGAGGGCGCCCTGGTGATCGCCGTCTACGGCAAGGGCGGCATCGGCAAGTCCACCACCTCCTCCAACCTCTCGGCCGCCTTCTCCAAGCTCGGCAAGCGGGTGCTGCAGATCGGCTGCGACCCCAAGCACGATTCCACCTTCACCCTCACCAAGAAGATGGTGCCCACGGTGATCGACATCCTCGAAACCGTGGACTTCCACACCGAGGAACTGCGCCCCGAAGACTTCGTGTTTGAAGGCTTCAACGGTGTGATGTGCGTGGAATCGGGCGGCCCGCCAGCCGGCACCGGCTGCGGCGGTTATGTGACTGGGCAGACTGTGAAACTGCTCAAGGAGCACCATCTGCTCGAAGACACCGACGTGGTGATCTTCGATGTGCTGGGTGATGTGGTCTGCGGTGGCTTCGCCGCTCCCCTGCAGCACGCCCACTACTGCCTGATCGTGACCGCCAACGATTTCGATTCGATCTTCGCCATGAATCGGATCATGCAGGCGATCAACGCCAAGGCCAAGAACTACAAGGTGCGCCTCGGCGGCGTGATCGCCAACCGCTCCCAGGAAACCGACCAGATCGACAAGTTCAACGAGCGCACCGGCCTGCGCACCATGGCCCACTTCAAGACCGTGGACGCCATCCGTCGCTCCCGCCTCAAGAAGTGCACCATCTTCGAAATGGAGCCCAGCCCTGAGGTGGAGGAAGTGCAGCAGGAGTACCTCAACCTCGCCCAGAAAATGCTCACCGATGTGGAGCCGCTCCCGGCGGAGCCTCTCAAGGATCGCGACATCTTCGACCTGCTGGGCTTCGACTGAAGCCGGCCGGCTTGGGCCAGCTTTACCCCTGAGGTCAGAGCTGGCGAGCCCTGAAGGTATCGCTGCTGTTCATGTTGGCGCTGCGTAAGCCGGTGGCGAACCAACGCTGTCGCTGGGCCGCCGTGCCATGGGTGAAGCTGTCGCGGCGCACCCGCTCGCTGCTCTCACGTTGCAGGGTGTCGTCACCGATGGGGCTGGCGGCATTGAGCGCCACCACCACTGCCAGGAGCAGCCCGGCCACTCCAACGCCCCCGACCACGGCCACTGGAAGGACCGCCTCGGCGATTCTCCACATTGTCGCTGCGGCGTCCCTCCGTCCAGCGCATCAGATTTCGGCGGCAGCGCGCTCCACCAGCCGCCGTGCCACGGCCTGCACGCCGGTGTGGGCGTAGGTGTCGGTGAAGGCATCCAGAAAGGCGGCCAGCTGATCCATCTGCCCCTGCCAGGGGCCGAGTGTGGATTCGAGCGCCTGGACGGCCCTCTGGCCGCTGAGGCCCAGCTGACTGACGAATCCGCCGGCCCATCCGAGCCACTGGTCGACACCGCGGCGCAGAAAATTCATGTGATCCGAGTCGCTGCGGCCTGGAATCAGCGCGGCCATCCGTCCGTAGGCCGGCAACTTGCGCAGATCGCCGCTACCGGCCGCACCGAGTAGCCCATCGAGGCGGGAGAGGGCCTGATCCCCGAGCGGCAGCAGCCCGTCGAAGCAGACCATGGCCGCCATCCGCACCCTGGCTTCGCCGGCGTAGTCCGCCAGGGCGGCGCCGAAGTCGGCGAAGCTGTCGCCGGGGAGTCCGTTCACCTGGGTGAAGGCGAGCAGCTCGGCCCCAACCTTCAGGCTCAGATCCACCGCCTGGAGGGTGTCACCAGGTGGGGTGACGCTGGCGATCCGCTTGAGCAGCGGCACTCCTGCTGTGACATTGGCCAGCACCCGCAGCCCGCCGGTGGCGTGCTGGGAGCGATTCACGGCATCGTAAAGGCTCAGGGCCCGCTCGTAACCCTCATGACGGGCGCGGCTGAGCTGATCGGCGCGTGCCCGCACCTGTCGCACCAGTTCGGGATCATCGCTGCCGATCACCTCGCAGATCAGGGTGTCAGCGCTGGTGAGGTTGCTCCAGCCGCCGGGCACGAGGGTGCTGATGCCCTTGAGGGACAGCACGGTGAGATCCCGGCGGGGCAGGCGCTCGAGGCGCTCGAGGACGGTGCGGCTCATGAGGCGGGCTGGGGAGCGGCGGACTGGAGTTCGAGCTGGGGCAGCTGCTCACCGCTGGCGGGGGGCAGGCGACGGGGCTCAGCGGCCTTGGTGAGCCGCCCGCGGGAGGCGGCGGGCTGAAGCGCCGCCAGGGTCTGGAGATCAAAAGCGCCCAGCAACTCATGCCGGCGCTCGGGTTCCAGCCCCGATCCCTGCCCGATCACCTTGACCTGGAAGCGGTCGGCCACGAGAAGGGCGCTGGCCTGGGCCCCCTGATCCACCAGAGGCCACCCCTTCAGCCGGGTCTGGACGGCTGCGAACTTGGTGCGGGCCTCCGGTGCCGTGACCGTGTCGGAGATGGCCAGCAGGGCCGTCACCTGACCGCCCCGCTTGAGCTTGGCCTCACTGAATCCCCGCTTCTCCTGGGTGAAGACCAGCGACTCTCCTGGCGCTGCACTGGGGAACAGCGCATTGAACTCCGTGCCGTTGACCACCTCACGGGTGGAGATCTCGGCAACGGTGCCCCCAGGCAGCCAGGGAGAGAATGGCAGGAGCAGGATCGCCCCACCAATCAGTGACACAGCAATGGTGATCCCGATCACCCAGCGCAGAAGGCGCGACATGCAATCTCCTTCAATCCTCTGAATCAGCCCATCACTAGCAAGGCTGGAGCGAAGGACTCAACCCAGCCCAACAAGCTTCATGGACAGATCCCACGTCTTGGCAGCGGTTTCGGGATCGCTGGCCTTCTCCGAAAGTTCCTGGATGAACTGTTGACCATTGGCCTTCTGGCGATTGCCCCAGCTCCAGTGGGCACCCGACACGGCGAAAGCCGGATCGGCCACCACTTGCGCCACCCGTTCACCGGCCAGCTCCTGGCTGACATAACCGCCGGTGATGTTCTTCTGGAACCAGGGAAAGATGGTCTGGAAGGCCTTCGGGGTGTTGCGAAACAGGGGCGTATCGGCCACGCAGCCGGGGTAGAGCGAGCTGAAGATGATGCCGGTGGAGGCGTGCAGTCGGCGGTGCAGCTCCTGGGTGGTGATCATGTTGCAGAGTTTGCTGTCCTTGTAGGCCTTCCCAGGTTTGAAGACCTTGCCATTGGCCATGCTGATGGGCGCCTTGAAGCCCGCCTCGAAGCCCGAAAGGTCGCCCAGGTCGGCAGGGGCCGGGATCGGAATCTTGCCGCCCAGCTCCTTGGAGTTGGCCGTGACCGTTCCCAGGATCACCAGCCGGCGCGAGGGATGGCTTGACTTCTTCAGGTCGTCGAGCAGGGCATGGATCAGCAGGAAATGCCCGAAATGGTTGGTGGCCATCGAGATCTCGTAGCCCTGGGGCGAACGCTCGGGCTGCTTCAGCCGTGGCTTGTACACAGCGGCGTTGCAGACCAGCGCGTCCAGGCTGCGACCGGTGGCGTGGAACGCATACACGAGCCGACGCACACTCTCGAGATCACCCAGATCCACTTGCAGGTGGGTGAGGGAGCTCTCGGGGATCGCCAGGGACTGGGCCGCCGCTTTGGCCTTCGCCAGATCCCGGCAGGCCATCACCACGTGCCAGCCACGCTGGACCATGGCTTTGGCGGCGTACAGGCCCACCCCGGAGGAAGCTCCGGTGATCATCACGGTTCCGCTCTGGCCACCGCTGCCAGCGTCAGGGCTGGAGGGGGTCGATGGGGTGGGTGAACTGAAAGCAGACGCCATCGGGGCGCGTCGGTTCGGGGGGCCTCAACCTACGGACAAGGCCAGCTGCCAGCACCGAGTGCGGGGCGAAGTTCAACACAAGGTCACGTTCAACCCAGGAAGCCACGATGACCCCCGTCGTGATGCTGGATGCCGAGCCTGAAGTTGCTTGAAGTCTCGTTGCCTCAAGGCATGGAGAATCAAGACATGCAGTTTACTGAACCACACCACGGAGAGGCTGCCTCCGCAGAGGAATATGTGTCAACATCATCAGCACAGGCGTCAACAACTTGGTATGAAAAGCTGAACTCAGCGCTGAACCTGGGCCGGTAGTGGTTGGGTGCTGATCAAGGGTCTGGCGGATGGGACCATGGAAGGACTGGGTTCGGCTGGTTCGTTCCAGACCACCCGCAGTCGGTTGGGAGCGATCCACTGATCCTGTTCGCGGATCAACTGTTGCTCACCGGTGGTGACGAAGAGTTGATCGAAACGCTTCTGAGCCTTCTGTAATTTGGCTTTCTCGATCTGAAGGATTGCACTCAGTTCATCGTGCTGGTTGAGCCGCTGCTGGTAGGCTGCCGCTAAGTGGACCAAGCTCAGGCCCGCCAAGAGGGTCACTCCAAGCTTGACGCTGAGGCCAATCACACTGCAAAGCAATTCCTGGCGGTCGGTCGATCCCTGGTGAATGGCAACTGCAGTCGCTGCGCTGACGGGTTGTGCGGCGGTGGGCCGGGATGCTGGGCGTCGCCCTGATGACGTCTGACGCCTCGGGGGGGATCCGGGCCTGAGCTGCTGCGCGGCGGACAAGGGGGTGGAAGGAGAAGGTCTGGCCCGCTTCTAGCAGTTCAGGCCAGACCTGCCAAGGGCGATCCCTCGATTCAGGCCCGGTACAGGCTGACGCAGAGACGAATCGCCAGAACGCCGGCGTGTGCGGCGACCACCAGGGCGATCAGAACCTCTGCCTGGGTGAGTGTTGTGACCATGGACAACGAAGGGGTACAGGTGTCGCCACCATTGTTCGGCTCCCTTCTGCCCGGTGTCACAGGATGGCATCGGGCTGTCACAGCTCTTGATGGCCCAACCTCCTTCCAGCCTCTCTGTTTCCGCTGAGAGTGTCCGCTCTCTTGATCTTTCGCCGCTGCAACCCTGGGGCGCGTGCGCTCCAGCTGATCTACTCGCCTGTGCCGGAGCTTTGGGCCTCGACTTTGATTGGCCCCTTCAGCCAGGCGATCCACGCGAGCTCTCAGAACTGCCTGAACTGCGCCTGTGGAGCCTGAGGGCCGATGCGCTTCACCCCTGGCTACCGCTGGTTCTCGACCGCGGCAGCGGCCAGCTTTGCCGCCACGTGGCCATGCTTCTGCCCCATCGCTTCAGTCGCCATGAGGGGATTCGTTTCGCGCCGGAGAGCCTCGAGCTCTGGATCACCCACCGTTTCTTCCTGCTGGATCACTGGAGCCATGAGCGGGGCCTGAATTGCCGTCAGGGACTCGCTCAGATGGCCGCGGTGCTGGGTTTTGAGCTCGATCCCAGCTTCTGGGAACCGATCAGCCGATCAGCAGGCTGAAGGCCCGCCGGCCGCTGTCGATGGCCAACAGGCCAGTGAGCCCCCGTAGCAGCTGAACCAGGAGGGTCTCTGGAACTTTCTCCAGTCGTGTCGCCGACCAGCGGGCCGCAAATGAGGCCGATCCCCCCAGGATGAGGGCGTTGGCCCCCTGGGCCTGCGCCCCGATCAGGAAGGTCACCGACGCTGCCGACGCGGAGCACAAAACGGCCAGGGTGCTCAGACGGATGGACTCACGCACAGGCAATCGCAGGCACCGAATCATGAGAGGGACCATCAGCAGGCCGCCACCCACCCCCAGCAGCCCTCCTGCAAGGCCGGCGACGCTCCCCACCAAGGCCAGAGCCGGCAGCAGAGTTGGTCCTGGAGACGGTTCTGTCTCGTGATCGCGCCGAGGGGAGATTGTCAGAGTCAGGGTCACGTACATCAGGGCCTGCAGGCCCAGCAGCTGCCAACCGCTGAGCAGTCCCCCCAGTCGGCTGAACAGCAGCCCGCTCAGGGCGGCACTCATGCCGATGGTCAGGCCCATCGCCGGCACCACCCGGCCCTGGCGCAGGTGCACCCAGGTCCCCCCCAGGGTGGTGGGCACGATCGCCAGGGTGCTGGTGGCCAAGGCCTGATGGGGCGCAAGGCCCACCATCAGCAGCATCGGTGAGAACACCAGGCCGCCACCGATGCCCAGCAGACCGGAGAGCAGCCCAGCCACCACACCGAGGGGCACCAGCACCAGCAGATCGCCGAGCATGATCGGGATTGAATGCCGGCCGAACGGTGGCACCAGCATCCTCTGCTGACACCCCTTTCCCGTCGAGCTGGCGCTGGATCCCGCCCCTCTGCCTGCGCGGCGACTGGCAGATGGCCATCGATGACTGGCTTCTGGATCAGCTGCCGCTCAAGCCAGGCCAGGGAGTCGTGCGCCTCTACACCTGGAGCACGCCGACTCTGTCGCTCGGCCACCACCAGAAGGCCATCGCCCCGGCCTGGAGAAGCGCGACCCGACAAGGCCGACTCGCCCTGGTGCGCCGGCCCAGCGGCGGTGGCGCCGTACTCCATGCCGGCTGCCTCACCTATGCCCTGCTCTGGCCCAATCCACCCCGCCAGCGCCAGCAGGCTTACGGCCTGGTTGCCGCCTGGCTGGCGCTGGCTTTGGCTCGCCTGGGGCTGGCCCTCAGTCCAGGCCAGGACGAGACCACGGCGCCGGTCTCCAACTGTTTCGCCAGCAGCACCGCCGCTGATCTGGTGGGCATCGATCGCCAGAAGCGGGTGGGCAGTGCCCAGCTCTGGCGCAGGCGCCAGTTGCTGCAGCACGGCAGCGTGCTGGTCGCCCCTCCGGCCGCCCTGTGGCAGGAGTTGTTTGGTTCGCCCCCTACGGCTCCAGCCACAGCTCAAGGGCTCACTGAGGCTGCTGTGGAGCGCCAGCTGCGGCTTGCCGCGATCAGGACCCTGGGGGGAGGACCGCTGCTGGTTGAGCCACTGAGGCCCGAGGAATGGGCGGCGGTCGATCGCCGCCGTCACAGGTTTCGCCTGTCCTGAGGAACGGCCAGAGCATGAGGGTCAACCCTCGCCGCTCTCGGCGATCCCCCGGGCCACCTGGGCCAGGGCCAGCCCAAGGGGGTAAGTGCCCTGGCGCCGGGCGGCCTCCAGCAATGGCGGCGGCAGCCGCAGCCCCAGGCGGGCCAGCACCACTTCCGAGAGTTCTGGGCGCTCCAGAGTGCCGCATGGCAGGCCGGCCGAACCCAGCACCAGCAGTCGATCGACGCCTGGCTCATCCAGCTGCAGGGCGGCCTGCCAGAGCGGCGCGTCGTGCTGGATGCTTGGGAGGGTGTTCAGGGGCTCAATGTGGTCCAGCACCCGCTCCTGATCCCAGCGCTGAACAGGCAGATTCTGGAGGGGGTCATCGCCGATCACCCCTTTCCAGCGCCCCCGCTCGCAGACGAGAACCCAGTCGGGGCTGCCATCGCTGTCATCCCGCCGCATCCGAGAGAGCTCGCGCAGGGGCGCATCACCCTCCAGGACCCGAAACCGCCGACGGGAGGCCTCACTGACCTTGAGGTCCCTGAGGGCCTTCTGCAGGGCCAGCAGCTGGATCTGGTTTCTGGACGCGCCCAGCCCGAACCACCCGAGCATGATCAGCCAGAACGCCCCAAGCCCGGCTCCCCTCAGCAGCAGCAGAGTGCCCATGCCCACGGCCATCAGCGAGAGGAAGCGGCCCATGGCGGCAGCCACCTGAACACCGCGCCGTTGACTGCCAGTCCACTGCCACACCAGCGCCTTGACGATCAGTCCTCCGTCCAGTGGCAAGCCGGGGAGCAGGTTGAACAGGGCCAGTACCAGGTTGAGGGTGCCGAGCTGGCTGACCATTTCACCCAGCAACGGTGAGACATGAACCACGGCATGGCTGCCACCGAGAAGAAGACCGGCCAGCAGCAGGCTGACCAGGGGGCCGGCGGCAGCCACCTGCAGGGCCGCCATCGCTGTGGTGCATTCCTTCTCGACACTGGCCACCCCGCCCAGCAGGAACAGAGTGATACTCCGCACTTTCACCCCATGGGCGATGGCCACCAGGGAGTGGCCCAGCTCATGCAGCAGCACCGAAACAAACAGCAGCAGCGCTGTTCCCAGCGCCAGCAGCCACAGGCTGGCGCTGGAGGCCTGTCCCGCCAGCTGAATGCCGTATTGCTGCTCAAAGCCCAGGGTGGCGAGCAGCAGGATCACGAACCAACTGGGATGGATGCGCAGCGGGATTCCGCCGATCTTGAGGAGCTGCCAACCTTCACCCACCTGGTTCTGTCCTGCCGATGCCCAGGCCGGTCCTGGGCGGTGTTTCTCTGATCCTAGAAAGGGTGGCCCCGACCTTCCTGTGGTGTCTCCCCCCCTGTTGAAGATCTGCGGCCTGCGCCAACCGGCCCAGGCCCAGGCGGTGGCCGGGCTGGGGGTGGATGCCGTGGGTGTGATTGCGGTGCCCTCTTCCCCGCGCTGGCTGGCCCCCGATCAGCGGCTGGTGCTGTTCCAGGCGATGGCCGCCGGCCGCCCGGACTGCCGAGGGGTGCTGGTGCTGGCAGATCCCGGTGACGAGCTCATCGGGCAGATGGATCCTGCCCATGGCCACCAGGTGCTGCAATTGCATGGGCAGGAATCCCCCGCTCGCTGCCGGGAACTGGCCGCAAGAACAGGCTGCACGATCTGGAAAGCCCTGCGAGTACGCGGGCCAGAGGATCTCGATCGGGTCCAGGACTATGTAGACATGGTGGAAGCGGTGCTGCTGGACGCCTGGGTTCCGGATCAATTGGGAGGCAGCGGTCGGCAGATCCCCACGGCCTGGCTGGAGGGTTTCCGTCCAGGCCTGCCCTGGTGGTTGGCCGGTGGAGTGGGACCAGCCAACGCTGCTGATTTGATGGCGAGTTTCCACCCCTATGGACTGGATACATCCAGTGCGGTCGAACGGGCTCCCGGCGATAAAGATCTCGATCTGGTGCGCGCTCTGGTGCAGGTGGTGAAAGGCGAAGCTTCGGGGAAGATCTGAACTCAGGTGCTGAGCAACGCTTGCTGTTGCTTCACCAGTTCAAAGAATTCCTGCTTGAGGCTGGGGTCGTGGCGGAAATCACCCCGTACCACTGAATTGACCATGCTGGTCTGAGGTTCTTTGACGCCACGCCACTTCATGCAGTAATGCTGGGCTTTGACCAGGATTGCCAAACCCTGGGGCTTGCACAGACGTTCGATTTCATCCGCAAGGATCATCACAGCTTCCTCCTGGATGTGGGGACGGGAGAAAACCCAATCCGCCACCCTGGCAAACTTGGAAAGGCCGATGACCCGATCACCGGGCTTGATCCCGATCCAGCAGTTGCCCAGGATCGGCACCAGATGGTGGGAGCAGGCCGAGCGGACACTGATCGGGCCAACAGTGTAGATCTCGTCAAGATGTTTGACGTTGGGAAAGCTGGCGATCTTCGGTTGTTTGTGGTAACGACCCTTGAAGACCTCGTGAAGATACATCCTGGCGACGCGCTCGGCAGTTTCCTCAGTGTTGTGATCGTTGTCGATGTCGATAACGAGGCTACGCAGCATCTCCCTGACCTTCCCGGCCACCTCGATCTCGAGCTGATCGAGTTCGCCCTCGAGCAGATGATCAGAAATGTTGTCGTTGGCGAAGTAGGGCACGCCAGCCTGGTTCAAGCGCTCGCGAATGCGTGCACTGACAGGCCCTGGTGCCACGTCGGGGGTGATCGACTTGGAGCGAGTGGTGGAGGGGATGGTGGATGTCATGAAAGACTCAGAAAGCGCCAGAGGCGGGCATGAGGGTCAGGTCCTCCACCACCTGGGACGGAGGCTGCTGGGCAAGGAACAGCAAGGCTTCCGCGGCTTGATCGACATCAAGCATGGCACGGCGATCGAAGGAGCTGTGGACGGTTTTCGTCACCCAGAGAGGGGTGTCGACCGCGCCGAGGGTGAGGGTGGAGACGCGAATGCCATGGCTGCGTTCCTCGGCGGCGAGGCAGCGACTGAAAGAGTCCAGCGCCGCTTTGGTGGTGCAATAGGCCCCCCATTCGGGGAAGGCATTCCTGGCAGCATGGCTGCTCACATTGATGATCAGGCTCGATCCCTGTTGGCGTAATCCAGGCAGGACCGCCTGACAGACCTGAAAGACACTGGTGAGGTTGAGTTGAAGCAACCATTGCCATGCGCCCAGTTCCATCGTGGCCAGTTCACCGGTGTAAGCGGCTCCGGCATTGTTGATCACCACCGTGGGCAGCAGTCCGCGGCCCAGCAGATCATCCAGGTGGCCTGGGAGGTTCTGGGAATCTGTCAGATCCGCCGACACCCATTCCACTCTTCGGCCGATGGCCCGAAGCGGGGCTGCGACGCTTTCGAGATCACTGCCGGAGCGTGCCAGGAGCAGAAGATCCCAACCAGCAGCCGCGAAGCGGCTGGCAGCTGCAGCTCCGATGCCCCTGGAGGCACCAGTGATCAATACGGAAGCCAAGCGGGTCGCGTGTCGAATCGAACCTTAAGGGGTTGCGCCAGATTCCGTGGCCTCTGGATCCAGGATCCGGCCCATGCGCCGGAACTTGGCATAACGCTGCTCCAGCAGGTCGGCTTCGCTCAGCTGACCCAGCTCCTGCAGGTCCTGCATCAGGGCGACACGCAGGGTCTCGGCAGCCTGGAGCGGTGCCCAGTGGTTACCGCCGGAGGGTTCACTCAGCACTGTGTCGACAACCCCCAGCTGCAGCAGATCGTCAGCGGTGATCCGCAGGGCGGCGGCGGCGGCCGGGGCTTGGGCCGCATCCCGCCAGAGGATCGAGGCGCAGGCTTCAGGACTGGCCACGGTGTAGACGCTGTGCTCAAACATCAGCAGACGGTCGGCGACACCGATGCCCAGGGCGCCGCCAGAGCCACCTTCACCGATCACTGTGGCGATCACGGGAACCCGGAGGCGGAACATCTCGCGCAGGTTCACGGCGATCGCTTCACCCTGCCCCTGCTCTTCGGCGAGCACGCCGGCGTAGGCGCCAGGGGTGTCAATGAAGCAGAGGATCGGCAAGCGGAAGCGATCGGCATGCTCCATCAGGCGCAGAGCCTTGCGGTACCCACCCGGGGAGGCCATGCCAAAATTTCTGGCCACATTTTCCTTGGTGTCGCGGCCCTTCTGGTGGCCGATCAGGACCACCCCCTGCTCACCGATGCGGCCGATGCCGCCCACCAGGGCCTGGTCATCGGAGCCTCGGCGATCTCCGTGCAGCTCGAACCATTCATCGGTGATCACCTGGATGAAATCCAGGGTGCTCGGCCTCTGGGGGTGGCGAGCCACCTGGATCTTCTGAGCGGGTGTGAGGGACTGAAAAATCTCCACCCGGCGGCGGGCCGCCAGTGTTTCCAGCTGCAGCAGCTGCTGACTGACATCCACTTCCGAATCCCTGGCCAGCTGGCGGATCTGATCAATCTGATCCTCCAGTTCCACCAAGGGTTTTTCGAAATCGAGCAATGGGCGGCGGGCCATGGCGAGGGAAGGGGGATGGCTCTGGGGGGATCAGTGCTGGCTCATGGGGATCATCGCCAGCTGATGTGTGATGACCTTTCAGACAGCCGCGAGCTGGGGAAGCTGAACCTGATTCAGCCCGATCGAACGGAAGCCATGACGGAGGGATGCGGCCCCGATCAGCTCCATGTTCGCCAGGGTGATGTTGTTGCGGCCCCAGCTGAAATTGGTGTGAAGACCCTCAAACTCCAGCAGCATGGCTTCTGCGAAGCAGGCAAAGAGCTGACGCATGGGATTCTCCATTTCCGCCACCTCCATCATCTGCCAGCCAATGTCCTGCCAGAACTCAACGATGCCCCCCTTGATGACGTGCACACTGGCACCAGCCACCTTGCTGTCGAGATTCTTGGGATAGCCGCCATCGATCATCAGGCAGGGTGACTTGAGGCTGGCCGGGTCGATGCTCAGGCTCTGCGGCAGGCTGGCCACCCACACCACCACGTCGGCTTCTGGCAGGGCCTCCTCAAGGCTGAGGATGCGACCGCCGCCCAGTTCGGTCTGCAGATCAAGCAGGGGCTGGGGCTGGCGTGCCACCAGCAGCAGCTCACCGACACCGGTTTTCTGGCTGAGCCAACGGCAGACGGCACTGCCAATGTCGCCTGTAGCCCCTACCACGGCCACCTTGGCCCGGCTCAGGTCGATGCCGAGGGCCGGTGCGTTCGTTTCCACCTGCTGGGCAATCACCCAGGCGGTATGGGTGTTGCCGGTGGTGAAGCGCTCCCACTCCAGGGCGGTGCTTCGGATCTGCTGGTTCTTGAGCAGATTGAAGTTCTCGAAGATGATCGAGGTGAATCCACCCAGGGCCGTGATGTCAATCCCACTCTTCTGGGCCAGTTCCATCGCGCTGAGCACTTTGCGCCGTGCGGTCTTGAACCGGCTGAGCATCTCAGGCACGAACACCGAATCGATGTAGGCACCCTCGATGGTTTTGCCCGTGAGGCTGGTGACGCTGAAATTCTCCACAAGCTGAGGTGGAGCAACACACCACAGGTCGAGGTCACCGTCGGCGTATTCGGGAAACCCCAGCTCCAGGGCCTTGCTCCGAGCCTGCTCAAGGCTGGTTGAGTGGCCAATCAGACCGAACATGCAGCTGTTGAGGGGGGGCGGATGGATACGGCTGTGGCCGACAACACATCCTGCCATGGCTGAAGTGGATGGATGAGCTCCTCCAGAGTCTTTCAGCCCAGCAGCGCGGCGGTGGCCATGCGGGCGATCTCCCTTGTGGTGAAGCCGATGTCGGTGAGAGCTTCCTGGTAAGAGGTCATGAAGTCGGCCATCAGGTCCTCCTGGTCCATGTGCAGCACCGCGGCGTCGCCGGCCACCTGCTCCAGCATCTTGCGCACCAGTGGCAGGTTGGCCCGGTTGGCCTGCTCGAGTTCTTCGCGGGAGGATTCAAGGTTGGCCTTCAGCCATTCCTGCCCGTAATTGAGATGAGTGTATTCATCCTTGACCACACCTTCGGTGATCTTGCGGGCGAAGGGATCAGCAACGGGGATGTAGATGTGGTAAGCCGAGATGGCGAATGCTTCGATCAGGATGGCCTGAATCAGCAGACAGGTGACCACCTTGCCTTCGGCTAGGGCCGCCTGGAAGTTGCCATGCAGGGGTGAGAAGAACTCCTTGGCGAAATCCATATCGGCAATGACCGACAGATTATTCGCGCAGGCCGTGAATCCCTTCTTGTGCTTGAGCTCCATGCGGGCCAGCCGGCCAAGCTCTTCAGCCTGGTCGGGGATCAGGCTGCCGAGCGAAATGTAGTTGTCGTGAGCTTCCTGCTCACCTTCGATCACAATGGCGTTGATTCGGCTGTAAGCGTCCTTGTAGATGCTGCTGCTGAAATCAGGCAATCCGATGGCCTGCTCACCACTGGCTCCGAGAGCCGTGGTGGCGGAGGCGGCGGCGGCGGCGGTTGCAGCAATGGTGCTCTCGAGGCTGGGCATGGCGTCGCCGTTAAAGGGATCAGTGTCAGCGACTGTAACCAGGCCTGCCGGAATCGGTTTAGGAGTGGGGCGGCCAGGCGCTGGAGAGCAGGTCCCCGAGCAGCGTGACCCAGCCATCCACAAGGGCACTGCACAGCGCTTCGCCAAGGGCTGCATCGGCGCCACGGGCATCTCCCACTACACCGCTGGCGGAGAGATCGGCGGTCAGCCAAGCTGTGGGGACAGCGCCCTCAAGGCTCCAGCCCGCTGGCGGGGCCGGATCGGGTTGACCGTCCCGGGGCCGTTCAGGCCCCACCAGTTCCGGGGCCAGATGCAGCATCAGGCTCGTTTCGGCCAGGGCTGCATGCAGTCCCTCGCTGCGTTCCGGCTCGGGCAGCAGTGCCGCCACCCCTGGCGGACCGCTCCAGAGGAAGCAAGGCATCACCGCCAGACGGGGATGGGCAGCCCGCAGCTGCCGCGCCGCCACCTGCAACAGGGCGATCTGGCCGCCGTGGGCGTTGAAGAGCACCAGGCGCTGAAACCCTGCCCGGGCCAGGTCGCCCCCGACGGCCATCACCACCTGGAGCATCACCTCCGCTGGCAGGCTCAGAGTGCCTGGGAAGGCTCCATGTTCGGGTGAAAAGCCCAGCTGGAACAGAGGCAGCCGCCAGATCGGCAGCTCAGCCGGCAACTGCTCGAGTACGGCCTGCAGCACCCGTTCGGCAAAGATGGCGTCGGTGCCCAGAGGCAGATGCGGGCCGTGTTGCTCCATGGCTCCGAACGGCCAGATCACGGTGCTGCCCGGTCGGGCGGCCGCCTCCTGGGCCGCCATCCAGCCGAGACCTTCCAGGGCGTGCTTGGCAGGTGCTCCCATCTTCTCCACGGGCCGATCCTTACAGTGTGCTGCTGTCAGATCACCCTGGGCCATGGCTGGATCGCAGCGTCCCGTTCCTCCCGCAGGCCCCCGCTTCAAGCCGGCGCCTTCCTCCCAGGCGGAGCCGCCGTTGCGCAAGCCTCCCCAGCTGATGTATCTGAGCCGCAAGGAGGAGGAGGAGGAGGACAAGACACCGCCGGCATCCAGCTCAGAGCAGGCCGGAGTGAATGCACCGCAGGCTGCGTCGTCTGCGGCGGCAACCCGGCCGGCTTCACCTCCCCAGGTCGGAGGAGAGCGCGCCAGTGATGACGACCTCTTCGAGACCGCGAGCCTTGAAGGCATGACCATGGCCGACCTGATGGGGCCGGCTGATGGGCCCTCCCGTCAGTCCCGCTCCAGCCGCTCTGCCGGCAGTGCCCCCTCAGGCACCACCACCCCCTCCCGGCCGACCCGCACCGTCGATGATTTCGACTTCGATGAGGACGCCTTTCTCGCTGCGCTCGACGAGAACGAGCCCGTCGGCGCCACTGGTGATGTGGTTACCGGCACGGTGATCAGCGCAGAAAGCGATGGTGTGTACATCGACATCGGCGGCAAAGCACCGGGCTTCATGCCCAAGGCCGAAGCCGGCCTCGGGGTGATCGGCAACCTCAAGGAACGCTTTCCAAAGGGTCAGCCAGTGGAGGTGCTGGTCACCCGCGAGCAGAACGCCGATGGCATGGTCACGATCAGCGCCCGGGCCCTGGCCCTGCGCCAGAGCTGGGAGAAGTTGAAGCAACTGGAGGCCGCCGGCAAGGTGGTGCAGGTGAAGGTGAGCGGCTTCAACCGAGGCGGAGTCACCTGCGACCTGGAGGGCCTGAGGGGATTCATTCCCCGCTCCCAGCTCCAGAACGGCGAGAACCACGAGCAGCTGGTCGGCACTTCTTTTGCCGTGGCCTTCCTGGAGGTGAATGCCGACACCCGCAAGTTGGTGCTCTCCGAGAAGCGGGCCGCCAGTGCCTCCTTGCTGGCGGACCTGGAAGTGGGTCAACTGGTGGACGGTCAGGTGGTATCGGTCAAGCCCTATGGCTTCTTCGTGGATCTCGGTGGGGTCAGCGGTCTGCTGCACCAGTCGTCCATCACCGGCGTTCATCTGCGCGACATCCGGGACGTCTTCAGCCAGGGGGAGCGGATCAAGGCACTGGTCACCCAGATCGATTCGTCCCGGGGCCGGATCGCCCTCAACACTGCCCTGCTCGAGACCCAGCCCGGCGAGCTGCTCACGGCCAAGGACACGGTGATGGCCGAGGCAGAGGACCGGGCCAACCGGGCACGCCTGTTGATGCGTCAACAGGAGCAGGAGGCGGGATGAGTCAGGCCGCCCCTGCAGTGCCCGGCGTCCAGCACACCCTCGACTGGGAAGTGGATTTCTTCTCTCGTCCGGTGCTTGATCCTGGCGGTAAGAAGCGCTGGGATCTGCTGATCACGGCCACCCCCGCCATTGAGGGCAGCCAGCCCCGCTTTCGCTGGGCAAAGAACTGCCCGGCCAACACGGTCAATTCGGTGTGGCTGCAGAGCGCGCTCAACGAGGCGCTGGTGGCGGCGGCGGAGCAGGGACTGGGGGCCCCGCGGCGGCTGCGCTGCTGGCGGGCCACGATGCGCACCATGGTGCAACGGGCCGCCGAGTCCATTGGCCTTGAGGTCATTCCAAGCCGGCGCTGTTATGCCCTGGCCGAATGGCTCGGTGAACGGGAACGAGACGTGTACCCCGCCGAGGAGGGATACATGGCAGGCCCCCTGGCACCGCCGCCCCAGCCGATGCGCTCGCTCCCCCTGCCCCTGCCGGAGGCGGCCAGGGGGGATTCATGGGCCTGGGCTTCCCTGCCCCTCGGTGCCCTGCGCGAAGCCTCCGAGTGGGAGATCGGCTTCGAAGGGCTGTTTCCCCTCCCCGCCGATCTTCCCGATGAACTGGTGGTCCCCGGTCTGCGCCTGTTCAGCCGCAGCCGCTCCCTGGCCATCGCCGGCTGGTTCGCGGGCCTTGAGCCTGCCCGTCTGGAGATGGACGGAACCAACCTGGTGCTCGAAGCGGGCCTGGAAGACCGCTGGCGGCTGGCGGCCCTGGCTGAGAAGGAGGCGAAGGAGGTGGCTGAAGCTTTCACGGCGGCTCGCGAGGCCGCCGCTGGTCTGCAGTTCATCGCCGTGCAGAGCGATGTGGACTCCGGGCGCTTCGATGGCTTCTGGCTCCTGCGCGACATGCCCGACTTCTGAGACCCAACTCCCCGTGGCTGAAGCCGTCGACCCCCCTTTCGATCGCCCCGATGCGGGCTTCAACGCTCTGGACGGCTGGACCTGGGTGGGCACCTATGGCGGCTACCTCCTCCAGTGCGACCTGCTGCAGGAGTTCGAGCACGGCTTCTTCACACGCCAGTGGAGTGGGCGCGGCCCCCAGGAGCTGGCAGCCGCCATCAGTGCCGGTGTTTCGGTTCACCGCACCCGCCAGATCCACAGTTCCCGGGTATTTGCCGCAAGCGAGGCGGTCGCTGAACCCTGGCCGGAGGGCGATGGGCTGGTCAGCGATGGTGGTGGACAGTCGCTCTGGGCCTGCGGCGCCGACTGCACCCCCGTGCTGATCGCCGATCGGGCCAGGGGCTCGGTGGCGGCCTGTCATGCGGGCTGGCGCGGGGTGGCCACCGGCATCCTGCCGGCAGCGATCGAAACCCTGGAGCGCTCGGGCAGCCAGCGCGCCGATCTGCTGGTGGCCCTGGGGCCTGCCGTGAGCGGTGAGGCCTACCAGGTGGAGTTGGAGGTGGCCCTGCAGGTGGGCAACGCCTGCTGCGCCCCTGGTGAGGATCCCGCTCAGGTCCTGGCCGAGGCCGGGGCCCTCAAACCCGATCCTTCGCCCGGATCGCCTGGTGATCGGTACCGTCTCGACATCCGCCTGGCCGCCAGAGCCCAGTTGCTCAACGCCGGACTGGGCCCTGAGCAGCTGCGGCTCTGCCCCCTGTGCACAGTGGCGGAGCCGCAGCTGTTTCACTCCTGGCGCCGCGATCAGGTCAAAGCTGTGCAGTGGAGCGGCATCGTCGCCCAGGCCTGAACCTTACCTGGATTCGATTCATACCTGGTTTGCGCCCTGCACCCCCAGCAGGCTGCAGGCCACCGCCTCCGCCACCCGTATGCCATCGATGCCGGCGGAGAGGATTCCACCGGCATAACCGGCGCCTTCCCCGGCGGGGTAGAGGCCGCGGGTGTTCACGCTCTGGAGGTCAGGTCCCCTCGGGATCCGCACCGGCGAGGAGGTACGCGTTTCGACCCCGGTAAGCATGGCTTCGGCCATGGCATAGCCGGGAATGCTGCGCTCAAAGGCTGGGATCGCCTCCCGCAGAGCGACGACGGCGAACTCCGGCAGGCAGGCGCTCAGATCAGCGGGGGTGGTGCCGGGGGCATAGGAGGGCTGGATCGAGCCCGGCGGGCGGCTCACCCCACGTCCCGCCAGAAAATCGTCGAGCCGCTGGACGGGCGCCCGATAGGTGCCGCCGCCGAGGGCAAAAGCCTTCGCTTCCCAGTGGCGCTGGAAGGCCACTCCGGCCAGTGGGTCGTCTGGTCCCTGGCCGTAGGGGAGCAGATCCTCCAGCTCCAGTCCGACCACGATTCCGCTGTTGGCATTGCGCTCGTTGCGGGAATGTTGGCTCATGCCGTTGGTGACCAGATGGCCGGGTTCAGAGGCGGCTGCCACCACCAGCCCGCCGGGGCACATGCAGAAGCTGTAGACGCTGCGTCCATCGCCCAGATGATGGACGAGCTTGTATTCGGCTGCGCCCAGTCGCGGGTGGCCCGCGCAGGGCCCCCAGCGGGCCGCATCGATCAACGCCTGGGGATGCTCGAGGCGCACGCCGATCGAGAAGGGCTTGGGCTCCAGTCGCACCCCGCCTCTGTGCAGGCTGGCAAAGGTGTCACGGGCGCTGTGGCCCACCGCCAGCACCACATGACGGGCCGTGAGACAGGAGCCATCGGCGAGCACAACTCCAGAAACCTGTTGTCCCCCTGGGGCCGCTTCGGTCTCGAGGCAGACCACCTCGCTCTGGAAGCGGATTTCCCCTCCAAGGGCCTCGATGCGGCTGCGCAGTCCCCGCACCACCGTGGCCAGCTTGAAGGTACCGATGTGGGGGTGGTGCAGCGTCAGAATCTCGGGATTGGCCCCGCAGGCCACCAGCTCCAGCAGCACTTTTCGCCCCAGGTGACGGGGGTCCCGCACCTGGCTGTAGAGCTTGCCGTCAGAGAAGGTGCCGGCTCCACCCTCTCCGAACTGCACATTCGAATCAGGGTCGAAGGGCCGCTGGCCCCGCCAGAAGCCGAAGGTGTCGGCCGTGCGTTCCTTGATCGGCTTGCCCCGCTCCAGCAGCAGGGGCCGCAGCCCCATCTGGGCAAGCACGAGCGCGGCGAAATAGCCACAGGGCCCTGCCCCGATCACGATCGGGCGCTCGGGCCGCTCTGAGGCCCCTGGCTCCAGGCGAGCCGGGAACCGATAGGTGGTGTCGGGGGCCTGGCGCAGATGGGGGTCCTTTCGCCAGCGATGCAGCAGGGCCTTTGGATCGGCCACCTCCAGATCGAGGCTGTAACTGAAACGGATGGCGTCCTTGTTGCGGGCATCGACGCTGCGCCTGACCAGCCTCAAACCCCGCAGGCTCTGGGCTGGAAGCCCAAGCCGCTTTAGCACTGCCTGGCGCAGGTCGTCGTCGGTGTGGTCAAGGGGGAGCTTGAGTTCGCTCAGCCGCAGCACGGTGCCTGCCTGGTCCCAGGTGGAAATGTTGCTTGACCCTGTATTCCAGCAGCCCGCCCCCAAGGGCGCATCAGGGCTGTCAGGCTGGGGTCACGAATCCGTTGGCATTGCGACTGTTTTTATGGGTCTTGCCCACTGCCCACTCTGCGTTGCCCTGGCCGTGATCAGCCTGGTCCGTGGCGGTGCCCTGGGGGTGCTGCTCTTTCGGCTGTGCATCGGCGAAAGCCAGTCACGTTGGCGCCTCAACGCTGCCTAGGGTCCAACACGACGGCAGTTTCAGAGCTCTGGCGCCATGGCACTGCAGGCCACTTACTTCGGCGCCAACGGCTGGCTGCTTGATTTTGACGGCTTCCGCATCCTGCTCGATCCCTGGCTGACGGGACCTCTCGAATTTCCTCCCGGCCCATGGTTCTTCCGGGCCGAGCTCAATCAAGCCTGGCCGGTCCCCGATGGGCTGGATCTGTTGTTGCTGACCCAGGGGCTCCCCGACCACTGCCATCCACCGACCCTGGCGCTGCTGGATCCCGGCTTGCCGGTGGTGGGCTCGTCCGGCGCTGCCAACAAAGCGGGCCTACTGGGCTTCCAGGTGGTGAAGGCCCTGGTTCCCGGGGAACGGTTTCAGCACGGCGAGCTGACGATCACCGCCAGTTCAGGGGCCCCTGTGCCCCAGGTGGAGAACGGATACCTTCTGCAGCATCCCGCCGGCAGCCTCTATGTGGAACCCCATGGCTTTCTCTCGGCAGACCTCCCGTCCCAGCCGATAGATGCGGTGATCACCCCGGTGCTCGATCTTGGCCTGCCCCTGGTGGGAGCCTTCGTCAAGGGGATGCAGGTGCTGCCCCAGCTTCTGGAGCGCTTCCAGCCCCGGGTCGTCCTGGCCAGCACCAGTGGCGGTGACGTGCGTTATGAGGGAGTCCTGACCCGGATCCTCTGGCAAAAGGGGAGCATGGAGGAGACGGCCAGGGTAGTGGCGGCCGGCTCCCGCTTGATCGATCCGGTGCCTGGTGTGATCTACGACCTGCAGACCGCTCATGGAAGCGTCAGCAGTTCATGCTCCACCATGAAAATGTTGCCGTAGAGATTGGCGAGAATATCTTTGCCTGCCTGGGTCAGCTCCAGATATGGAATCGCATTCTTGATGTAGGGAAACACCTGTCCCCAGTAGAAGGTTGGATAGGCCTTGAGCAGCTGGCCGGGATTCTCGCAGCCCAGGGCCTTGTTCACTCCCGTTTCCTCGAATTCCCAGAAGAGGGCTGGAATCTTGTTGAGGTAGCGGGGATCGCTCAGCTGACCAATCAAATCAGAAGCCCGCACCAGACCGGGCATGTGGGTGGTGCACTGGTGATCGGTGGAGGCGGGAACCGGAAAGCGGGTAAGTTCGATGTTGCTCTTGATCGTTTCGGCATCGATCAGCCCGTGGCCGCCGAAGCGCTCGTCGATGAACAGCTTGCCGCGATCGATGTGGTACGGCGTGAGGGCTGCACAGGTGGCACCTTCCTTGAGCCTCACCGATTCACCATTGACGCCCGTGGCGTATTGGCCATCCGTGTCGTCACGGCAGACACCCTTGATATAACCAATGTCGTGGCAAAGATGTGAAATTGTGAAATGCAGCCAGTCGTCCGGCGTGATACCACCTTCTCTCAGATGCTTGCCATAAAGAATATGCTGGCCCACCAGGGTGACCAGGATCGTGTGCTCGACATCGTGGTAGAGAGCATCACCAGTGGCGATGTTCTCCAGGGCCATTGAAGCCGCCCAGGAAATGATCTCCTCGTATTCACGCTTGAGCGTGCCGTAGGAGGATCGGTAGGTGGCGACCAGACGTTGCTGCACGTCGGCGATCATCAACCGTGTGGCGTTGAACATCGCGGATGGTGACGGACTGCCCGCCTGATTCTTCGCTACAAGCTTGCCACCTTCTCAGCGGCTGTGAGGACTGCACGGCAACCGGTCGACCATCCTGTCATCAGTGCACCAGCTCCCACTGTGACCACCATCGTAGATCCGGCAGCCAGCCCAGAAGCCAGCTCCATCGCTGCTCACGACCGATTCGACCTGGTGGTGATCGGGGCCGGATCCGGGGGGCTGGCCGCCGCCAAACGCGCCGCCAGCCATGGGGCCAGAGTTGCCGTGGTCGAGGGGCACCGGGTCGGGGGGACCTGCGTGATCCGGGGCTGCGTGCCCAAGAAGCTGCTGGTCTACGGATCCGCCTACCAGCACCTTTTGGCCGATGCGGCCAGCTATGGCTGGAGTGTGGGACCGACCCACTGCGATCCCTCCCAGCTGCTGGCGGCGGTGCGCGCGGAGGTGGATCGCCTCAATGGGCTGCACATCGGTTTTCTCGAGCGCGCCGGGGTGGAGCTGGTGACGGGCTGGGGGCGCTTTCTCGATGAGCATCACCTTGAAGTGGGCGGCCCCGTTGGCAGCTCGGAAGGCAGCTCTGATGGAAGCCGACGCCTCCTGCGCGGTGAACGCATGCTGATCGCCACAGGGGGGCGTCCGCACCGCCCCTCGATTCCTGGGGCTGAGCTGGGCTGGGTGAGTGATGACATGTTTCTGCTCGAGGGCCTGCCCCAGCGGGTGCTGATCGTGGGCGGAGGCTTCATCGCCTGCGAATTCGCCTGCATCCTGCGCGGTCTTGGGGTGGAGGTGGATCAGTTCGTGCGCGGTGATCATCTGTTGCGGGGCTTCGACCGGGAACTGAGTGCCGCTGTGCAGGAAGGCATGGAAGCCGACGGCATCACCATCCACTTCGCCCAGACCCTGACCGCCATCACCGGCAAGGCCGGTGAGCTGATGGCAACCACCTGCCAGGGACGACAGGAGCCCTGTGGCGGTGTGCTGCTGGCCACGGGCCGCCATCCCTTCCTGTCCGGCCTCAATCTGGCGGCGGCGGGAGTGGGGGTGGATGGTGGCCGTATCCCGGTGGATGCGGCTCAACGTACCAACGTGCCTCACATCTTTGCGGTTGGGGATGTCACCGACCGCATCAACCTGACTCCGGTGGCGGTGGACGAAGGCCGTGCTTTCGCCGACAGCGTCTACGGCGGACGAGCCCGGCAGGTGGACCACGACCTGGTGGCCAGCGCCGTGTTCAGCCAACCGGAGCTGGCCACGGTGGGCTTGAGTGAGGAAGAGGCCTTAGCCCGCTTCGGTTCCGATGGGATACGCCTGTATCGGGCCCGCTTTCGCTCCATGGCCCAGGCCCTGCCTCAGCGCGGCCCTCGCTGTCTGCTGAAGCTGGTGGTGGAGGTGGCCTCAGGCCAGGTGCTGGGCTGCCACATGGTGGGCGACCACGCGGCTGAGATCATCCAGATGGCGGCGATCGCGATCGGCATGGGGGCCACCAAGGCCGATTTCGATCGCACCATGGCCCTCCATCCAACTGTGGCCGAGGAGTTCGTGACGATGCCCCAGTGAGGAAGGCCGGATGAGCGCCGCCAGGGCAAAAAGATCACGAAGCTGTCAGCGGATGGAGACAGCGGCAACATTGATCACCTTCTGTGGGTTATTTAAATCACGAGTCATGCGCTGCGATGGCCGCTCTCGTTCTGCTCATCGACCATGAACGGATCGGGCGTGGAAGCCTGGCCACTCAATTGCTGGAGGCAGGCTTTCTGGTGGCGGAGGCCGAGGATGGTCATCGAGGTCAGGCCATGGCTCTGCAGGCCAACCCCCAGTTGATCGTGATGGATCTGTTGCTGCCGGGAATCGATGGTCTCACCGTTCTGCAGCGCTTGCGGCGGGATCAACGCACCAGTCGGACCCCGATCCTGGTGCTCACGGTCCTGAGCAGCATGGATGACAAGGTGCGGGGCTTTACCTCCGGTGCTGACGACTACCTGATCAAGCCCTACGCCCCTGAGGAACTGCTGGCCCGGGTCAAGGCACTGCTTCGGGGGCGAGCCACCACACCCCAGCTGGTGCGGGCACCGGACCTGCTCAGTTACGGCCCGCTCACCCTGGTGCCGGAAAGGTACGAAGCCCTTTGGCATGAAAAGCCGGTACGCCTGACACGCACGGAATTCGAACTGCTCCATTGCCTGCTACAGCGTCATGGTCAGGTGGTGCCCTGGGCGGTGCTCCTGCGGGAGATCTGGGGCTACGGACCCGAGAGCGATGTGGAATGCATCCGCACCCACATCCGCCATCTGCGCGGGAAGCTGGAACGGGACAGCCACAGGCCCACCCACATCAAAACGATCTACGGGATTGGCTATTGCCTTGACCTGCCCCTTGATACGGCCACGGAGCCTTACGTCGGCAAAGGACCACTCGGGCTGGTGGAGGCATCCCACGATCCGCCCGGTTCCATCAACACGCTAAGTGCCTTGGGCTGGGACCCCAAAAAACGCCGTCTGGAGGCCTGAGTAACATTAATCACATGGATCGGTCGCCCTTGGACATGGAGCCATGGCCAATGGCGCTTGGATGGATCCAGGATTTTTCACTTCTCCCTTAATCCTGTGAACGACACTTGCCCCTGGATTGATCCCTGCCTCGAGCGTGTGGCCTGCCCTGTGATGAGCACGGCCAAATCGAGCGGAAAAGGCTGCAAAGCCAAGAAGTGCTCCAACTGGAAGGGTGGTCGCTGCCGCTGTGGCCGCGACTGAACGGCAGTCGTCCTTCTCCAGAGGATCTGATCGGCTGGAGAAAGAAGATGGCTCAGGCTGCGGTTGGGCCCGCAGCAGCGCTCAGGGATTGGTCAAGGATCATCAGTGCTCCGAAGTCGGTGCCACAGTGACGAACCTGGGCCAACAGATGGGCCACTTCACTTTCAGCATCCACCTGAGTCTTGATCATGGGGTCAAGAAAGATGGAGCTGCGGTAGTCGCCGCAGCGCTCCGCCAAGCTGTAAAGCTGTTGTAACGATGTCGTGACTTCTGCCTCCATCTCAAAGGCGGAGACCAGCACGTCTTCGACATTCGTCCACGTCTGCCTGGGTTGGGAAAGGGCTGAGAGCTCAACCGGCTGGGATCGGGCCACCAGGTAATCAACGAACAGACCGGCGTGGGCCCGCTCCCCGTCGGATTCAGCCCTGGCATACGTGGCAAACCCATTCAGTTCTCTCTGGGTGAACCACACGGCTATTGAGAAGTAGGTGTAGCTTGCCGTCAATTCCATCTGCAGATGGTTGCACAGTCCCTGGTGCAATTCAGCCTCCATCTCCTGGGCCACCGGACGTCGCGGCAGCAAGGGAACCGTATTCAGGCTGGTGACGCTGGCCGGATTGCTGATCAGCATGGGTCCATTTCAGTTGGCCTAGTCTACAAAGTATCCCGGGCTTGCTGCCATCGTCTGCTCGCCTGCAGCCAGGACCAGCACAGCACCCGGACCCTTAAACTCAAGGTCATCTCCAGCCTGATTCTGTTCCATTGCATGTCTGAGGACTGGCGCGCCCCTGGCAGCATGCCAACAGATCTGGCCTCCCTGACCCGATTGTGCTGGTGCCTTGGGGTTCGGAGTCGTCAGGCCCTCCAGGCCGCCAGGAGTTGCTCCAACCCCCAGTTGCGCGCCAGGCTGGAGCACGATTTATTGCATTTGCGTCTGCAGAGCAACACCATCGCCCGCCATGCCGAGACGGTGGCGGAGTCGCTGGATTCGCTCCACTGGGAGGTTGCGCTGCTCCGTGAAGTGCTGCGCCGCAATCAGCGTCACTTCGGTGTTTCCACGACCGGCTGATCCCTTTCTCCCACCCCGCTTCGTTCTCACAATGATTGACGGAGATGGTGTCGAGGGGCCGTGAGAGGACCCCCACAGCCGTTGTCGAGTGGTCCCGGCGGGCCCTAGACAGGAGAGGTGAGATCAGATGTCATGAGCCCATCCAGCCCGTCGCAGCAGCACCACCAGATCCTGATCGTCGGCGGCGGAGCGGCGGGGATCACGGTGGCCAGCCAGTTGCTTCTCGCCCGGAGAGGTCTTGACGTGGCCATTCTTGAGCCCAGCAGCGATCACTACTACCAACCCGGCTGGACCCTGGTGGGCGGAGGGGTGATGACCCAGGAGCAGACCCGCCGTGATGAGGCCGACCTCATTCCCGCTGGTTGCAGCTGGATTCGCGCCGCCGCCGCCAGCTTCGAGCCGGAAGTCAATCAGGTCACCACAACCGACGGGGACACCATCAGCTACGACGCCCTGGTGGTGGCCACCGGCCTGCAGCTGCGCTGGGAGCGGATCAAGGGGTTGGAGGAGGCGCTCGGTCGCCAGGGTGTCACCAGCAACTATTCCCGGGAACACCTTCCCTACACCTGGGAGACCATCCGCCACTTTCCGGGCGGTACCGCGATCTTCACCTTTCCGGACACCCCGATCAAATGCGCTGGGGCGCCCCAGAAGATCATGTACATGGCCGACGACATCTTCAAGGCCACCAGTGGCGTGGGGGTCAACACCAAGGTGGTGTTCGCCACCGCCGGGCCCGGCCTCTTCGGTGTTCCGGTCTATGCCCGGGTGCTGAAGAAGGTGGTGGAGGAACGGGGTATTCAGGTGCTTCTGCGCCACAACCTCAAGGAGATCAGGGCCGATGAGCAGGTAGCGGTCTTCGAGGTCAGCGACGCTCAGGGGCCCATCTCCAGAGAGGAGATTCCGTTCACGATGATCCACGCGGTGCCCCCGATGTCGGCCCCCGATGTCATTGCCCAGAGCCCGTTGGCCACCAGCGCACCCGGTGGCTGGGTGGATGTCGACAAGTTCAGCACCCAGCACGTCCGTTATCCCAATGTCTTCTCCCTGGGCGATGTGTCATCGTTGCCCACCTCCAAGACCGCCGGGGCGGTGCGCGGGGAGGCACCGGTGCTCGTGGCAAATCTGCTGGCCCAGCTCGCCGGCAAGCCTCTTCAGGCCCGCTACGACGGCTACAGCGTCTGCCCGCTGATCACCGGTTACGACAAGGTCGTGATGGCCGAATTCGACTACGACCTGCAGCCCATGAGCTCCTTTCTGATCGACCCCACCCGAGAGCGCTGGAGCATGTGGCTGATGAAAACCAAAGGTCTGCCCTGGATTTACTGGAACAGAATGCTCAAGGGGCAACCCCATGAGAGCCGCTACCTCAAGCCCCTCAAACCGCTGATGCAGGCCCTTGGACTGGCTTACAAGGGCGAACCTTCCGCCAACTGAGTCAGCCCCCTTCAGCTGCTGCTGAGGCTGCTCCTGCTGGTGCGGGCCAGTTCATCAAGCTGGTCCTGCATCTCTGCCACCACCCGCCTGTAGCAGGCCTGCACGTAGGCCCTGTCGCGACTGGCGGCATGGCCGCTGCGCTCGAACCGGATCGGCCGGCAGACCCGGGTGTGGATCTTGGCCGGAAGGGGCAGGTTGGGCAGTGGCCCCACGGCCAGGCCCCAGGGCAGTCCGAGATAAAGGGGAAACACCTCGGGGTCGATGCCGAACAGCCAGGGCAGGCCGCGTTCATGCCAGCGCTGCATCGCTTCGTAGCAGTCCTCCAGGACGATCAGGGTGTCGTGGCTGCCCCAGGAGATCAGCGGCACGATCGGCACGCCATGCCAGAGGGCCAGCCGGATGAAGCCCGTCCGCCTCCTGAACTGGATGGTCTGGCGCAGGCGGTGCGGCCGGAAGGCGTCCTGGCCGCCGCCGGGGAACACCAGCAGGCTGTCGCCTCGTTCCAGCACCGCCATGGCCCCCCGCGGGTAGTAAGGAATCGCCCCGGTGCGGGCCGCCAGTTGCGCCGCCTGGGGGAACACCTGCCACACCTTGGGATGGGCCAGGCCGTAGACCCTCCGCTCCAGACCGATGCGCCGGAACCAGTCGAACATCAGCATCGGCAGGTCAGGGCTGGCTAGCCCGCCGTTGTGAGATCCCACCAGCAGCAATGGTCCTTCGCCAGGTATGTGCTCCCAGCCGCTGGTGCTGACCCGGAAGTAGTGGCGGTAGAGCCATTCCCAGAGCGGCATCAGGCGCTGGATCACCTGTGGATCGCGCTCGGCACCAGTTTCCGGGCCCGCCGTTGGGCCTTCAGTCATGGGATTCGTTGAGGCCGACGCGTGAGCAGACCCTAAGGGCGCAGGGGGGTGCCAGGAACCATGGATGGCCTGGCTCCGTGGCCGACTTCCCGGTGTCAGACCCTGGAGGATCAGGTGGTGCTGGTGGCGCGACTACCGCTCGACCGGAGCCAGTCCGGCGGCATCAAACACTCCTTCGAACAGCACCGAACTCAGGTAGCGCTCCCCGGAGTCAGGCAGCACCACCACGATGGTCTTGCCGGCGAAGTCCTCCTCAGCGGCCAGGCGCAGGGCCGCCACGGTGGCGGCTCCGCAGGAGATGCCCGCCAGGATGCCTTCCTCGCGCATCAGCCGCCTGGCCATGGCCACGGCCTCCTGGTCGCTGACAGCCTCGACTCGATCCACCAGGTCAAGATCGAGATTGTCGGGCACGAAGCCGGCGCCGATCCCCTGGATCTTGTGGGGCCCGGGCTGGGGGGGTTCGCCAGCCATCGCCTGGGCGATCACCGGGCTGTTCACGGGCTCCACCGCCACCGAGAGCAGCGACTGCCCTCGTGTGGTCTTGAAGTAACGGCTCACCCCGGTGATTGTGCCGCCCGTTCCGACCCCCGCCACCAGTACATCCACCTGGCCGTCGGTGTCGTTCCAGATTTCCGGTCCGGTGGTGTCGTGGTGGATCTGGGGATTGGCGGGGTTGGAAAACTGCTGAAGGAGCAAATATCGCTCGGGATCGGAAGACGCGATCTCATGGGCCCGTCCCACCGCGCCGGTCATGCCGAGCTTGCCCTCGGTGAGCTCGAGCCTGGCGCCGTAGGCGGTGAGGAGCTTGCGGCGCTCCAGGCTCATTGTTTCCGGCATCGTCAGCGTGAGCGGTATCCCCCGGGAGGCGGCCACGAAGGCCAAAGCGATGCCGGTGTTGCCGCTGGTGGGCTCGATCAGCTCCTTGCCCGGGCCCAGCCGGCCATCCTTCTCGGCCTGCCAGATCATCGCGGCGCCGATGCGGCATTTGACCGAATAGGCGGGATTGCGGCCCTCGATCTTGGCGAGAACGGTGGCCCGGCTGTCACCGACGACCCGGTTCAGCTTCACCAGGGGCGTGCGGCCGATGCTCAGGCTGCTGTCAGCAAAAATCGACGCCATCAAGGACACCGGAACTTTGGGAACCCTCGCACCCTCGGGTCGTCAAGATCAATTGCCGGTCTCGGCCTGAACGCTTGAGCGGCGCGAATGCTGCCAGACCTGAAAGGCCAGCAGCAGCACCAGCGCCGGAACGATGAACCAGAGGATGAAGCTGCGCAGCGGTGAGGCCAGGGCCGGAACGGTGAGAGGAAGGATCTGCTCCACCAGATAAAGACCGTAAAGGCCCACCAGCAGAATGCCTTCTCGCCGGGAAATCACCCCGCCGGTCCAGAAGATGGGCAGGAGCGCCAAGGTGGTGGCCACCATGATCGGAAGATCCCGCTGGACCATCACAGGATCCACATTCAAACCTCGTGATCCAGAGAGGAAGGCGCACCCCCCCAGGATCACCAGCTGGTTCAGCAGGTTGCTGCCCACCACATTGCCAATAGCCAGATCGGCCTTGCCCTTGAGGGCCGCCATGATCGATGTGACCAGTTCCGGCATCGACGTGCCTGCCGCCACGATCGTGAGGCCAATCAGGGTTTCACTGACACCAAGGCTGAGCGCAATGGCCGTTGCTCCTTTCACCAGTATCTGGGAACCCCAGACCAGCAGGCCGAGCCCGGCAGCCAGCTTCACCAACGCCGGCAGGTAACCGCCCTCCGCTTCCGAGGAATCGATGTCACCGTCACCGCCGCTGGGACCTTCTTCCCGGGCCGTGCGCATCTCCCAGATGGTGTTGATCACGACCCCGGTCAGCAGGGCCAGGCCCGCCTGCCAGGTGACCCTGCCTGTGGAGGCCATGCCCCACACCGCCATCGACACCGCCAGCAGCACCGGCACGTCGCGGCGGATCAGGCGGCTGTGCACCCTCAGCGGCAGGATCACGGCACTGATGCCCAGCACCACCAGCACATTGAAGATATTGCTGCCCACCACGTTGCCCACCGCAATATCATCAGCGCCCTGCAACGTGGAGAGAAGGCTCACGAACAGTTCCGGGGCGCTTGTTCCCATCGCCACCACGGTGAGGCCGATCACCAGCTGAGGAATGCCGAGCAGCAGGGCCAGGGCCACCGAGCCCTGGACAAACAGTTCTCCACCACCGAAGAGCAGGAGGATGCCCACCAGGATCTCGATCACACTCAGCAAACTCGTCTCCACGGGGATCCCGATTATGCCTTGTCATTGCAAGGGAGGAGCTGCAACCAAGGCCTCCAGGTGGAGACCCCCCAGCGCTGGGCTGCTCACGGTCGCTGGTTGTATGCGTTGTCACCAGGCTGACGGATTGTCACATCCTGGGCAGATCGTCCCCATCGCCCAGATCTGGGACGTGCCTCTCTCTTAACGTTCGACCTAATCCTCAGTAAGGAATGTGTGGCCATAGCCCGCCCGAGGAGCTGGTTGAACCAGATCAGCTCACAACACATCAAAGGGGATGTGTTCGGCGGTCTCACCGCAGCGGTGGTGGCCCTGCCGATGGCCCTGGCCTTCGGTGTGGCCTCCGGTGCCGGCGCGGTGTCGGGCTTGTGGGGCGCGGTGCTTGTGGGTCTGTTCGCCGCCCTCTTCGGCGGCACCCCCACCCTGATCTCGGAGCCCACCGGTCCGATGACGGTGGTGATGACAGCGGTGATCGCCAGCCTGACCGCGAAGGCGGCCAGTCCCGAACAGGGACTGGCCATGGCCTTCACGGTGGTGATGATGGCCGGGGCGCTCCAGATTCTTTTCGGCTTCTTGAAGCTGGGGCGCTACATCACGATGATGCCCTACACGGTGATTTCGGGCTTCATGTCCGGCATCGGCTTCATCCTGATCATTCTTCAGTTCGGTCCTTTCCTGGGTCAGGCCATTCCCAGGGGGGGCGTGATGGGCACGCTCACGGCCCTGCCCCAGCTCCTCCCAGCGACGCGTCTGCCGGAGCTGATCCTGGCGCTGGTCACTGTCGCGATCATCTGGTTCACGCCAGCCCAGGTGAAGCGGTTCGCTCCTCCCCCAGCTGGTGGCGCTCGTGGTGGGAACACTGCTGTCGCTCACCCTGCTCAGTGGCGACACCGGCCCTGAGGTGGAAGGGATCCGCCGCATCGGCGAAATCCCCAGCGGATTCCCCCAGCTGGTGCTGCCCCACTTCGAGCCAGGCCTGTTGCAGTTGATGGTGGTCGATGCTTTTGTGCTGGGTCTGCTGGGCTGCATCGATGCCTTGCTCACCGCAGTTGTGGCCGACAGCATCACCCGTACCGAGCATGATTCCGACAAGGAGCTGATCGGCCAGGGTCTGGGCAATATCGTGTCTGGTCTGTTCGGTGGCATCGCTGGTGCAGGCGCCACCATGGGCACCGTGGTGAACATTCAGACGGGAGCGAGGTCCGCTCTCTCCGGCATCACCCGGGCCCTGGTTCTGATGGTGGTGATTCTGGGGGCCTCAGGGCTGGCTGCTTCGATCCCGATGGCTGTGCTGGCCGGCATTGCCTTCAAGGTGGGTTTTGACATCATTGATTGGAGCTTCCTGCGTCGCGCCCACTCCGTCTCGATGAAGGGGGCGGTGATCATGTACGGCGTGATCCTGCTCACCGTGCTGGTGGATCTGATCGCAGCAGTCGGTGTGGGTATCTTCGTGGCCAACATCCTCACGATCGAGAAGATGAGCACCCTTGAGACCAAGTCAGTGAAGGCGATCAGCACCGCCGACGACGATCTCAACCTGCCTGAGAACGAGAAGGCCCTGCTGGATCAGGGAGGCGGCATGGTGCTGCTGTTCCAATTGATCGGTCCAATGATCTTTGGTCTGGCCAAGACCATCTCCCGCGAGCACAATGCCATCCAGGAGTGTGATTCGATTGTGTTTGATCTCAGTGAGGTTTCGCATATCGGGGTCACAGCTTCCCTGGCCCTCGAGAATGCCGTCAAGGAAGCTTTGGAGAAAAAGCGCAATGTTTATGTGGTGGGTGCTGAAGGCAGCACACTCCAGCGCCTCAAGAGCCTGAAGGTTTATGGCCTGCTGCCTCCCGATCATGTGGAGCTGAGCCGGGCGGAAGCCCTCGCCGATGCTGTCAACTCTCTGCCAAAGGTCGGTATTGGCTGAAGCCCTGCCTCAACCCACACTGGAGTGGGAAGTTCAGGGCTGCAACTCGAAGGCCGAGGTGGTGGTCTTTACACCAGGAAGATGGGGTAGGAGAAGATCGCCATGGGTCATCAAGTTAATCTGACCAAGTGTCTTGTACTTATTCAGGCTTTTAGTAACGGTCACCCGGGTCAGTCCAGTCAGTTCAGCAAGAATCTGATGGGTCAGATTCATGTCCTCCAAGGAGAGACTGTGCCCTAAACTATTCACTCGTCCGAACTGGGCAGCCAGCCAGCGCAACATGGTCAGCAGGCGATCATCGGCCTTGCGGATCCGGCTGATGCGCATGATCTCCATCGAGCGGCTGATCTGCCGTTTGAGGGATTCGAGCAGTTCGACATCCGTGGGTGTACGGCCCTCAAGGGAGACAGCAGAGATCGTGCTGATTTCGTTGCGGCACTCAAAGGTTGCCTGGGTGCCGAGGATGAGTTCGCCTGGGCCCCATAGCATCAAAGTGATCAGCTCAGAATCTTCATTCCAGGTGACCTGCCGGACATAGCCATCGCTGATCAACCAGGTCATTCCAGTCGGTATCACCGAGTTGGACTTGAGTTGAAGGAATGGACATTGACCAGGCCTGAGTGGAGGCATCACTGGACATCAGCACGATGGAGGGACTCATCCAAGGAACCAAAAGACGACCTGGTTGGCAGAGAACCAGCCTGGAACAGCTTCTCGTGCGGTTGGTGGTTGGGCAAACTTAGAACCGCCCCAATCCCTTGGGGAGACTGGTTCAGACAGGATCGACAATTCCCGGGATCAGCCGCGTTAATCAGTCGAGGTTCGGCCGCAACCTCACATAAAAAAACCACCGGTGGCACTGGAAACCGGTGGCAGGATGGAGGGACAGCTGATTGGGCCCCTCGGGCGGGCCAGTTGGATTTCGGCGCTCAGCGTCCTCGGGATCGGGAGACCCGAACCGGGACCAGCACAGGTTGCATCATGCCGCCACCGCCGTTGTCGTCGTCGGAATTGGTGGTGAGCCAGAAGGCCAGGCCGAACAACGCGAGAACGCTGGAGGCAAGCAGCAGTTCAGCCATCGATCGGGCTCAGAGTGCCCATAACCTAGCCAGAAACCATGGTCCTGCTGTGACCGATGCTGCGATTGGGTCGATTCAGCCCGATGCCCGCCCGCAGGGGCGTGTTACTTCCAGCCGTTGCGCTCCATCAGGGCCACGGCCCCTCGGCTCTTGAGACCCAGTTGTTCTGCAGAGACGTTGTCAGCGCGGAAGCTGCCCATCCGTTTGAGGGTGGCGTTGTCGCCATAACCCTTGAGTGGGTATTCGTGGTTGGCTTCGGCGTAGCCACGTCCACCGCTGGTGGACGCGAGAAACTCCAGCAGTTTCAGGGCAGCCGCAGGATTCTTTGAGGCGGTGGTCACACCACCTCCACTGATGTTCACGTGGGCTGGATTGGGAAAGACCACCTTGACGCGCTGGGCAAGGGCCTTGTCGGCCTCGCCACTTTCGCCTGAGAGCATCCGAGCCACGTAGTAGGTGTTCACCACTCCCACGCCGCACTCACCGTTGGCCACGGCCCGCACCAAGGGGGTATCGGAGCTGAAGAAGGGCTGGGTGACATTGTTGGTCATCCCTTTGATCCAGACCCGGGTGGAGGCTTCACCACGCTGGATCATCTGGTCGGCCACCAGTGACTGGTTGTAGGGACTCTGGCGGTTGCGCAAGCAGAGTTGTCCTTTCAGCGCAGGTTTGGCCAGATCAGCATAGGTGCGGATTGATGCCGGATTGACCCGTTTTGGGTTCACCACCACGATCCTCACCCGGCGTGTCAGCGCATACCAGCGCCCCCTGGAATCTCGCAGGTTGGTGGGAACATCCCGGTTGAGAGCGGCCGATCTGGTGGGTCTGAACAGGCCAAGATCGGTGGCTCGGTCCAGCCGCGCGGCATCCACAAGCACCAGCACGTCGGCCTCACTTCTGCTGCCTTCGGTGCGAAGACGTTCGATCAGGGCATCATCTTTACCCTCCAGAAGCCTCACCTTGATTCCTGTTTTAGCTGTGAACTGCTTGTAGAGTTCCTTATCGGTATTATAGTGGCGGCCCGAGTACACACCGATTTCGGCTCCTTTGACGGACTGGGCCAATTCTCCGCCAATCTCCTGGGCAGCCACCTTGGGAATGGAGTCAGCGGCCGTGATGGAGGCGGTGAGAACGAGCAGACTGGTGACAACCTGCTGGATTGGACGGGAACAGAGGGGCTTTGTCAAGATTGACGGCGGGATTGAACGCCTGGACGACGCCTCAACCGTAGAAATGACCGAGTCCAGGGCCTCGCTTCAATGGAACAAGACTTGGTGATCATTGTGACCTGATCAGATGTGATTTAGGCAAATCCCCGGCCCGGATCCTTGGCCACACAGGACTGAAGCTGGCGGCGCAGGCGCTGGTGATCCAGATTCTTACCGATCAGGACCAGCTGGTTTTTGCGCTCACCATTCCAGTCAGAGTCGTCGATCGAGAAGCGTTTGCCGGCCAGGTGGAACACATGACGGCGCTCGCTCTCGTTGAACCAGAGGATGCCCTTGGCCCTGAACACCTCCGTGGGAAGCTGATTGTCAAGGAAGTTCTGGAACTTGCGCAGGGCGAAGGGTCCGTCGCTGGAAAAGGAGAGCGAGGTGAACCCCTCGATGGCGAGATGGTCTGCTGGATGCTCGGCGGAGCCGTCTTGGTGCTCGTGGCCATGATCATGGCCATGAGCATGAGCATGGCCGTCGTCGTGGTTGCAGTGACCATGATCGTGGTCACAGTCACCATGGTCGAGTTGATCGGTTGCCTGGGCCCCAGCGACTGCAGATGCGGCCGCGTCGTCCGTGGCCACCACCCGGTCGGATTCGAACAGGCCCACGCTCAGCAGTAATGGCAGGGCCACGTCTCCCTTGACTGAGCGCAGGATGCGGGCATCTGGCTTGAGGTTCCGCAGCAGGGCTTCCAGCTGTTGCAGCTTCGTCTCCGGCACCAGATCACACTTATTGAGCATCAGGATGTCGCCGTAGATCACCTGGGCACGGCCCACTTCGCTCTCAAAACTGCTTGCTTCGAAATTCTCGGCATCGATCAGGGTGATGATCGAATCGAGGCGGGTGCTGTCACGCAACTCGCTGCCCAGGAAGGTCATCGCCACCGGCAGAGGGTCGGCCAGGCCGGTGGTTTCCACCACCAGATAATCCACGGGCTCTGGACGGTCGAGAATCCGCTCCACTGCTTCCAGCAGCTCTCCGTTGATCGAGCAGCAAATACAGCCGTTGCTGAGCTCCACCATGTCTTCACCGGTGGCGATGATCAGGTCGTTGTCGATGCCGATCTCACCGAACTCATTGACCAGAACAGCGGTTTTCAGGCCACTCTGGTTGCTGAGGATGTGGTTGAGCAGGGTGGTTTTGCCGGCCCCGAGGAAGCCCGTCAGGATCGTCACCGGCAGGCTGGTGGGGCTTGGATCCTCGACCCCCTCCTTGGCGGAAGAGGACGCGGGACGAGCAGGAGCAGTGCGGGTCATCACGGGCAAGAGGGGGCGACATTCGCCTGGTTCGGGCAGTCTGACGCCAGAGGCGTCGAAGGGCAGGGAGTCCCAGGAGGCCGAGCACGAAGGAGCCTCCCTACAGGGCGATCACCAGAGCTGGTCTGGCTCTCCACCGGACTGGCCTCATCGCTGTTCGGGGGACCGTTGTCGGCTTGGTTCCGAAAACCGTTGCTCGCGTTGGTGACCGCCCCGCAACCCTGGCCTCCGCCAGAGCCCTGCCGGATGAACCAATCAACCTGGCCCAGCGGTTGCGCTCAGAACGAGAAGCTGGTCTTGACCAACCCGCCCAGTTGGCGGAACGAGCTGTCGCTGGGGGTGTCCTGGCCGAGGGGACGGCTCAGATAGAACAACGCCGGGGTGATCGAGATGTTGTCGGTGACCTGGAGCTTGTACCACCACTCCCAGACAAAATTGCCGTCATCGGGGCTTTCGCCTCCGCTCAGTGCCGTGGCGAATACCGGTTGGCCGACTGCCATACCCAAGGTGTTTCCTTTGATCAGCACATCGGCCCACTCCAGACCCACCATCCAAGACTGACTGACACTCAGTGCCCCGCTTCCGGGATCTGAGCCATAGGAGGTGGTGCCATATCCCCAACCGGCGCTGATCGACGGGAGCCAGCCCGATTGTTCAGGCTGCCAGTAGCCGCTGAGCCCGAATGCATTTGTGCGGCTGGAGGAGGGATCTTCGAATGCAGCTGTGGCGAATGGTGTGGCACCTGGGATTGCCACGCCGTTCTGAATGTAGTTGTAGATGGCTGCCACGGCCCAGCGATCGCCGGCGTAGGCCAGCTGGGCGGTGCCGGTGCTCTGACTGTTGCCGTTGCCGAGTCCGCCACGGCTGGAGTCACCCAGGAATCCGGTGGCGGCCACATAGGCGGCGCTGAGACTCCAGCCGTTGCTTTGCCACCACAGGCCAGCGCCGGGTCCGGCGTTCTTGCTGTAGTTGAGCGTACTTCCGTTGAGAAAAAAGAGATTCAGAATTGGTTCAGTGACATAGGCGCTCGGCCAGATCGCCAGCATGTCTTCTTGCCCGAGCCGTCCGCCGATGGTGGCGGTGAAATTAGTTCCGATCGGGAACTGGTAATAGAGTTTGTCGATCCCGAGGGAGTCGGGGCCCGATGCTTCCTCGAAGGCAATCTCCAGGGTGGAGAGATTGCCGGTTGGCCCCGCGCCACCGAAGGCGCTGGTGCCGAAATTACCGGCCCGGAGTACCGTCCGCAGCAGATCTTTGCCGGTGAAGCTGGTGTCGAGTACCAGCTGCAAGTCGTAGTTGAAGGTGGTGCCGCCCACTTCCCGGCTGGCCGCATCCCGCAGATCGGTGGCACTGCCGCTGAAGGCATTGGCACCCAGCACGAACGTGCCATACCCCGACAGCTTGGTGGTGGTGGAGAACTGGTTGGCCTCCAGCTCACCCACCTTGGCCTCGAGGTTGTCGACGCGGCCGCGCAGGATGGCGAGTTCCTTCTCGAACTCCTTGAGCAGACGGCGCAGCTCGTCGGTCACCTCAGTGATCCGATCGA
>CALRVC020000016.1:0-74884 GCA_943371515.1 Synechococcus sp. UW140 | reverse complement strand
TCAGCCAGCCACCCAGCGCCAGATAGGCGGTGGGGAAGAGCAGCAGACCGGACCACCCCACGAAAACAAAGCGGTCGCGCTTGAGCCAGTCATCGAGGACGTCGAACCATCCCCGTGCGGCAGGTGCGCGCCCTAGAGCGATCGTCATGCGGGTACTTCATGAAGCTTTACAGACTCACTTTACGGAAAACCGGCACGCTCCGGGACCACGTCCGATTGAGCACACCCGTAAATGAGTACATACACCCAGCGGACCCGGGCCACGGCCGGCGGCGGCGCGGCAGGCCATTCGCCAGAGTGGCCCTTGGTCTTCAAGCACAGAACGTGTACGTCGTCGAGCTCGCCCTCAAGCTCAGCCCCATGCCCATCTCGGTGCAGCGCAAGGAACTGAGCGACGCCCAGGCGCTCTACAGCGAGATCCGGGCGGCCATGGAAAGCAGCCATCCCCGCGTGCTCGAGCTCCACTGTGAGAAATCCGAGGAGAAGCGAGTCAGCCTGCTCAGTGGCGAGCTGCTGGCCGTTCAGCTGTACGAGAAGTCGGCGGTCGGCGGCGGCAGCAAGCGGCCGGGCTTCAGCGTCGACGGTTGATGGCCTGGGGCAAACCCTCCAGCGAAGCCGCATCGCCCCGATCTTCCGCCCTGGAGGTGGGGGGGCTCTGTTTTGGCTGGCCCAACGGCAGTGACGCCCTTGATCACTGCGACCTGCGCCTGCCCGGACCCGGCCTCTGGATGCTGGTGGGCGGCAACGGCAGCGGCAAGAGCACCCTTTTGCGCCTGATTGCCGGCCTGCTTGAACCCAGTGGTGGCCGGGTGGCGCTGACGCTCAAGCCCGCCCTGGTGTTCCAGAACCCCGATCACCAGCTGCTGCTCCCCAGTTGCGGCACCGATCTGCAGCTCGGCCTTGAGCAGGGACTGCCAGCCGAGGTGCGGCAGGCACGGGTGGCCGCGGCCCTTGCCCAGGTGGGGCTGGGGGGGTTCGAAATGCGGCCGATTCACACCCTCAGCGGCGGCCAGAAACAGCGGCTGGCGATTGCCGGTGCCCTGGCAGGAAACGCTGGCCTGCTGCTGCTCGATGAGCCCACCGCCCTGCTCGACCCCGAAAGCCAGAGAGAGGTCTTGCAACTGATCGAGCGGCTCTGCCACCGGCGGAAGCGGCCGCTGGCGGCGCTGTGGATCACCCATCGGCTGGAAGAGCTCGACCATTGCGACGGTGCCGCCGAGATGGAGCGGGGCCGGATCGGGCCCTGGCAGAAGGGCCCAGCCCTGCGGCGGCGCATCGAGAGCCGACTTCCCCCCTTGCCGGGCGGCAGGGCCGGCGGGTAGGTTCACCTCAGCCCGTTCCTCGGTAGCTCAGTGGTAGAGCGGTCGGCTGTTAACCGATTGGTCGCAGGTTCGAATCCTGCCCGGGGAGTTTCTCAACCCACAGACGCAGCCTGAAGCGGTGGTGGCTTCTGGCATGAAAATCTCCTACCTGACCGGTCCGAGCACAAAGCCCAACCTGTTCGCCAACGCCTGAGAGGTGTCACAGCCAGAACGCGCTGGCAAGACTCGTACTGGAAGAAAATCTGTAGATTCAATTCAAGTTGTTCTGGGCCTGTCCCAGTCAGAAACCTTGTCAGAGCAGGCTTGCAGCCCAGAAACCAGCCGCAGGAGCGGTCCGGCGGAACTCAGGGAAGCCTCGGATCAGGAGAAAATAAGGTTCGCATCGTTGGTGCCGGCCCTCTTCGTCCTGCCGACACGTGTCCCTCAGCACTTGCCATGAAAGCCCGCATCTTGCTGATTGAGGACGACGAGGACATGCGCGAGCTGGTGGCCGGCCATCTTGAGCACGGCGGCTTCGTAGTGGAGACCGCCGACGATGGGATCAAGGGTCAGGCCCTGGCGCTGCAGGCCAACCCTGATCTGATCCTGCTTGATCTGATGCTGCCGAAGGTCGACGGTCTCACCCTCTGCCAGCGGCTACGCCGGGATGAGCGCACTGCCGCCATCCCGATCCTGATGATCACAGCCCTGGGCGGCACCAAGGACAAGGTGAGCGGGTTCAACTCCGGTGCCGACGACTACCTCACCAAACCCTTCGATCTCGAGGAGCTGATGGTGCGCGTCAAGGCCCTGCTGCGCCGCAGCGACCGAGCTCCGCTCTCCACCAAGCACAGCGAAATCCTCAGCTACGGCCCCCTCACCCTGGTTCCTGAGCGGTTTGAGGCGATCTGGTTCGACGAGCCCGTGCGCCTGACCCACCTGGAATTCGAGTTGCTCCACTGCCTGCTGCAACGCCATGGGCAGACCGTGGCGCCGTCGCTGATCCTCAAGGAAGTCTGGGGTTACGAACCTGACGACGACATCGAGACCATTCGGGTCCATGTGCGCCACCTGCGCACAAAGCTCGAGCCCGATCCACGCAAACCGCGCTTCATCAAGACGGTCTATGGAGCCGGCTACTGCCTGGAACTGCCGACCGGAGCCAAACTCGCCCAGCAGGAGGCCCTGATCCGCAGCCAACGGGAAGAGCAACTGGCCACGGCCTCCCACGCTCTCGAGAGTGCCTGAGCCCAGCGGGGCTGGGAAGGAGACGTGGCACCTCAGACGATCACACCACTCAGCTCCAGCAGGGCCACTTCCCAGGCCAGGCGAGGCTGCACGAAGCCTCGCAGTTGCCCACGCAACCGCTCCAGCCGGTGCTGCTGAGGCAGCCTGGGGTCCCGGCGCCAGAGGCAAAGCTGCCACCAGTTGAGCAGCCACAACTGCTGATCGAGATCAAGCGCTTCACTCAGGTCGCGGGCCAGCGCCATCGCCTCGAGCGGATCGGCTGCCAGGCCCCCCAGCCGTTCCGCCAGGCCGCTGGGCAAACCACGCCACTGACGGCGATGCTCGATCAGGGCCCCCGGGGCTCCAGCCGCCAGCTCGATCAGCTCGGGAGGATCAGCGGCTTCAAAAATGTCAGCGGCTTCTGAGGCGCCAGAAGCATCAGCGGCGGCGGCCTGCTGCGCCAGAACCTCGGCCATCGCAACGGGATCGAGGGGGCGGAAGGGAATCTGCTGGCAGCGGGAGCGAATCGTGCTGAGCAGGCGCTCCGGCGCGGTGCTCAGCAGCAGCAGCAGTCCCGCCCCTGGCTCCTCCAGGGTCTTGAGCAGCCCATTGGCCGCCCCCTCCGCCATCAGCTCCACGGCCTCGATCACCACCACCGGGCGTGGGCCAGCCACTGCCCGCCTCGCCAGGAACGGTCCGACGGAGCGGATCTGCTCCAGCCGGATCTGCGGCAGGCCCCGTTTACTCACCCCCTCCGCCATCGCCTGGCTCACCGGCACAAGCCGACCCTGGTGGGAATAAGTGGGCTCCAACCAGAGCAGATCAGGATGGTTGCCCTGGCTCAGGCGCCGGCGCACTGCAGGGGCGCCGGCGGGTCCGGCCAGCACGCCCTCCAGGAAGCGCAGCCCCCCCAACCGGCGGCCCACTCCCTCAGGACCGCTGAGCAGGTAAGCGGCCGCCAGGCGCTGCAGCTCCAGGGAGGAGCGCATCAGCGCCACCGCCGTGGGCTGACCGATCAGATCAGCAAACAGATCAGCCATCGGCATCGGCTGGCCTGGCCAGGACAAGGGGGAAATGCTCCAGCAGAACAGCACGAAGGGCCGACTCCACCTCAGGGGGCGATCCGGAGGCATCCAGCCGAGGCCAGCCCCGCTCCGCGGCCAGCCGCGCAAACCCGGCAGACACCCGCTCCAGAAACGGCAGGCCAGCCGCTTCGATCCGATCAGCGCCGCGATGGCCCCGGCGCTGGGCAGACAGCGTCAAGGGCAGATCGAGCCAGAGGGTGAGATCAGGCACCAGGCCGGCGGTGGCGATGGACTCGAGCTGGTCGATCAGGGCAAGGGACAGGCCCCGGCCATGGCCCTGATAGGCGGCCGTGGAACCGGCGAATCGATCGCTGAGCACCCAGTGACCGGCCGCCAAGGCCGGCTCGATCAGGCTCTGAACGTGCTGGGCGCGATCGGCGGCATAGAGCAGAAGCTCGGCACTGGCCACTGGGGCAGCCGCCGCCGGGGGATGGAGCAGCAGCTGCCTCAGCCCCTGACCGAGCGGAGTTCCGCCTGGCTCACGGGTGGTGACCAGGCTGGCGCCGGCAGGCATGAGGCCGCTGACGGGAAGCCAGGTCGCCAGGCGCTCCAGCTGGCTCGATTTGCCCGACCCATCGATGCCCTCCAGCACCAGAAAACGGCCTCGGGGACGCTCAGGCAGGGCCATGGAGCAGCAGCGCGTTGACGACCACGGTGATCGAGCTGACGGCCATCAGCAGGGCGGCCAGCGGAGGCGAGAGCAGCAAGCCGAAGCCGGGCAGAAGGGCCCCCGCGGCGATCGGCAGGACGATCAGGTTGTAGCCGAAGGCCCAGAACAGGTTCTGCCTCACCTTGGCCAGGGTGCGGCGCGCCAGGCGCAGGGCCTCCACCAGGGACTCCAGCCGGTCACCGAGGATCACCAGATCAGCGGTGTCCTGGGCGATCTGGGTGCCGGTGCCCACCGCGATGCCCAGGTCAGCGGCCGCCAGGGCCGGGGCGTCGTTAATCCCGTCACCCACCATCGCCACAGTCCCCTGCTGGCGCCAGTTGAGGATGTGCTCCAGCTTCTGCTGGGGGTTGAGCTCCCAGGCCAGGCCCGCGCTGGGCAACCCCAGCCGTTCACCCAGCTGCAACACCGGCTCGCGACGATCTCCACTGAGCACCCCAAGCCGCAGGCCCATGTCGCCAAGCTCAGCCAGGGCCTGGGCCGCATCGGTACGGGGCTGGTCCTGCACCGCCACCAGACCAAGCACGGCCTCGGGAGAGGCCACCACCAGCACCGTGGCCCCCTTTGACTCCAGCTGGGTCAGCTGCAGATCCAGCTCAGCGGGAATGGCCAGACCATGGGCACTCAGCCAGCCCGGGCGACCGACCCGGGCCAGGCCGTCATGCCCCCCCAGCCGGCCTTCCACACCGGATCCCACCTCTGTGCGGCTGTCGCTCACGTCCGCAAGGCTCAGCCCGCGACACTGGGCCTCCTGCAGGAGGGCATGGGCCAGGGGGTGGCGGGTGTGCTGCTCGAGGCTGGCGGCGAGCTGGATCAAGGCGTCAGCCGCCGCCCCGGCGGGATCGCCGCCGCCGGCTGGCAGGACGGCCACCACCAGGGGGCGGCCAAGGGTGAGGGTTCCGGTCTTGTCGAAGAGCACGCTCTCGAGGCGGGCCGCCATCTCGATCGCGTCGCCGCCGCGGAAGAGCAGGCCAGAGCGGGCCGCCTGGCCCGATCCCACCGTGATCGCCGTGGGGGTGGCCAGACCCAGGGCACAGGGGCAGGCCACCACCAGCACCGCAATCGCCAGCTGCAGAGCGAGCGAGAAGGGAGTGGTGGCCGTGGCCCCCAGCACTCCATGACCGCCGTGGGCCCCGTGGCCCGCCCCGAACAGCACCTGGGGCCAGAGCCTGGTGCCCCATTGCCACCAGAACACAAATGTGGCCATGGCCAGCAGCAACACGGCCACGCTGAAGCGGCCGGCCACCCGGTCGGCCAGGCTCTGGATCGGCGCCTTGCGGGCCTGGGCCTGCTCCACCAGGGCAATGATCCGCGCCAGGGTCGACTCGGGGCCCGTACGCCGCACCTCCAGCTCCAGAGGGGCCTGCAGGTTGAGCATGCCGGCCATCAGCTCGGTACCAGGCCCTGCCTCCAGGGGCATGGGTTCGCCCGTGAGACTGGAGACATCCACTGCGGAGTGACCGTCGACCACCTCACCGTCGACAGGGACGCGATCTCCGGGTAGCAGGCGCACCCGGTCGCCAGGGCGAAGACCACCGACGCGCACCTCACGAGGCGGTCCATCGCCGAGGAGCAGCAGGGCGGTGTCGGGCTGAAGGCGTACCAGCTGCTCGAGGGCCTGGCCCGTGCGGTTACGGGCGCGCTCTTCCAGAAAGCGGCCCAGCAGCACGAAGCCCAGCAGCATCACAGGCTCATTGAAGAAGCAGGGCCAGCCGGACCCCGGTCGCAGGTAAGCCACCAGGCTGGCCAGGTAGGCACTGCCCATGCCCAACCCCACCAGGGTGTCCATGCTCGGGGTCCGCTGCCAGGCGTTGCGTGCGCCCCGCACCAGGATTGCCCGCCCGGGTCCGAGCAGAGCCACGCTGGCCACGAGGGCGTGGAAGCCCAGATCACCCAGCCTGGGCACCCCGGGCAGGGCCATCAGGGCCGGCGGCAGGTGGCCACCCTGGGCCAGGTGACCGAGCACTGACACCAGCATCAGAGTGAGGGCCACGATCAGCTGGCGCCACTCCTGACGCCAGCGGCGCTGCTGGTCGCGCTCGGCGCGGCTGGGATCGGGGCCCATCTGATCGCGGCGGTGGGCCTCGAATCCCAGGGCCTGCAGGCTGGCGATCAACGCCGTCGCCTGATCGTCCGCCGGGGTGCTCTGGACAGGGTCCAGACCGATCCAGGCGGTGCGGGTCACCAGATTGACGCTGGCCTGGCTGACTCCGGGCTGCTCCAGCAGGCGCCGCTCCACCGCCCGCACGCAGCCGCCGCACTTCATGCCGTTCACATCCAGGAGCAAGGGCTCGACGGGGGCACTGGGCGCAGGCAGGGGGGAGGTCAGGGTCACGGGCCGAGGCTCAGGCCCCAAGGGTAGGGAGTGTGGCGGAGGCTCCCTGGCCAGGCAGGCACCCGTCAGGATGGGAGCACCGATCACGCCAGTCGCGCCGTGCCCCGTAGCCAACGCAACGACAACTTCATCGACAAGAGTTTCACGGTGATGGCCGACCTGATCCTCAAGGTGCTGCCCACCAATCGCCGGGCCAAGGAGGCCTTCGCCTACTACCGCGACGGCATGAGCGCCCAGGGGGATGGGGAATATGCCGAGGCGCTTGAGAATTACGACGAGGCGTTGAAGCTCGAGGACGACCCCCTCGATCGCGCCTTCATCCTGTACAACATGGCCTTGGTGTACACGAGCAACGGCGACCACCAGCGGGCGATCGAGACCTACGAGCAGGTGCTGGAGCTCAACAGCAAGATGCCCCAGGCCCTCAACAACATGGCGGTGATCCACCACCACCTCGGTTCCCTGGCTGAGGAGCGTGGCGACACCGACGAGGCCGACCGTCGCTTCGCCCAGGCGGCCGAGTACTGGACCAAGGCGATCCGGATGGCCCCCAACAACTACATCGAGGCCCAGAACTGGCTCAAGACCAGCGGCCGCGGCTCCGTTGATGTCTATTTCTGAAGCCTCAGTCGGCGGCGGGATCCACTCCTAGAGCCGTCACCAGGGCTTCGGCCACTCCTCCCGCCTCGAGCAGCTCCAGCCCCAGCGCGGCGGCCGCTGGAGCAAGGCCGGTGCCACGGGGCACCACGGCCCTGGTGAACCCCAGGCGGGCAGCTTCCTGCAGCCGTAACTCCAGCTGGCCCACCGAGCGGATCTGTCCCCCCAGCCCAAGCTCTCCCACCAGCACGGTGCCGGCGGGCAAGGTGAGATCGCGGTAGCTGGCCACCACCGCGGCGGCCACCCCCAGGTCGGCGGCGGGCTCCTCCACGTCGAGCCCCCCGGCCACGGCCAGATAGCAATCGAAGCGGGATAGGGGCAGGCCCAGGTGCTTCTCCAGCACTGCCAGGATCTGATGCAGGCGGTTGATGCCGATCCCTGTGGCGGTTCGCCGCGGACTGGCGTAGCTGGTGGTGCTCACCAGAGCCTGGAGGTCCACCAGCAGCGGCCGGGTGCCTTCGCAGGCCACGATCGTGGCGGTGCCGGCGCAGGGGCCTTCTCCCCCCAGGAACAGCTCGCTGGGGTTGGTCACCTCGACCAGACCACGGTCACGCATCTCGAACACCCCCAGCTCGTGGGTGGCACCGAAGCGGTTCTTGACGGCCCGCAGCAGTCGGTGGCTCGCGAAGCGGTCGCCCTCGAATGTGAGCACGGCATCCACCAGATGTTCAAGCACCTTCGGACCTGCCAGCATTCCCTCCTTGGTGACATGGCCCACAAGAAGCAGGGCCGTGTCCTGGCGCTTGGCCAGCCGCTGCAGGGCCGCGGCGCAGTCTCTGACCTGGGAAACCGAGCCCGGGGCGCTGCTCAGCTCGGCGTCATGGAGCGCCTGGATGCTGTCGATGATCGCCACTGCCGGGCGCAGCGCCTCCAACTCCTGCAGCACCAGCTCCAGATCGGTCTCGGCCAAGAGCTGCAGTCCGGCCTGATCGCTCGCCCCCTCTCCCTCCGCTCCCTGCTCCGGGCCCAGGCGCCGCCAGCGCAGCTTCACTTGCTGGGCCGATTCCTCAGCACTCACGTAGAGCACCGAGCAGACATCGGCCAGGGCCCGTGCGCTCTGCAGCAGCAGCGTCGACTTGCCGATGCCTGGATCCCCGCCCACCAGCACGAGCGACCCGGGCACCAGGCCACCCCCGAGGACCCGATCCAGTTCAGGGAAGCCCGTGGCGAGCCGCCGCAGCGGGCGTTCACCCACGGTCTGGATCGGCTCAGAGCGCCGCGCCCGAGGAGCGGCGCCATCCGCTGGGGGCGCTGGTGTGCTGCGCCGACGGCGGCCATCAGCGGCGGGGTTGCTCTGCTCCACGAGGCTGTTCCAGCTGCCGCAACCGGGGCAGCGGCCGAAGAACTGACGGGACTGAGCGCCGCAGCTCTGGCAGACGTAGAAAGGGGTGGAACGTCCCAAAGAGGTTTGTGAAGAATGGTGGCTTTGGGTGAACTGGCGGGTGCTCGCACCAGTTCAGTGGTCGGAGATTTTGTAACCGTGCCGGCGACGCGATGACGGTTTCCAGCTCAGCGAAGGAGACCATCCTGGTCGTCGACGACGAAGCCAGCATCCGCAGGATCCTGGACACACGCCTTTCGATGATCGGTTACCACGTGGTCACCGCCTCCGACGGGATCGAGGCTCTCGAGGCCTTCCGTCAGTCGAGTCCGGATCTGGTGGTGCTCGACGTGATGATGCCCAGGCTCGACGGCTATGGGGTCTGCCAGGAGCTGCGCAAGGAATCGGATGTGCCGATCGTGATGCTCACCGCCCTGGGTGATGTGGCTGACCGCATCACCGGACTGGAGCTGGGGGCCGATGACTACGTCGTCAAGCCCTTCAGCCCCAAGGAACTGGAGGCTCGCATCCGCTGCGTGCTGCGACGGGTGGAGAAGGACCAGGTGGTGGGAATCCCCAATTCCGGGGTCATCCAGGTAGGGGAACTGCGCATCGACACCAACAAGCGGCAGGTGTACCGGGGCGAGGAGCGCATCCGCCTCACAGGCATGGAATTCAGTTTGCTGGAGTTGCTGGTGAGCCGCTCGGGCGAACCCTTCAGCCGTGGCGAAATCCTCAAGGAAGTCTGGGGCTATACACCCGAGCGCCATGTGGACACCAGGGTGGTGGATGTCCACATCTCCCGGTTGCGCTCCAAGTTGGAGGATGATCCAGCCAATCCCGAGCTGATCCTCACGGCTCGTGGCACGGGATACCTGTTTCAGCGCATCGTGGAAGCCGTTGCCTCCGAAGGAATCTGATCTCGATCCTCGCTCCGGCAGGCGTGCCAAGCCCAGCCGGGCCATTCGTCGCCTGGTGATCTGGTACCGCCGCAATGCGGCGGTCACCACGATCGTGGGCACAGCCACCTCCTCCGCCAGCACGGCAGCGTCGGCCGCGGGTTCGGTGGCAGGCACGATGGCCTCCGCCGCAGGGTCCGTGGCCGGCAGCATGGCCTCGACGGCCGGCTCGGTCCTCAACCCCCTGGTGATCGATCCCCTGCGCCGGCTCCAGCAGAGCGGTGGGGAAGAACTGGCCGCCATCAGCCGTGACGAGCGCCTCTGGGTCGCCGTCGACGGCATGGGGGGCGACCACGCTCCGGGACCGATCCTGGAGGGTTGCCTCAGGGCGGTGCAGATCCTGCCCGTGCGCATCCGCTTCGTGGCCGAAGCAGCGGCGGTGGAGGCGGTGGTGCCCAAGCTGGGCCTGGGCGAGCTGCTGCGGGAGGCCCTCCAGCGGGGCCTGATCGAGCTGGTGCCCAGCGGCCCGTCCGTGGGCATGGACGACGAGGCCACGGTGGTTCGGCGCAAGCGCGACGCCAGCATCAACCTGGCCATGGACCTGGTGAAGCGGGGGGAGGCCACCGCGGTCTATTCAGCCGGCAACTCCGGGGCCGTGATGGCCTCGGCCATCTTCCGGCTGGGCCGTCTCAAGGGCATCGACCGGCCGGCCATCGGCGCCCTCTTCCCCACCAAGGACCCTTCCCAGCAGGTGCTGGTGCTCGATGTAGGCGCCAACATGGACTGCAAACCGGGCTACCTGCACCAGTTCGCCCTGCTGGGGAGCATCTACAGCCGTGACGTGCTCGGGGTGCCCCGGCCGAGCGTCGGTCTGCTCAACATCGGCGAAGAGGAGTGCAAGGGCAACGAACTCACGCTCAAGGCCTTCCCCCTGCTGGCCGCCGAACCCCGGATTTCCTTCAAGGGCAACTGTGAAGGCCGGGATGTGCTCTCAGGCATCTTCGATGTGGTGGTCTGCGATGGCTACACCGGCAACGTGCTCCTGAAGTTTCTCGAGTCGGTGGGCAGCGTGCTGCTCGACGTGCTGCGTGCGGAATTGCCCCGCGGTCGCCGCGGCAAGGTGGGCTCGGCATTCCTGCGCAGCAATCTGATCCGGATCAAGAAACGCCTCGACCATGCTGAGCACGGGGGGGCCTTGCTGCTGGGCGTGAACGGTGTCTGCGTGATCGGCCATGGCAGCAGCAAGGCCCTCTCGGTGGTCAGTGCCCTGCGCCTCGCCCACCTGGCCGCCAGCCACGGGGTCATGGACGACCTGCACAGACTCAGCGCCCAGGAAGACACCGTCACCGCCTGTGGTTGACTGAGCCCAACTGAGGACTGAGACGGTGTCGCTCGGCCGGATGGGCGCAGGGATGGCCCTGGTGGGTAGCGGCAGTGCCCTGCCGCTGGTCAGCATCAGCAATGAGCAGCTCAGCCGCAGGGTCGACACCAACGACGCCTGGATCCGCAGCCGCACTGGCATCTCCTCTCGCCGAGTCGCCGGTCCAGGTGAAACCCTCACCAGCCTGGCAACCGCCGCCGCCCAGGCTGCCCTGGAGCAGGCCGGCTGGGACGCCGAGGATCTGGACCTGATCCTGCTGGCTACCTCCAGCCCGGATGATCTGTTCGGAACCGCCCCACGGGTGCAGGGCGCCCTTGGGGCCCGTGGGGCCGCGGCCTTCGATCTCACCGCCGCCTGCAGCGGCTTCCTGTTTGCCCTGATCACCGCCAGCCAGTACATCCGGGGGGGAACGGTGGGGCGGGCCCTGGTGATCGGCGCCGATCAGCTCAGCCGCTGGATCGACTGGGACGACCGCAGCACCTGCGTGCTCTTCGGTGACGGTGCCGCCGCCGTGGCGGTGGAAGCCTGCGAGGAGTCGAGCAACGGCCTGCTGGGCTTCAAGATGCACTCCGATGGCCGCCGGGCCGACTGCCTCTCCTTGCGCCAGCAGGATGATCACGTTCCCCTGCTGGAGGGCCATTCGACCCAGAAAGGCGGCTTCAAGACCATCCACATGAATGGACAGGAGGTCTACAAGTTCGCGGTGCGGGAGGTGCCGGCGGTGCTGCAGGAACTGCTGAAGAGCACCGGCACGGCCGCGGAGCAGCTCGACTGGCTGCTGCTCCACCAAGCCAACCAGCGCATCCTCGATGCAGTGGCCGACCGCTTTGCCATCCCCCATGAGCGGGTGCTCAGCAACCTGGCCCGCTACGGCAACACCTCCGCCGCCACCATCCCGCTGATGCTGGATGAGGCCGTCAGGGATGGCCGGGTTCGCCCGGGCGATCTGATCGCCAGCAGTGGCTTCGGGGCCGGACTCAGCTGGGGCGCGGCCCTGCTGCGCTGGGGTGGTCCCGACTTCGGCCAGGCGTCCCCTGACCCCGGTTGAACGGCACCGCCGTAATCTCCAGCCGGTTCGCAAGCGTGTCGCCATGGGGATTGCCTGGGTGTTTCCCGGTCAGGGCTCACAGAAAGCCGGCATGGCCAGCGGCGTGCTGGAGCTTCCGGGCGCCCGCGAGCGCTTCACCGCCGCCTCCGAACTTCTGGGTCGCGACCTGCTGGCGATCTGCGCGGGCGAGGCGAGCGAGGGCCAGGAGGAGCCATCCGATCTGGGCGACACCAGAAACACCCAGCCCGCCCTGTTCGTGCTGGAAAGCCTGCTGGTGGATGGCCTCAAGGCCCAGGGCCGCCAGGCCGATCTGGTGGCCGGCCACAGCCTGGGGGAACTGGTGGCCCTCTACGCCGCCGAGGTCTTCGACTTCAGCACCGGCTTGGAGCTGATGCGCCGCCGCAGCGAACTGATGGCGGCGGCGGGCGATGGGGCGATGACCGCGGTGATGGGCTTCGAGCGCAGCGAACTGGAGGCACTGGTGGAAGCCAGCGAGGGCGTGGTGATCGCCAACGACAACAGTGCGGCCCAGGTGGTGATCTCCGGGCTGCCGGAGGCCGTGGCCGCCGTGGCCGCCCAGCTCTCCTGCAAGCGGGCCATTCCCCTGACGGTCTCCGGGGCGTTCCACTCGCCGTTCATGGCCGATGCGGCCGCCGCCTTCGCCGCCGTGCTGGAGGAGGTGCCCTTCGCCGACGCCAGCATCCCGGTGCTGAGCAACACCGATCCAACTCCCTGCCGCGACGGGAGCGAGCTCAAGCAGCGGCTGCGGCGGCAGATGGTGAGCGGAGTGCGTTGGCGCGAAACCATGGATCAGCTGGCGGCCCAGGGCATCGACACCGTGGTGGAGATCGGCCCCGGCAACGTGCTCAGTGGTCTGATCAAACGCAGCCTGACGGGGGTGACCACCGCCCAGATCAGCAGCGCCGCCGACCTGGGACTTTGAGCGACACAGGGAAGGGTCTCCCGGCCAGCGGGCCGATCGCGCCCCGCCGCCGCGGCCTGCGCCGCCGGGTTGCCCCCCCGGCCCTGCTCACCCCCAGGCCGAGCTTCACGTACCGCCTGATCAGCTACCTGCTGGTGTTTCCGGTGTTCCGGCTGCTGTTCAGGGGCCGCACCAGCGGCAATGACCGGGTTCCCATGGATGGGGCCCTGGTGGTGGTCGCGAACCATGGGTCCCATCTCGACCCGCCCCTGCTGGGGCACGCCCTGGGGCGTCCGGTGGCCTTCATGGCCAAGGCCGAACTGTTCCGGGTGCCTCTGCTGGGGCCCATCATCCGGGCCTGCGGGGCCTATCCCGTTTCCCGTGGTGCCAGCGACAGGGAGGCCATCCGCATCGCCACCGACCGCCTGCTCGAGGGCTGGGCCACCGGAGTCTTCATCGACGGCACCCGCCAGCCGGACGGGCGCGTGAACCAGCCACAGCCAGGGGCCGCCCTGCTGGCGGCACGGGCCGGGGTTCCTCTCCTGCCGGTGGCGATCATCAACAGTCACCGGGCCCTCGGGACGGGTCAGAGCACCCCAAGGCTGGTGCCGATCCACATCCGCATCGGCCAGATCATCCCCCCACCCGCCTCCCGTCGCCGCGTCGACCTGCTGGCAACCACCGCCGCCTGTCAGGAGCAGATCAACGGGCTCCTTGACCAGGGCCTGCTGGCCCCAGCGCGGGCTCCAGCCGCCCTGCCGCCCACGAGCGAAGATCCCGACCGGTGACCACCCAGGCAGCGGCCCGGAGGCCATCGCCCCAGACCTTGCGGCGCCCCTCCGGCAGGCAGCTGTCCCCGCAGGGCACGGCCACCGGGGTGAGGTGGATGCCGCGACTGCCGGCCACAATCCGTCCCACCAGGAGGGCCCGGTCCATGTGATCGCTGCTGGTGACCAGCAACACATGGTGGATCCCCAGTCGCTTGAGGTCATCCACCACCGTGGTGAAGTTACCGAGGGTGTCGCGGGCTCGGTAATCGAGGCGAAACTGGCGGCGATCAAGCCCCTCCTGGCTGAACAGCCACTGGGCATATTCAGGATTGCTGCCACCACTCACCAGCAGGGGCAGCCCGTCACGGAGGGCCAGCCGACCGGCCAGCTTCTCCCGCTCGATATCGCCACCCAGCACCAGGATCAACTGAGGCTGGCCGAGACTGGGCAGCAGCCATCCACGGCCGACCAGCACCAGAGTGCCGGCCAGCAGTGCCACCACCAGCATCCGCCGCATCAGGGCTGCCCTACCGGACTGGTGGGATAAAGGGGCAGCACGCTGGCCCAGGGAGCCGCCGATTCCGCCGCCGCCGCCAGCCCACTCAGCCGCAGCAACTGGGCCACGTCGGCCGCCGGATCGACCCGAGCCTCCAGCCGAGCTCCTGGCGGCAGATCGGCCAGCCGTCCGAACAGGCGCGGGGCCTCCCGCTCGGCCATTCCCCCCAGTGCCCACTCGTCCACGGCGTAGCAACCCGCCACGATGCCGCGACGGGGAAGCTCCTGCAACAGCCAGAAGGGCTGATCGCCCACCTCGGCGCGCTGACGCAGGCGCTGGGCGATCAGGAGGAAGCTGCTGAATCCATCCAGCGGCAGCGCCAGCTGCTGGGCCAGGGTGCGGGCGAAGACCACGGTCAGGCGGGTACCGGTAAACCCACCCGGACCCGTGGCCACGGCCAGACGCCCCAGCTCACGCCACTGGTGGGCCGGCAGCAGCTGCTCGACACAGGCCAGCAGATCGTTGGAGAGCCGCCGGCCCAGGGGATGGCTGGTGATGCGGGGGCTCTGCGGAGCCTGGCTCCCAGGCGGAGAGGACGACAACAGAGGGGCGAGGCCCAGCCCAAGCTCCTCGCTGGTGCTGTGCAGCGCCAGCAGCCAGGAGGGGGCGACAGTGCTCATGCCGGCACCACTTCACCCGGGCGCAGGCGACTCCAGCGGCCCGGGTCCGACTGGAAGCTGTCGCAGGCTCGCACATCCCACTCCACCCCCACCTGAGCGCCCTCCAGGCTGATGACTTGCACGTGGATGCGGGGGGCCGTGGGGCACAGGTCCGGATCTGCACTGAGGTGCTCCACACCGTGCTGCCGTTCCACCGCGTGATAGGCCTGACAGCGCTCCACCCAGTGGCAGTCGACGCAGATGCACATGCCGCCGGAGCCCTCCACTTCTCCCATTCTGAAGTGGGCCTGCGCCCCTGAGGGGCGCAGGGCTGCGGCCACTGCCGTGCTGCGCCAGGCCCTGGCCGTCGAGGACTGGCCGTGGCCCCCGGACTCCTTCCCCACTGGCACAGCCCTGGTGGGGGGCGCCGTGCGCGATGGACTGCTGGGGCGCCTTGGACCTCAGCCCGATCTGGACCTGGTCGTGCACGGGGACGCCCTCGCCCTTTGCAACAGCCTGAGTCGCCGCCATGGTGGCCGCGTCGTGGTTCTTGATGCCGAGCGCTCCATTGCCCGGCTGGTGCTGCGCGGCTGGAGCCTTGACCTGGCCCGACAGGTGGGGGACGACCTGGAGAGCGATCTCTGGAGAAGGGACTTCAGGCTGAATGCCCTGGCCCTGCCGCTGGCGCCAGGGTCCGAGCTGATGGATCCCACAGGGGGGCTGGGGGACCTGGTGGGAGGAGAACTGGTGGCGGTGCGGGAAGCGAACCTGCTTGACGATCCCCTGCGGATGCTGCGAGGAGTGCGCCTGGCCGCGGAGCTGGGCTTTCGCCTGGAGCCCCGCACCCGCGGCTGGATCGAGCAGCACCACGGCCGGATCAGCCAGGTGGCACCGGAGCGGGTGCTGCAGGAACTGGAGAAGCTGGTGCAGGCCCCCAGCGGCGGGACGGGTCTGGGGGAGGCTCTCAGCTATGGACTGCTCGATCCGTGGCGCTCGAGCGGCACGGAGCCGATCTGGCAACCAGCGTCGGGGCCTGGAGCCGGTGGCCTGGGCCAGGCCCTGGAGCTGGAGCTGGGGCTGACCCCCGCGGAAGCAGCCCGGGCCCTGCCCCTGGCCCGGCTGGCGAGGGTGCTGGATGCCGCATCCCTGGAGCGCTTGCGCAGCAGCCGTCAGTTGCAGCAGCGCTGCGAAAGGTTGCGGCACTGGTTGCTACGGCTGCTCGACAGTGCCGAGGGCGCCGCCTCCGGGCTGCAGCGCCTGGGCGAGGCGGAGCGACTGAGCCTGCATCAGCAGCTGGAGGAGGATCTTCCGGCCCTGCTGCTGTTTTTTCCAGCCAACCTGGCGGCGGACTGGTTAGCGCGCTGGCGTAATCCCCAGGATCCGTTGTTTCATCCCCGTCCACCGATCGATGGCCGCGGCCTGCAGGACCTCCTGGGACTGAACCCGTCCCGGCAGCTGGGAGAGCTGCTCGCCCATCTCACGCACGAGGCCGCCTACGGCCGCATCCAGGGCCGTGGGGAGGCCCTGGATGCGGCCAGGCTCTGGCTGAAGCGAACCACGGCATGATTTACTTGAGAGTGAAAAGGCATTCATCCACAGCCTGACACCGCCCGTGAGCATCGGCTGATCGTCAGAGGTTTCGTCAAGGGATTTCCGAGCCACTGGCTCTCCAGACCAACCTGTTCATCGATCAACACTCCGCCATCGGTCCAACATTCCCATCCCTCCACTCGATTCATGAGCGTTCGTCTTTACGTCGGCAACCTGCCGCAGAGCTTCGATGACAAGGAACTGACCGACCTTTTCACCGCCGTGGGTGAAGGCGTTCGCTTCAAGACCGTTCAGGACCGCGAGACGGGCGCTTGCCGCGGTTTCGGCTTCGCCAACGTCGACGACGAGAAGCTGGCTGATGTGGTGATCGAGCAGCTCAACGGCCGCGATTTCGGTGGCAACAGCCTGCGCATCGAGCGCTCCGAGCGACGCGATTCCCGCAGTGCCGCCCCCAGCACCGACCGCCGTGGCGGTGGCGCCACCTCCACCGTGGCCCGCAAGGCCGTCAACAAGGTGGTCCACAGTGACGACATCACCGAAGGCGCCCCTGATCCACGCTGGGCCGGTGAACTGTCCAAACTCAAGTCGCTCCTGGCCAACCAAACTGCCGCCGTCTGAGGCTGCCGTCTGAGCCGGGACTCCCCCTTTTTGCTCCCCTCAGGCCTGGTGCGTGACTGAACCAGCTGTTGATGATCCTCGCCCGCTCCAGCACTGGTGCTGGCGAGGTCACTCGATCGGCTTTACCAGCCAGACCCCGGGATCGGGCTCAGAAGACACTCCGTCGCAGGATTCCGGTCCAGCCGTTGTGGTGCTGATCCACGGCTTCGGGGCATCCAGTGGCCACTGGCGCCACAACCTGCCCGAGCTGGGGAAGCACTTCTCCACTTACGCCATCGACCTGCTGGGATTCGGCTCCAGCGACAAGCCCAGCTCCCGCTTGCGTGGGGAAGCCGCCAGGGCAGGCTCCGTCAGCTACGGCTTCGATCTCTGGGCGGAGCAGGTGGCCGACTTCGCCGCCTGGATCCTGGCCAGCACCTGCATCGACCAGTCGGGCCCGGCGCCAAGCCTGCAACTGGTGGGGAACTCCATCGGCGGTGTGGTGGCCCTGAGGGCCAGTGAGCTGCTGATCGCCCGCGGCCTGCCCCTGCGCCAGGTGATTCTGATCGATTGCGCCCAGCGCACTCTCGACGAGAAACGGGTGGCCCTGCTGCCCTGGCCCCAGCGCGCCAGCCGCCCCCTGATCAAGCAACTGGTGCGCCAGCGCTGGCTGATCGCCCCCCTGTTCCGTACCCTGGCGCGGCCCGGCTTCATCCGGCGGGTCTTGGCCATGGCCTATCCCAGCGGCGCCAACGTCGATGACGCGCTGGTGGAGCTGCTTTTTCGCCCCAGCACCGACCCCGGAGCCCCGGAGAGCTTCCGCGGCTTCGTCAACCTGTTCGACGACCACCTCGCCCCGGAGATCCTTGCCCGCCTGGGCTCCCTGCCGGTGCGCATGATCTGGGGCGAGCAGGATCCCTGGGAAAATCCCACTGAAGCGAGGCAATGGGCGGAGCAGTTCAGCTGCATCAGTGAGCTGCGGCTGCTGCCGGGGCTGGGCCACTGTCCCCACGACGAAGCCCCACAACTGGTGAACCCGATCCTGATCGAGTGGCTCAGCGCGACTGAGCGATCACAAAAGAACAGGGAAGATCGAGCAGCTTGAGCGGGCGGGGCACGTAGGCCCGATGGCTGAACACGTCGTAGTCGAGCTGCTCGATCACGGCAAGGATGCCCCGGTACAGCCGCAGGGAAGCCCACACCGGCCAGCGGGCATCGGCTGAGAGCCAGCGCACTCCCGCCTCCGAGCGGGCAAACCACTGTCGGGCCCGCCGCAACTGAAAGTCCATCAGGGCGCGCCAGTTGTCATTGAGGGTGCCGGCCAGCAGGTCGGCCTCGGAGTAACCGAAGCGCTCAAGGTCCTCCTGGGGTAAGTAGATCCGCCCTCGGGCGCGGTCTTCGCCCACATCCCGCAGGATGTTCGTGAGCTGGTTGGCGATGCCCAGAGCCACGGCCGCGCTGGAGGTGTCCGGCCGCTCGCTCCAGGGGGCTGAGGTGTAGGCGGGATCCAGGCCCATCACCTCCTGGGTCATCAGCCCCACCGTGCCCGCCACCCGGTAGCAGTAGAGCTCCAGGTCCTCGAAGCGGGCGTAGCGGTGGCGCTGCAGATCCATCCGCTGACCCTCGATCATGTCGAGATACGGCTGCAGCGGCTGGGGATACCGCTGCAGGGTGTCGACCATCACCAGGTCGAGGGCGTCCTGCACCTTTCCACTGAAGAGCGAGCGAGTGCGCTCTTCCCAGCGATCAAGCCTCTCGGCCAGACACTCCACCGGCAGGGCCTGAGCCTGTGGACTGTCCATCAGCTCATCGGTGCGACGGCACCAGACGTAGATGGCCCAGATTGCCCGCCGCTTCGCCGGCGGCATCAGCAGGGTGCCGAGATAGAAGGTCTTGGCCCACTGAGCTGTTTCCTGGCGGCAGGACTGGTAGGCCTCCTCCAACGTCGGCAGGGGAGGGCAGGGCACCGTGGTGGAGGCAGCCAGCACCGTCACACCGCCAGAGGAGCGATGGCCTGGCTGTGGCTGACGGCCTCAGCGCAGAGCTTGCCGCTCAGCACAGCACCCTCCATCGAAGCGAGGTAGCGCTGCATGGTGTAGTCACCGGCCATGAAGAAATTGGCAATCGGCGTGTCCTGCGTCGGACGCAGCTGCTGGCAGCCTGGCACCGTCTTGTAGACAGAGAGCGGTGTCTTCACAACCCGTGCCTTGCGGAGCTGGGCCTGGTCATCGCCAGTGAAGTGATCCGGGAACAGCCGCCGCAGCTCGGCGATGGTGGCCTCCACGATCGCCTCATCGCTGCGACCGATCCACGCCTCGGCCGGCGCGAAGACAAGCTCCAGCATCGAGCGGTCGGGATCGGCATACTCCCGACAGGTATTGCTCATGTCGGCGTAGACGCTGAGCAGATCGGAGCGGCTGAACAGCAGGTGATCGATCGCGGTGAGCTTGCGGTCGAACCAGAGGTGAATGTTGATCACCGGCACCCCCCGAAGACCTTCGAGCTTCTCGAAGAAGGGCAGCTGCTTCCACGGCTCGGGCAGCAGCAGCTTGAGCGGATCAACCGGCAGGGCACTCACGTAGGCGTTAGCCCGCAGCAGGCGGGGCTCCTGCCCCTGCAGGCCGGCCAGACGAAAGCCGGCGACGCTGCCGTCCTCGGCGAGCTCGATCTGGCGCAGGGGACTGTTGAGATGCACCTCACCGCCCCGCGCCCGGACCCACTCCACGATCGGCTCACAGAGTCGCTGAGGCGGATTGCCATCAAGGAAAGCCATCTTCGATCCGTTTTTCTCCTGGAGAAACCGGTTCAGGGCCGTGAGGATGACCGTGCTGGAGATCTCATCAGGGTTGATGAAATTCAAAGCCTTACTCATGGCGATGAACACTTCATCATTGACCCGCTTGGGAATGTTGTGAAGCTCAAGCCACTCCGACCAGGAGTACTTATCGCACTCTTCAACATAATTCTGCCCACGCAACATCGCCGGCACAAGTCCCAGGCCGAACTGGATCTTCTCCGGCCAGCTCAGCATGTCGTTATTGCCGAGAATCGCCGCCACGCCATTCAGAGGCGCCGGCAGGTCGGGGAAGTCGAAGCGGCTGTAGTTGCCTGGTGAATCCTTCTGATTGAAGATCATTGCGTGGTCTTTCCACTGCAGACGGTCTTCGATGCCCAGCTCAGCGAAGAGCTGCAGCATGTTGGGGTAAGCCCCGAAGAAAATATGCAGGCCGGTTTCATACCAGTCGCCGTCCTCGTCCTGCCAAGCGGCCACCTTGCCGCCGAGCACATCGCGCGACTCGACCACCACGGGCGTGTGGCCTGCATCGCTGAGGTATTTGGCGCAGGAGAGACCGGCCAGGCCTGCTCCAGCGATGGCGACGCGCATGGGAAAACGAAAAGTCAACAGCAACCATAAAAGGGTTGCCGCTGGCAACGGTGCCACGCCCACCAGCCCAGAGGCAGCTGGGGTTCCTAAAGTCCCGAAACGTGGGGCGCCTGCCTGCCCACGACCCCGAACCATGGTCGATGCCAGCCTGCTCAAGTCCACCACCCGCCATGTACGGGTGTTCACCGCCCGGGTGGAGGACGGTCAACTGATCGCTGATCCCAGCCAGCTGACCCTGGATCTCGATCCCGACAACGAATTCCTCTGGGACGCGCCCGTTCTCGGCAGGGTCCAGCAGCGCTTCCGCGAGCTGGTGTCCGCCAGCGCCGGCCACGACCTGAGCGAATACAACCTGCGCCGTATCGGCTCGGAGCTCGAAGGCTTCATCCGCCAGCTGCTCCAGGCCGGCGAGCTGCGCTACAACCCCGAAGCACGCGTGCTCAATTACTCGATGGGCCTGCCTCGCACGCCGGAGGCCTCTTGACCCGCTCTCGTTACGACCGAGGTGGCCGCTCGGGCTGGAACGACAACAGCCGTGGCGATGCCGCCCGCGGAGGCTATGGCCGAGCCAGCGAGAGCCGCTCCGTGCCAGCAGCGGAGGGACGCGATCCCTACGAGACCTACGACCGCTCGCCCCGGGGACGGCGGACCGCCGAGCAGGGCGGGGGCGGGGGCAACGGGGGCCCGGGAGGCGGTGGTGGATCCGGCGGCGGCGGGGGTGCTGGCAGTCCCATTCAGCTGAATGTGGGCACCATCGCCGTTCTTGCCGGCGTGTTGGTACTGGGCATCGGCATCGGCACGGCCCTCTCGAGCAACACTCCCGGCAACCAGGGCAACATCGCCAGCAGCCAACAGCTGGATCTGGCAGTGCCAGATCCCGAGTTCTGCAAGCAGTGGGGGGCCAGCGCCTTCGTGATGGACGTGGAGCTCTACACCACGATGAACCCCAGCAGCAGCTTCGTGACCCAGCCCACCCTGCAGCCGGGCTGCGTGATCCGGCGGGAGAACTGGAGCGTGCTCCAGAAAGAGGGCGCCGTCACCTCCGAGCAGATGCGCCAGTGCAAGCAGCGCATGAACACCTTCGCCTACATCGGCTCGATCCGCGACAAACCCGTTGTGCGCTGCGTCTACCAGACTGATATCAGCGGCAACAAGTTCCAGACCAGGGGCATTGCCGGCACCGCCGACGACGCCACCGGGATCACACCCGAAGCCGGCCAGTTCTGATCGGTCACTCCGCTTCAGGAGGCCGTGGCTGCCTGGACCACAGCATCCTGAAGCGGAGTGACCGCGGGCCGTGCCGCTGGCTGGCGCAGGGGACTGTCGGGACTGGCGAACAGCGGCAGAACTTCGCGGCGGAAGGCCTCGGAGGCCCTTGAGCAATAGCGGGCGGGATGGGTGATCAACTTGAGCTGACGACGCACGTGCAGATCGGAGACGCTCAGGCGGTGCAAGCTGCCCGTGGCCAGTTCGCGCTCGATCGAGACCACCGGCAGGAAAGCGGCGCCGAGGCCGGACTGGACAGCGTTCTTGATCGCCTCGAAGGAGTTGAGCTCCATCTCGATCTTGAGGCGCTGCACCTCCAAGCCAGAGCGCGCCAACAGCTGATCCACCATCTTGCGGGTGGTCGACTGGGCATCGAGGCAGACGAAGCCGAGGCGGTAGAGATCGTCCTTGTTGAGCTCGGGCAGACGTGCCAGGGGATGCTTCACCGGCAGCACCAGCACCAGTTCATCGTTGGTGTAAGGCACCACTTGCAGCAGATCCACCAGTTCGCTGGGCAGCTCGCCGCCGATGATCGCCAGATCGATCTGACCGTTGGCCACGCTCCAGCTGGTGCGCCGGGTGCTGTGCACCTGGAGCTGCACCGAAACATCGGGATACTTCTGGCGGAACAGCCCGATCATGCGGGGCATCAGATAAGTACCCGTGGTCTGGCTCGCCCCCACGATCAACGAGCCACCGCGCAGATTGTGAAGGTCGTCGAGGGCGCGGCAGGCCTCCTGGCACTGGCTCAGGATCCGGTCGCAATAGCTGAGGAGGAGATGGCCGGCTTCGGTGAGCTGCGCCTTGCGGCCACCCCGGTCGAACAGGGAGACATCAAGCTGCTTCTCCAGGTTCTGGATCTGGAGACTGACCGCTGGCTGGGTGACGTACAGGCTGTCGGCAGCCTTCTTGAAGCTGCCCTCGCTGGAGATGGCGCGCAGGATGCGCAGCTGATCGAGGGTGAAGGGCAGATCAGCCATGGGATGGGCCCTGGGCCTTGCTCCGGCTGGGAGTGGAAACTCTAAAGCGGAAACTCGTGAACCCCGGGGCCTGAGATCTCTGTACGGGACGGAATGACACCTCCGCCAGAATCACCGCTTCCGCTACGGCTTCTTGGCCCCGTCTCCGCCCAGCTTCGCCCTGTTCAGCACCGGACTCGGCGCCATGCCGCCGGAGCACCGCTCCAGCCTGGTGATGGTCGCCCTGCTGGTGGGGTTCGCTTTGCTCCACAGCGGCGGTGCGGCCCTCCGGGTCCGGGCTGAACAGCTCGTCGGGGCACGGCTGTGGCGCCTCCTGTTCGCGGCCGTGAGCATCCCGGCGGCCGTGGTGGTGGTGGGCTATTTCATCGCCCACCGCTACGAGGGAGTGCGGCTATGGAACGTCCAGGGCACCCCCGGGCTGATCCCCCTGGTCTGGGTGGGCACGGCCATCAGCTTCTTTTTTCTCTATCCGGCCACCTACAACCTGCTGGAGATCCCGGCATTGCTGAAGCCCCAGGTGCGCCTCTACGCCAGCGGGATCATCCGCATCAGCCGCCATCCCCAGGCGGTGGGGCAGGTGCTCTGGTGCGCCACCCACCTGCTCTGGATCGGCAGCAGCTTCATGCTGGTCACCTGCGCGGGCCTGATCGGCCACCACCTTTTCGCGGTCTGGCATGGCGACCGGCGGCTGCGGGCCCGCTTCGGGGCGGCATTCGAGGAGCTGCGCGCCAACACCTCCGTGATCCCTTTCCGCGCCGTGCTCGACGGCCGCCAGCATCTGGTCTGGGAGGAGTTCCTGCGGCCAGCCCAGCTGGGGATCGCCATCGCCATCGGTCTGATCTGGTGGAGCCACCGCTTCCTGGGTCTGGCGGCAGTGGCGTTTCTGGAGGGCCCCCTGGGTCGCTTGCTGGGCTGAGGAAGCCCACGGCGCCTGGTCAGGACCCCTGATCGCGGTCCAACACACAGCCCGAACCCGCCAGGGCAGGCTGCTTACACTCCAGTGGCCCGCACCCTGAGCTGGATGACGTCGGCTGCCGAACTTGCCTGGTTGATCCCCGTGCTGCCCCTGGCTGGGGCGGCCATCACCGGCCTCGGCCTGATCAGCTTCAATCGAACCGTCAACCGGCTGCGCAAGCCGGTGGCCCTGCTCCTGCTGAGCTGCGTCGGGGCGGCCGCTGTGCTCAGCTTCGCCGTGCTGGCAGAGCAGCTGGCCGGGGCTCCCGCCACCGAAGTGCTCTTCGACTGGGCCAGCGCGGGCAGTTTCAATCTGCAGATGGGCTTCCGGGTGGATGCTCTCGGGGCTGTGATGCTCTCGCTGGTCACCACCATCGCCCTGCTGGTGATGGTGTATTCCGATGGCTACATGGCCCATGACAAGGGTTATGTGCGCTTTTTCACCTATCTGGCGCTCTTCAGCAGCTCGATGCTGGGGCTGGTGATCAGCCCGAACCTGCTTGAGATCTATGTGTTCTGGGAGCTGGTGGGCATGTGCTCGTACCTGCTGGTGGGCTTCTGGTACGACCGTGACGGTGCCGCCAATGCCGCCCAGAAGGCCTTTGTGGTGAACCGGGTCGGCGACTTCGGCCTGCTGCTCGGCATTCTCGGGCTGTTCTGGGCCACAGGCGCCTTCGGCTTCGAGGAGATCGGCTCCCGCCTGGCGGACGCCGTGGCGGGCGGCAGCCTCTCCAATGGAGCGGCGGTGCTGCTCTGCCTGCTGGTGTTCATGGGGCCGATGGCCAAGTCGGCCCAGTTCCCCCTGCACGTGTGGCTGCCCGATGCCATGGAGGGCCCCACCCCCATCTCCGCCCTGATCCATGCCGCCACGATGGTGGCGGCGGGAGTGTTCCTGGTGGCCAGGTTGCAACCGGTCTATGCCCCCTTCCCCCAGGTCCAGCTGGTGATCGCCGTGGTGGGCACGATCACCTGCTTCCTGGGGGCTTCGATTGCCCTCACCCAGATGGACCTGAAGAAGGGCCTGGCGTACAGCACCGTCAGCCAGCTGGGTTACATGATGCTGGCCATGGGCTGCGGCGCCCCGGTGGCCGGCATGTTCCACCTGGTCACCCACGCCTTCTTCAAAGCGATGCTGTTCCTGGGCTCCGGCTCGGTGATCCATGCCATGGAGGAGGTGGTGGGCCACGAGCCGGTGCTGGCCCAGGACATGCGCCTGATGGGCGGCCTGCGTCAGTTCATGCCCGTGACGGCGATCACCTTCCTGATCGGCTGTGTGGCCATCAGCGGCATTCCACCACTGGCAGGTTTCTGGAGCAAGGACGAGATTCTCGGGCAAGCCTTCAACACCTATCCGATCCTCTGGGTCGTGGGCTTTCTCACCGCCGGCATGACGGCCTTCTACATGTTCCGGCTCTACTTCCTGACCTTCGAGGGCGAGTTCCGCGGCAACGACGCGGCCGTCCAGGCCCAGCTGCTCAAGGACGCCGGCAAGGTCGCCCCTGGGACGGATGGGGAGGGCGATGGCGCCAGCCATGGTCACCACGCCAGCCACCCCCACGAGTCCGGCTGGCAGATGGCCTTGCCCCTCGCGGTGCTGGCGGTGCCGTCGGCACTGATCGGCCTGCTGGGAACCCCTTGGCACAGCCGCTTCGCCGGCCTGCTCAATCCCCAGGAAGCCGCCGAGATGGCTGAACACTTCTCCTGGGCTGAATTCCTGCCCCTGGCAGGTGCTTCGGTGGCGATCTCGATCACCGGAATCACCATTGCGGTGCTGGCCTATGCGCTCCACAGGCTGGATCTGGCCACCTTGGTGGCCGCCCGCTTCCCCAGCCTCAACGCCTTCCTGGCCAACAAGTGGTACCTCGACGACCTCAACGACAAGCTGTTCGTTCAGGGCAGCCGCAAGCTGGCCCGGCAGGTACTGGAGGTGGATGCCAAGGTGGTGGATGGGGTGGTGAACCTCACCGGCCTGCTGACCCTGGGCAGCGGCGAAGGCCTCAAGTATTTCGAAACCGGCCGGGCCCAGTTCTATGCCTTGATCGTGTTCGGCGGCGTGATCGCTCTGGTGGTGCTGTTCAGCAGCTTCTGAGCCAGGCCGGCTGCCCACCAGGCGCTGTGTGTGTCAACCCTTATCTGGAAGCGGCCTGAGCAGCAGGTATTTCTACACTCCGCCCAGACCTCATCCCTGCCCCCGTGCCGCTCGATCCTGCCGTTGCCACGGGCGCCCTTGGTGCCTTGAGCGACGCGCCCGCCACCGCCTTTCCCTGGCTGAGCGTTTCGATCCTGATGCCGATCGCCGCCGCCCTGCTGATCCCCTTCATTCCCGATCCAGGCGACGGCAAGACGATCCGCTGGTACGCCCTCGGCGTCGCCCTGGTCACCTTCCTGGTCACCGCCGGGGCCTATCTCAACGGCTACGACCCCTCGGTGGCCGGTCTGCAGTTGATCGAGCGGGTGGAGTGGGTGCCCGATCTGGGCCTGGCCTGGTCGGTGGGGGCCGACGGGCTCTCGATGCCCCTGATCCTGCTCACCAGCTTCATCACAGCCCTGGCTGTGCTCGCGGCCTGGCCGGTCACCTTCAAGCCACGCCTGTTTTACTTCCTCATTCTGGCCATGGATGGCGGCCAGATCGCCGTCTTCGCGGTGCAGGACATGCTCCTGTTCTTCCTGTCCTGGGAGCTGGAGCTGCTGCCGGTCTACCTGCTGCTGGCGATCTGGGGAGCCAAGAAGCGCCAGTACGCCGCCACCAAGTTCATCCTCTACACCGCCGGTGGCTCGGTGTTCATCCTGCTGGCGGCCCTGGCGATGGGATTCCATGGCGGTGGCACACCCAGCTTCGAGTACACCACCCTGGCGGCCAAGGAATTCGGCACCCGCTTCCAGCTGCTGGCCTACGCCGGTCTGTTGATCGCCTTCGGCGTGAAGCTGCCGATCGTGCCGCTGCACACCTGGCTCCCCGATGCCCACGGCGAAGCCACGGCGCCGGTGCACATGCTCCTCGCCGGCATCCTGCTGAAGATGGGGGGCTATGCCCTGCTGCGCTTCAACGTGCAGCTGCTCCCCGACGCCCACGCCCAGTTCGCCCCCCTGCTGGTGGTTCTGGGGGTGGTGAACATCATCTACGCGGCCCTCACCTCCTTCGCCCAGCGCAACCTCAAGCGCAAGATTGCCTACAGCTCGATCAGCCACATGGGCTTCGTGCTGATCGGTATCGGCAGCTTCTCCGCCCTCGGCACCAGCGGCGCCATGCTGCAGATGGTCAGCCATGGCCTGATCGGCGCCAGCCTGTTCTTCCTGGTGGGGGCCACCTACGACCGCACCCACACCCTCCAGCTTGATGAGATGGGAGGCGTGGGCCAGAAGATGCGCAAGATGTTCGCCCTCTGGACCGTCTGCTCCCTGGCCTCCCTCGCCCTGCCGGGCATGAGCGGCTTCGTCTCGGAGCTGATGGTGTTCGTGGGCTTCGCCACCAGCGAGGCCTACTCGCTCAGCTTCCGCATCGTGATGGCGGTTCTGGCGGCCGTAGGGGTGATCCTCACGCCGATCTACCTGCTCTCGATGCTGCGGGAGATCTTCTTCGGCAAGGAGAATACCGAGCTGGCCTCCCACACCAAGCTGGTCGACGCCGAACCGCGCGAGATCTACGTCATCTCCTGCCTGCTGGTGCCGATCATCGGCATCGGTCTCTATCCGCGCCTGATGACAGACAGCTACCGCGCCTCGATCGAGGCCCTGGTGCAACGGGAAGAGGCCTCCATGGCCCGCATGATTCCAGCCGGCCGCCGGGGCCTGATCCGTCAGAACCCTCCCCTGGCCCTGATCAGCCCTGGCTTGGAGGCCCATCAGCCCCTGTTGGTGGCGCCGCTGCTGCCCTGAACGAGGGGTTACGAAACTCTGCGGATGCCGACCGGCCATCCCCCCCTTGCTCCAGCCTTCACCCTTTCGCCTCGCTCCAAGCGTTTCGAACCATGCGTCAGCTGAACTTCCTGCTGATCTTCAGCTTTGGCCTGGCCACGGTGATGTTCACCCTGGAGAACACCACCGCCACCACCGTGCACTTTCTGCCCGGGGTGAGCGCCACCTTGCCCCTGGCGGCGATGATGCTGGTAGTGGGAGGTATTGGGGCCACCTCCGCCTGGGTGTTCGCCGTCTGGACCGGCGTCGTCAAGAAGGTGGAGGAGCTGCAGGAGCAGGGCGAGCTGGAGGCCCAGCAGGTGCGGATCCAGGAGCTGGAAGCAGACGTCCAGCGCTACCGGGCCACCGTGGATGCGCAGCTGAGCCTGCTGCCGGCCGCCGGTCAGAGTTCAGCTCCGAGCCCTGAGCCCCAGCCCGACGAGGGCTGAACCAGGGCCCGGCTGGCCCTCAGACCCCAGGCGGGGTACGTTTCCGGCAGATGTGGAAAGATCTTGGCTGATGCAGGCGCCAGGCTGGCGATTCGCCTGCTGCAGGATGCCGCCGAGCGTGGCGAGATTGACCCCTGGGATGTCGATGTCATAGCCGTGGTCGACGGCTTCCTAGACCAGCTTCGCCAGCGGATCGGCGCCCCCCGACTGGTGAGCCGGCCCGGTGAGGGGGGCAGCTTCGAGAGCGATCTGGCCGCCACCAGCGAAGCGTTCCTGGCCGCCTCTGTGCTGGTGAGCCTGAAGGCCGAGATCCTTGAGCAACAGACCCTGCCACCGGAGCCGGAGCTGGAGGCCTTCAACATCGATGACGACGGCGCTGACTCCTTTGAGCTGCTCTCGTTCCAGCTGCCGCGCCGGCCGGAACGTCATCTGCTGCGGCGGGCAGTGGCTCCACCGCCGCTGCAGCGCCCGGTCACCTTGGGGGAACTGATCCGCCAGCTGGAGGACATCGCCGAGCGGCTGGAGCAGGGGGAAACGGGCGGGCGAACCAGACAACGCGGCCTTCGCTACAGCGAGCGGGCGGCGATCGAGCAGGTGGCGGCCCTGGCCCACCGCGAGAAACTGCCGGAAACCACCGCCGCCCTCAGCCACTTCCTCCTGGAGTGGCATGCCGCCAGCGACTGGGTGAACTTCGAGGTGCTGGTGGAAGCCTGGGCCGAGGCCGCACCGGCGGATCTGGACCAAGACCGGGTGGGGGTGTTCTGGGCCCTGCTCTTCCTGTGCTCCCAGGGCAGGGTCGACCTGCAGCAGGGTGGTGATCTGTTCGGGCCCCTCTTCCTCAGGGGTTGCCTGGAAGGGGTGGGCAGGCTGCCCTCCGCCCTGCCTCAGGGATTGGGGCCAGCTCCGTCTCCGGCTCGGCAAGCGCAGGCCGCCTGAGGGTCTTGATTAGGCTTCCCCAAGTCTGATCAGAACTGGACAGGTGCCCATGAAGGCCATGATTCTCGCGGCCGGAAAGGGAACTCGGGTGCAGCCCATCACCCACACGATCCCCAAACCGATGATCCCGATCCTGCAGAAACCCGTGATGGAGTTTCTGCTGGAGCTGCTGCGTGAGCACGGGTTCACCGAAGTGATGGTCAATGTTTCACACCTGGCCGAGGAGATCGAGAACTACTTCAGAGATGGCCAACGCTTCGGTGTGGAGATCGCCTACAGCTTCGAAGGGCGCATCGAAGACGGCGAACTGATCGGCGCTGCCCTTGGTTCCGCCGGCGGCCTCAAGAAAATCCAGACCTTTCAACCATTTTTCGACGACACCTTCGTGGTGCTCTGCGGCGATGCCCTGATCGACCTCGATCTCACCGAGGCCGTACGCCGCCACAAGGAGAAGGGAGCCATGGCCTCCCTGGTCACCAAGCAGGTGCCCAAGGACCAGGTGAGCAGTTACGGCGTGGTGGTCACCGACCAGGACAGCCGGGTCCTGAGCTTCCAGGAGAAGCCCTCCATCCAGGAGGCCGCCAGCGACATGATCAACACAGGCATCTATATCTTCGAACCGGAGGTTCTCGAGCACATCCCTGCCGGCATTCCCTTCGACATCGGTGCCGATCTCTTCCCCCGGCTGGTGGCTGCCGGAGCGCCCTTCTACGCTCTGCCGATGGATTTCGAGTGGGTGGACATCGGCAAGGTGCCCGACTACTGGCAGGCGATCCGCAGCGTTCTCAAGGGCGAGGTGCGTCAGGTGCAGGTGCCTGGCCGGGAAGTGCGGCCTGGGATCTTTACGGGTCTGAACGTGGCCGCCGACTGGGACAAGATCAACGTGACCGGCCCCATCTACGTGGGGGGCATGACCCGCATCGATCCGGGGGTGACGATCGTGGGGCCGGCGATGATCGGACCGAGCTGCCACATCTGTGAAGGCGCCACGATCGACAACTCGATCATCTTCGATTACTCCCGCATCGGTGCCGGCGTGCGTCTGGTGGAGAAGCTGGTGTTTGGCCGCTACTGCGTGGATCGCAACGGCGACCACTTCGACCTGCAGGAAGCTTCCCTCGACTGGCTGATCACCGACGTGCGCCGCCAGGATGTGGTGCAGCCCTCGCCCCAGCAGAAGGCGATGGCTGATCTGCTCGGCACGGACCTTGCCGTCAGTGTGGGAGAGAACTGACGTCCATCGGCAGCGATCCCCCAGGGGCCAAAACGCCGGCTTCAGCCAGGATCATGGGGATACGCTCCTCCGCCTTCACGGCCATCAGGTGAACACCCTGGGCAATGGCCCTGTAGGAGCGCACCTGCTCGGCGGCGATCGCCACACCCTCGGCCGCCGGATCCGCTGAGGCCCCCAGCCGGTCGATGATCGGCTGGGGAATCGAGGCTCCTGGCACGACCCGGTTGATGAAGGCCGCGTTCCGCGCCGACTTGAGCAGAAACACCCCAGCCAGCACCGGCAGGCCCAGGGGTTCACTGATCTCGCCGCAGAAGCGGCGCAGCGCTTCTGTATTCATCACCATCTGGGTCTGCAGAAAGCACGCGCCTGCCGCCTGCTTCCGCGCCACCCTGGCCCGCAGGCCACTCCAACTGGTCGACTGGGGGTCAGCCGCAGCCCCTGGGAACAGGGCCGTGGGACCATCCGGCAGCAGGCCCTCCACTGGATCGAGACCAGCGTTGAGATGGCCCACCAACTGCAGCAGCCGCACGGCCTCCAGCTCATTGACGGCCCGGGCGCCTGGCTGATCACCGGCGCCCACCGGGTCCCCGGTTAGGCAGAGCACATTGCGGATGCCGAGGGCATGGGCTCCGAGCAGATCGGCCTGGAGGGCAATCCGGTTACGGTCGCGACAAGCCAGCTGCAGCACAGGCTCAAGTCCGGCATCAAGGAGCAGGCGGCAGAGGGCGAGGCTGCTCATCCGCATCACAGCCCTGCTGCCGTCGGTGACATTGACGGCATGGACCAGTCCGCGCAGCTTGGCGGCCACCGCGAGGGTTCGGCTGGGATCGCCTCCCCTCGGCGGGGTCACCTCAGCCGTGATGGCGAACTGACCGGTCTCCAGGGCCTGGCGCAGAAGCAAGGGACAGGGGATCGCTCAGTGCCCATCATGCGTCAACGGCTGCTGCTTACAGTGGGCAGGTGGAGGTGTGGAGTCTGGATGTCCGATCGAGACAATCTCATCCAACTGCGCTCCAGCCTTTCGGAACGCGAATTGGAAATCATCGAGCGGGTAGCGACGGGCCTGACCAATCAAGAGATAGCCCTTGAGCTGATGATCAGCAAGCGAACGGTCGACAACCACGTCAGCAATATCTTCACCAAGACCGGCGCCAAGAATCGGGTCGCCCTGCTGAACTGGGCGATGGACAACGGCAAGATCTGCCGAGATGGTTTCAATTGCTGCAATTTACCCAGCCCGGAGGGCTGAGTTCCGGTCTCAGCAGCGACGCAACCAGGTGCCGCAGGTGCGGGCACTCTTCACTGCGCCAAAATCAATGCGCTCAGGATCCAAGCGGCGCCCCTGGCCAATCAGGCGCTCTGGGCCGTCCCGACAGATAGTGCCCTCGGCAGGGGGGGCAGCTCAACTGAGGCCGTGAGGGCCTGAAGGATGTACCCGTCGGGTCCGAGCCCGAATAGATCGGCGTAGTCGAGGCAATCGTCGCTGTCGCGGCCGGCGAAGCGAAGCAAGCCTTGGTGGTCGTAGAGGCCGATCACGGACGGAACTGGGAAGGGGGAATTAAGGAGAAATCCTTAACGAAATCCTAGCGGATGTCGCTGTCGTTACAAAGCCTATCCACCAGCAGATCCTGCCGGGCCGCCTCAGACCAGCAGCTCCAGGGAAATCTGGCCAGGGCCGCATTGCTGAGCTCCCCACGACCGGTGATCTCCCGACCGCACCAGGGCGGCAGCGTCAGTGTTTGGTCCTCCCGCTCCAGCTCCACCTCCGCCACCACCAGGGGGGCGTTCTCTGCTTCGAACACATCAAGCACCCAGTCGCCGCCAGGCAGATCAAGCCCGTAGCGCTCCTTGCTGAGTCTGGCCGGGGCCAGACTCAGCAGCTGGCGGGCGTCGGCGGCCGGAATCGCATACTCAAACTCCTTCCGGGTGATGGCGGTGACGGTGGCCTTGAGGGTCAGCCACGCCCTGGCACCACTCTCCGAGCGGCCCGCTGAACGCTCCGGATCGGGCTGAACCACCAACGGCCCTGCCGTCGCCATCGCCTCGGTTCGCCCATCCTCAAGGCGCACCCGCACGGTGACCCCATCGGCTGAAGTCTGCAGATAGCCCTGGCACAGGTGCTGCCGCCAGAGGATGTGCTCCCGCCATCCGGTTCCCCCCACAAGGAAGCGGCGCTCGATCTCCAGAGCCACCGATCCACTACCCAAGACGACCAGGTCATCCTGCTGCCAGGGCCGTCGCCGTGGCGCTGCTCCGTTCAGTTGGCGGAGGGTTCAGAGGCGGTGAGGTCGCCAGCCCAGTGCAGCTTATGGCTGAGGGTGCGGTAGTAGGAGGGGCTCTGCTGCAGCACCACCATCAGGGCGCAGTGGCCGGAGCGCTGCACAACGCAGCGATCCCCCGGCTCCAGCACCGTGGCGTGGGCGCCATCCTTCCAGAGCTTCACCCGCCGGCTCGGTTCACCCAGGGGCCAGATTGCCAGCTGGGATCGTGGTGGCACCACCACCGGCCGGCTGGAGAGGCTCATCGGGCAGATCGGATTGACCACGATGGCATCGATGCCGGGATGGAGAATCGGACCTCCAGCCGCCATGGCATATCCAGTGGAGCCGGTGGAGGTGGCGATGATCAAACCATCACCGCGAAACTGATCCACGACCTCCCCGTCGATCTCCAGCTCCAGCACGCAGGTGGGCGAGAGCTCATCGAGGAAAGGGCGGAAATAGAAATCGTTGAGCGCACGGTGCAGCCTGGCGGGCCCATCGCTGGCAGGTTCTTCCGGCTCATCCCCTTCGGGAACTCCGTCGCCACGATCAACGAAGGCCTCCAGCATCATGCGGCGCTCGAGAGCGAAGCGGTCATCGCGCAGCCGTTGCCAGAGGTTGTCGTCTGAGGAGGTGGTGCTGAGCACCAGCAGCTTGCGCTCATGGGTGAGGAAGCCAAGGTGCCCGCCCACGTTGAAACTCAGGATCGGCACCTCCAGCGGGCCGAGGTGACGGGCCGCCCCCAGGACGGTGCCATCCCCCCCCAGCACCACAGTGAGGTCAGGCAGGCAGGGCTCGGTGGCCAGCAGGCCCGGAAAGGGATTGGAGCTGGCTCCACTGCTGGCCACGGAGACCTGAACCCCCTGGGATCGCAGATCTTCGCAGCAGCGTCGGGCCTGACGCTGGGCGGCCTGGCTGCCTGAGCGAACGATCAGCCAGACCCTCTGGAGCTGCATGGAATCAAGCGCGAATCCTGAATGGACTCAGCAGTGAGTGAGCGGCGAGACCGTTTACCAACGCAACAGGTTGAAGCGCTCCATATCGACAGTTTCGCGGTTGCGATAGAGAGAGAGCAGGATCGCCAGGCCCACGGCAGCTTCGGCGGCCGCGACCGTGATCACAAAAATGGCAAAGACTTGCCCACGAATCTGCTGGCCATCGATGTAGCTGGAAAAGGCCATGAGGTTGATGTTCACGGCATTGAGCATCAGCTCGATGCTCATCAGAACGCGGACGGCGTTGCGGCTGTTGATCAAACCCCAGACCCCGGTGCAGAAGAGGATGGCTGCGAGCACCAGGTAGGCCTGCAGCGGAATGTCGATGGAAGTGGCGGGCATGATCAGACTTTCTCCAGCAGGGTGGTCTCGCCGGCGGTGCTCTCCAGCAGCAGGGGTGTGCGCTCCTTTTCGATCAGTCCCTGATCCGCCGCTTCGCCCGTGATCACATCGCTGCTGAACACATCGCGGCGGGCGAGCACGATCGCTCCGATCATCGCCATCAGCAGCAGCACCGAGGCCAGCTCAAATGGCAGCAGATAGTCGCTGAACAGGTGGATCCCGATCACGACCGTGGAGTCATCGCCGAGGGGGGTGGGCCCTGGAACGGCCCAAGGAGTCGTGAGATCGACCCGCAGGATCAACAGAAACAGCCCGAGGCAGACGGCCCCTGAGAGGACTCGTCGCAGGAGCAGACCAGGGATCTCAGCCATGGCCTCCTTCTTGTTCACGAGCATGATCGCGAACAGGATCAGCACATTCACGGCGCCCACATAAACGAGCACCTGGGCTGCGGCAACGAAACTGGCATTCAGCAGCAGATAGAGGCCCGCCACCGAGAGAAACACGCCAGCCAGCAGGAAGGCGGAATAAACGATGTTGGGGAGCAGCACCACCCCCAGAGACCCCAGCACCAAGGTGAGGGAGAGGGCAATGAAGCAGATGAGCTGGGTGACCGACGCGATCGTCATCAGGCGTTCTCCGCGGGATTGGCCGCTGCGGCAGCCATCTCAGCCTGCACCTGCTCCGGCAGCTGACCGGCTCTCGGTCTGGAGGGATCAACCCCATGGGGGTCCATCTCGCCCTTGGGCAGGTAGGCCAGCTCGCGCAGGGGCACCACGGCCGGATCACTGGTGACGCTGGTGGGCAGGCGGCCCAAGGCAACGTTGTCGTAGTTGAGACTGTGGCGATCAAAGGCCGCCAGCTCGTACTCCTCAGTCATGGAGAGGCAGTTGGTAGGGCAGTATTCCACGCAATTGCCGCAGAAAATACAGACACCAAAATCGATTGAATAATTTTTCAGCTCTTTCTTCTTGGTCTTTTTGTTCATCACCCAATCAACCACCGGCAGGTTGATTGGGCACACCCGCACGCAGACCTCACAGGAGATGCACTTATCGAATTCATAGTGGATCCTGCCGCGGTAACGCTCCGAGGGAATCAGCTTCTCATAAGGGTATTGGACTGTGATCGGCCGGCGGCGCAGATGATCAAACGTGACCGAGAGACCCTGGGTGATGTAATTGGCCGCGCCAAGGGCGTCCTTGGTGTAGTCACCGACCTTTTGCAGGAATCCGAACATGGAAGAGGAGTCGGAGAGGAACGTGGACAGGAGCTGAAGGGTTGGAGCTGTGGCTGGGCCGGAACTGGGAGCTGAACCCATGATGACCGGCTGGCCTCTCAACCGCCGAAAAAGGCGGGGAAGGCGAGCTTCAGAGCAGCGGTGACCAGCAGATTCACCAGGGCGATCGGCAGCAGGAACTTCCAGCCCAGATCCAGAAGCTGGTCGATGCGCACCCGCGGCAGTGTCCAGCGCAGCAGGATGGCGATGAACACCAGCAGGTAGGCCTTGAGCACCGTCATGACGATGCCAAGGGAGCCGGTGATCACCTGCACCAGAGGGGCATCCACCGACTGGCCCAGGGCGCCAGCCAACCACTCCACCGGAAAGGGGAAACCCCAGCCGCCGAGATAGAGGACGGCCACCAGCAGGGCCGAGAGCACCAGGTTGATGTAGCTGCCCAGATAGAAGAGGGCGAACTTCATACCGGCGTATTCGGTCTGATAGCCGGCAACAAGCTCCTCTTCCGCCTCTGGAAGGTCGAAGGGGAGGCGTTCGCATTCGGCCAGGGCGCAGATCCAGAAGATCAGGAAGCCCACCGGCTGGCGCCAGATGTTCCAGCTGAGAATGCCTGCTCCGCTCTGCTGGTTGACGATGTCAACGGTGCTGAGCGAGTTGCTCATCATCACGACCGCCAGCACCGCCAGGGCCAGGGGGATCTCGTAACTGATCGACTGGGCCGCGGCCCGTAGCCCCCCCAGCAGGGAGTACTTGTTGTTGCTGGCGTAGCCGCTCATCAACAGACCGATCGGCTGGATGCTGCTCAGGGCGATCCAGAGGAACACGCCGATGCCCACATCGCTGATCAGCAGGTTCTGACCGAAGGGCACCACCAGCCAGGACAGGATCACCGGCACCAGCACAAGCACCGGACCGAGGGTGAACAGCAGCCCGTCGGCGCGGTGGGGGATGACGTCTTCCTTGAAGAGCAGCTTGAGGCCATCGGCCATCGGCTGCAGCACCCCAAGGGCGCCGGCATATTCAGGGCCGATCCGCTGCTGCACGGCGGCGGAGATCTTGCGCTCCAGCCAGACGTTGACCAAAACGCCGATGACGGCCGCCACCAGCACCAGCAGCATCGGCAGGGGCAGCCAGAGCAGATGGGCCGTGCCCTGGCTCAGGCCGAATCCCTCCAGGGTGCTGGTGAAACTGGACTGAAGGTCAAGACCAGGGCCCACCACAGCCAGGGCAGGCCAGCTGGTGATCAAGGGGACTGGTGCCGGGTCGATCAACACCGTGACAACTCCGCGTCGAGCTGAGATGGGGGCAACTTAAACGGCTGGCAGGGCATTGCGGGCATCCTGAGGCAACCAACTCCTGCGCTCGGCCCCGGTATAAATCTGTGTAGGCCTGTAAATGCGGTTGGCCCCCAGCTGCTCCTTCCAGTGAGCCAGCCAGCCAGCCACCCGGGCGATCGCGAAGATGGGCGTGAACAGATCCCTGGGGATGCCCAGCTTGCGGTACACCAGCCCGGAGTAGAAGTCAACGTTTGGGTAGATGCCCTTGGGGCCAAGGCGCTCGGAGGCCACCTCCTCGAGCCGCCTGGCCACGTCGTACATGGCGTCGTGCCCAAAACGGTCGAACAGCTGCTCGGCCAGCCCCTGCAGAATCACGGCCCGGGGGTCCTTGACCTTGTATTCACGGTGCCCGAAACCCATGATCTTCTGCTTCTCGGCAATGGCCCGATCCAGCCAGGCTTCGGCTCGGTCCACACTGCCGATCTGCTCGAGCATGGCCAGGACGTCTTCGTTGGCACCGCCGTGCAAAGGGCCAGCCAGTGTGCCGACGGCAGAGGCCACCACGGCGTAGGGATCGGTGAGGGTGCTAGCGGTGACGCGGGCACTGAAGGTGCTGGCGTTGAGGCTGTGCTCAGCGTGCAGGATCAGGCAGGCATCGAAGATGCGGGCCGCCAGCGGGTCGGGCTCCCGCTCGGTGAGCATGTAGAGAAAATTGGCCGCATAGGCAAGATCATCGCGGGGCTGGATCGGATCCTGGCCCAGACGGATCAGCTGGAAGGCGGCCACCATCGTGGGGATCTTGGCGATCAGGCGCACCACGGCCGCCTCGATGTAAGCGGGATCATCCAGAGCACGGCGGGAATAGAACAGCCCCAGGGAGGCCGCGCTCGACTGCAGCGCGTCCATGGGGTGCCCATTGGCCGGGAAGCACTTCATCATGTCCCGGATGCGGAAACTCACCCTCCGGTGCATCTGCACGTCGTGTTCAAAGGACCGCAGGCGCTCGACTGTGGGTAGCTCACCCCAGATCAGGAGGTGGGTGGTTTCGAGGAAGGTGCTGTGGGCCGCCAGTTCCTCCAGGGGATAGCCGCGGTAGGTGAGCAGGCCCTGGAGACCGTCAATGTCGCAGATGGCCGACTGGGTCGCCGGTACGCCCTCCAGCCCGGGACGGAAGACGGGTGCAGCTTCTGCAGCAACCCGGTTTGCATCCACCACCATCCGCATCGTCCCGGCTTCAGATCCGAAGCTAGGCCGAGGCTCCGCCCCCTGCCGTAGCCCTGCTGACCACCCCTCAGATGAGGCATGCGGGGCTGAGCAGGAGGTGCAGGCAGGCGCTGCCCATCAGGGGCAGTTCGCCAACGCTGCCGGGGGCGGGCAGTTCGAGCAAAGCCACTCCGGCCTTCTTCAGGCGCAAGGCCCCGGGAGGAGCGCCGCAGAGGCGGGCGGCCAGGGCACTGAGGTCGGGCTCATGGCCCACCAGCCCAAGGCGGCCACCAGCGGCCAGGGGACCATCCACCGCCAGCCACTCCCCCAGCAGAGGCATCGGGTCAGCGTCGGGGGAGAGCTCTGCCGCGATCGTCAACGCAGCGCAGAGGCCCTCCTCCCGGGCAATCTGGGCTGTCTGGAGCGCCCGCACCAGCGGACTGCTCAACAGCTGATCGCAGTGCAGGTCCAGCTCAAGCAGCCGCCGCACCACCGCGGCAGTCCGGCGGCGCCCCCGCTCCGTCAGCGGGCGCTCACGATCGGACCGCACACCAGGACCAGGCACCTGGCGCTCCTCGGCGAGGCCATGGCGCAGCAGTAACAGGGAAACGGTGGCCATGTTCAGCCCAGCTCCAGGCGTGCCCGCAGGGCGAGCAGCGAAGACGGGCCCAGCGGCGGCGGCGAATCCTCCGGCAAGGGCGGCTCGATCGCCAGGCTGAAGGCCAGGCCCTGCACGCCGACCAGCAGGGGACGGCCCACCAGGCTGGAGACCAGTTGCCAGGGGTGCCAGGGTGCCAGCAGATCCTGTGCGGGCCCAGCGGCCAGAGCCGCCTGCAGAGGAGCGCCCCGGCTGTCCAGGGCCTGCAGTTGCTCGATTCGCTCCCGGGGGGGGGGCTGGCGGCCCTGCAGCTGATCGTCGAGTGCCGCCAGGCCCTCGCCCCACCAGGACGTCTCGCCCTGATCAAAGCGGGCACCGGCCAGCGTGGCCTGCAGGCGGTCGGGATCGCCTTTGCTGGGGCGGCCCTCCAGGCGGCTCCAGACCTGAAGGGTCTGGCCAGCACGGTTCAGGGGTGCTGGGCTGAAGCCCTGCTGGACCAGGGGAGGGCTCAGCTGCTCGGTGGCCAGGGGGGAAGCGGCGGTGCCGAGCATCCAGCCCCCCTCCCGGCGCAGGCCCAGCAAGGGTCCATGGTTAGCGGCCGCCACCAGCGATGGCAGCGGCCCCTTCAGCTGAGAGAGGGTCTGGCGCAGCAGCGGGCCCACCAGGTCAGTCCAGAGGTCAGCGCTGGCCTGGTCGCCCGGCTCCGCCAGCATGGAGGCCGGATCCTGGATCAGGGCCAGGCTGGCCACTGGCCCGCGTAGCTGGGCAGGCAAGTCGGGCAGCGGATCCAGCTGCAGCTGCTGCAATGGCTGGCGCACAGGCAGCAGCGCCTGGAGCTGCAGACTCCGGCCCTCAGGCATCAGGGCCACCACCAGATCACCCACCCCCTCAGCCCCCCTCAGGGTGGTGGGTAGATCGAGCCAGTCGCTGAAGGCCTGCGGGCGGGCGGTGAGCAGGGCCACTCCCTTCTCCAGCCGTCCTACGGCGGCCTGGAGCGAGTGTTGTCCTGCCTGGTTGAGTTCCTCGATCTGGGAGACGTCAAGGGCCTGCTCCAGCACCCCTCGGCCAGAGGCGATCAACACCAGCTGGTCGTCGATCAGGGCCGTGGCCAGGGGCTGGCTGGACTGACCCGCCAGGGCACCGCGTCCACTGATCAGCCCCATGCCCCGGTAACTGCTGATCTGCAGGGCAGTGCCTGCCAGGCTGCGGGATTGCCAGAAGCGCTGCAGGAAGCGGCGGGCGCCCTCGGGTTCGCGGCACCCGAGAGCCAGCAACCAGCCGCTGGGACCACCGCTCCCCTCTGGAGCGATCACCGCCAGGCTGGTGTCAGGGCCCAGCCATCCGGCCAGCTCACTGGAGTACGCCAGGCCGGCCGTGGCAAAGGCGCCATCGCGCAGGTTCGCCATCAGCTCGGCCGCTTCCCGGCGCTGGGGCGGGGGAGCCACGGCCCTGGCGTAGGCCACCAGATCGTCGGGTTTGACCAGCAGGTGAAGACTGAGCAGCGCGGTACGCGGCACGAAGCGGGCCGCCAGGGGCAGGTGCAGCGGCTGCTGCTCCAGGCGCAGGGGACTCTGACGGAGAGCCAGCCACCAGAAGCCTCCCCCCAGGGAGAGCAGGAGCAGTGCTGCCGTCAGCACAGCCGCCAGGAAGGGGCGAGCCTTCATGCGCCGCACGCAGGGGGTCCTGTCATCTTCATCCATGACCACGCCCGCTGACAGCCCCAGGTCCCCAGGACCCAGTGCTGAGCCGATCCCGCCACCATGGATGCCATGACCACCCCAACCCCCAGGGCCATCCGCGCCAGCGCACTCCAGCAACGGCTGATCGACGGCGAACCGCTGCAGCTGGTGGACGTGCGCGAACCCGCGGAACTGGAGATGGCCTCGCTGCCAGAGCCGGTGCTGCATCTGCCTCTGAGCCGCTCAGCCGAGTGGGTCGAGCGCATCGAGAGCCTGATCGGACGGGACCAGACGGTGGTGGTGCTCTGTCATGCCGGAATCCGCAGCTGGCAGTTCGCCTGCTGGTTGATGGAGGCCCAGGGCTACGACGACGTGCTCAACCTGCAGGGGGGCATCGACGCCTGGAGCGTGGAGGTGGATCCCTCGGTGCCGCGCTACTAAAGCCTGATCTGCAGAGCCGGTTCCTGGCCTGGCCGCAACAGACTGACCTTGACATGAGGAATCTTTCCCTACCATCAGCTTCAGACGTTCCGCCAGCTCGCATGTGATTGCCCTGCCCCACCGCCAACAGCAGGTGCTGCAGGCCACGGTGCATCACTACGTCGACACCATGGAGCCGGTGGGCAGCCGCACCCTGATACGCCGCTTCGACTTGCCCGCCAGCGCAGCCACGGTGCGGTCCACCATGGGAGCCCTTGAACAACGGGGCCTGTTGCTGCAGCCCCACACTTCTGCCGGCCGCATCCCCAGCCAGCAGGGCTACCGCCTCTACGTCGATGCGCTCCTGCCGGCCCCGGGTGCCGGGGCGGTGCAACTGCAACGGGAAATGCTGGGCCTGAGCCTGCAGTGGGCGGCCCTGGATGATCTGCTGCTGCATCTGGCCCGTCGCCTGGCGGATCTCACCGGTCTGATGAGCCTGATCACCCGTCCCCAACGGGCTGAATCACGCTTGCAGGCGATCCGGCTGGTGCCCAACGGCGAGCGGCTGCTGGTGCTGCTGGTGGAGAACGCTCTGGTGGCCAGCAGCCTCAACCTGCGGCTCCCCCCAGGAAGCGGCCTTGAGCTGCCGGCCCTGGAAGGGTGGCTGCAGACGGAACTCGATCGCCCCCCCGGGGGCCTGATCCGCTGGGAGAGCCTCCCCTCCCAGCTGCGCAGCAGCGGCAGCGTGCTGCGTCAGGCTCTGCGCAGCCACCGTCAGGCCCGAAGCAGCGATGGCGATGGCGCCGTGGTCGTGGGCATGGGCGGTCTGCTGGCCCAGCCCGAATTCAGCCGCAGCGCTGATCTCAGACCATTGCTGCAGCTGGTGGAAGAGGAGCCTCTGCGACTGCTGCAACCGGCCCAGCAGCAGGATCCGGAGGGAATCTGGATCGGAGCGGAGCATCCCCACCCGGCCCTGCGCCAGTGCGCCGTGGTTTGGGCCACCTACCGGAGCGGGGACGGCAGCGAAGGCCAGGTGGCCCTGCTGGGGCCGATGCGCATGGCCTATGCCACGGCGATCTCAGCGGTGCGCTCCGTGGCCACTAGCCTGCAACGTCTGCTCAGCTGAGGCCCCAACGAAATGACCTATTGCGTGGGGTTCTGGTTGGAGGCCGGCCTGGTGATGGCCTCCGATTCCCGCACCAACGCCGGGGTCGACTACATCTCGTCGTACCGAAAGCTGTACACCTTCGAGCCGGCTCCCGACCGGCTGTTCATGCTTCTGGCCGCCGGCAACCTGGCCACCACCCAGGCCGTGATCAACTACATCAAGCGCGACCTCAACCAGGCCCGGCGCGATGGGCCTGGCCTGGCGGGGCGGCCGTTGGTCAGTCAGGGGGGTTCCGGCGTGGCCTCCAGACAGCACGACCTACTCAGTGCCAACTACCTGTTCGAGGTGGCCGCCTACATCGGCCGGCTGAGCGTGAAAGTGCAGAACGACAATCACTCGGCGCTGCACCAGGTCGGTGCCAGCGGTGAAGCCAGCTTCATCCTCGGCGGCCAGATCGCCGGCCAGCCCCATGGCCTGTACCTGATCTACCCCCAGGGCAACACGATCATGGCCACACCGGAAACGCCGTTCCTGCAGATCGGGGAGAGCAAGTACGGCAAACCCCCCCTCGATGCGGTGGGGCACTGCCGGATGTCGCTGGAAGACGCAGCCCGGCTCTGCCTGGTGTCGCAGGTGATCACCCGCCGCTCCAACCTCACCGTGGGGCCTCCCTTCGAGGTGGCCCTCTACCCCCGCGACAGTCTGGTGGTGGCGCACCACCAGAGGCTGGAGCGGGGCGCCCGCGAGATCGCCGAGATCAACAGGATCTGGATCGAAACCCAGCGCCAGGCCATGCAGAAGCTCCCCCGCTTCCCCTGGGAGCAGGACCAGGAGCCCCTGGCCTGATCCGGCGGGTCAACCGCCCGCCAGCTGGTCTCCCAACTGGTCGGCCACGGTGTTGACGTCCTTGTCGCCGCGGCCGGAGAGATTGATCACCAGCTCGGTGCCCGGCTCCAGGGTGGGGCAGAGTTGCTCCAGCCAGGCGAAGGCATGGGCCGTTTCCAGGGCCGGGATGATGCCCTCGAGCAGACTGACCCGTTGCAGCGCATCGAGGGCCTCCCGGTCGGTCACGGCAGCGTATTCGGCCCGGCCCAGCTCCTGCAGGTAGCTGTGCTCGGGGCCCACCCCGGGGTAGTCGAGACCGGCGCTGATCGAGTGGGCCTCCTGGACCTGCCCCTGCTCGTCCTGAAGCAACAGGCTCATGGCACCGTGCAGCACCCCGACGCGGCCTTCGGTGATCGTGGCGGCATGGCGGCCCGTTGCCACCCCTTCGCCGGCGGCCTCCACGCCGATCAGACGGACGGAGGTGTCGGTGACGAAGGGGTGGAAGAGGCCCATGGCATTGGAGCCACCGCCCACGCAGGCCAGCAGGACATCGGGCAGACGGCCGAAGGCCGCCTGGCACTGGACCTTGGTTTCCTCGCCGATCACCGCGTGAAAATCGCGCACCAGCATCGGGTAGGGGTGGGGTCCGGCCACTGACCCCAGGATGTAGTGAGTGCTCTCCACGTTGGTGACCCAGTCACGGATGGCTTCGCTGGTGGCGTCCTTGAGGGTGGCGGTACCGGCGGTGACCGGCTGCACCGTGGCGCCCAGCAGGCGCATGCGGAACACGTTCAGGGCCTGGCGACGCATGTCCTCGGCCCCCATATAGATCACGCACTCCAGGCCGAAGCGGGCGCAGACGGTGGCGGTGGCAACTCCATGCTGGCCAGCGCCGGTTTCAGCGATGATCCGCTTCTTGCCCATGCGCAGGGCCAGCAACGCCTGACCCAGAGCGTTGTTGATCTTGTGGGCCCCAGTGTGGTTCAGGTCCTCCCGCTTGAGCCAGATGCGGGGGCCACCCTCGGGGCGACGGTAGTGGGCTGTGAGCCGCTCGGCCTCGTAGAGCGGCGAGGGGCGACCCACGTAGGTTTTGAGCAGGTGATCGAGCCTGCTGGTGAAGGCGGGATCAGCCCAGGCCTCAGCCGCGGCCTGCTCAAGCTCCGCCAGGGCCGGCATCAGCGTCTCCGGTACGTACTGCCCGCCATAACGCCCGAAGCGCCCGAGCGCATTCGGGCGGGCGCCCTCCTCGAGGGCAGCGGCACCGGTGAGGGCAGCGGAGTCCTGCGGGATCGGGGGGAGGGTGCTCGTCACCGGTGATCGATCGGGGTGCTTCAGCCTAGGAAGCGGGCCGCGGCGACAGATCCATCAGCCCATGGGTGCGCTGTGATGGAGGGCGTAGCGGCAACGGGCGCCATGGGCAAGGGAGGCTGGCAGGAATTCAGCGCTGGGGCGAGCACCGCCCGGCCAGCGGCTGCGGGCGCAGCGGAAACCCCTCGCCCGCAGCAACGGGTGCGGGTGCAGCGCACCAAGGCGGGAAAGGGCTGCAAGACCGTGACAGCCATCACCGGCATGGAGATCAGCGACGCCGATGCCCGGGCCCTGCTCAAGCGGCTGAAGGCCACAGCCGGCAGCGGCGGCACCCTCAAAGACGGCGTGATCGAGCTGCAGGGGGATCAGCTGACCATCTGCCTTGAGACGCTCACCGCAGAGGGCTTCCGGCCCAGACAGGCGGGGGGCTGAGGGCTCCGAGTGGCAGGCGCGCTTCAAGCGACTGAACAGCTGCTGAGCCCCCCGACCACCATATGTGGCTGGATAGTGAGAGCATCACCCCACCATTCTCTCCACGTCCGCCCCGTTGATGACCAGCTCCGCCACCGACAGCAACGCCGCCAACATCGTCTGGCATGAGGCCGCGGTGGACCGCGACTCCCGCGCCAGCCAGCGGGGCCACCGCAGCGCCATCCTCTGGTTCACGGGGCTCTCGGGCGCCGGCAAGAGCACCCTGGCCAACGCCGTGAACGTGGAGCTGTTCCAGCGAGGGATGGCCACTTACCTGCTCGATGGTGACAACGTGCGCCATGGCCTCTGCAACGACCTGGGATTCTCCGATGCCGACCGGGAGGAGAACATCCGGCGCATCGGCGAGGTGGCCAGGCTTTTCCTGGACGCCGGCGTGATCACCCTCACCGCCTTCGTGTCGCCCTTCCGGGCTGACCGCGATCGGGCCCGCTCCCTGGTGCAGCCCGGGGATTTCATCGAGATCCACTGCGCCGCCGACCTGGCGGTCTGCGAACAGCGCGATCCCAAGGGGCTGTATGCCAAGGCCCGCGCTGGCGTGATCAAGGATTTCACCGGCATCTCCAGCCCCTATGAAGCTCCGGACTCCCCTGAACTGCGGGTCGACACAGGTGGCAGGCTGGAGGAGAACGTGGCCCAGGTGATCAGTTATCTGGAGCATCAGGGGTTGATCGCGGCGGGCTGAAGACCGGCGCCATGACCGCCTGACCGGTGAGTGGTTCTGGCTCCGGCAGCCCCAGGCGACGGGCCACCTCATCGAGAAAGGCCTTGAGGCAGCTCGCCACCGGCACCGCCAGCAGCAGACCCAATAGGTCGCCGAGACCCAGCAGGCTGCCGATCCGAGCACCGACCGGCAGGCTGAGCAGCAGCCAGGCCGGCTGCAACCCCACAATCCTGCCCATCAACCGGGGCTGGATCACCTGGTCCACCACCTGGCCCACGGCAATCGCCACCGCCAGCACCTCCAGGCCGGTGCGGGGATTCTCCAGGGCCAGCAGCAGGCTCACCAGCACGATCGTGAAGGCACTGGCATAGGGGATCAGGGTGGTGGACCCGATCGCCACGGCGAAGAGCACGCCATAGGGAATCCCCAGCAGGGTGAAGACCAAGATCTGGGCCAAGCTCAGAATCAGCGCCAGAATCACCTGGCCGCCGAAGTAACCGCGGAAGGTGCGGTTGACGGTGCCCAGCACCAGCTCCCGCCAGCTGGCCGGCAACCAACGGGCCAGTCCGCGACTGGTCGACTCGCCACCCAGCAACAGGAAGATCGCCAGCACAAGCACGATCACGCTGTTGATCGTGAGAGTGAGGGTGGCGCCCAGCAGTCCCAGCAGCTTCTGGCTGAGCTGCGAGGCGTACCGGGTGGAGCGGGTGAGCAGGGCACTGCTGAGATCGCCGAAATCCGCCGGCAGGCCATGCTCCACGGCCCAGTCCTGGGCCTGGTTGAGCAGGGTTTCCGCCTCCACAAACCAACCCGGCAAGGTCGTGAGCAGATCCGCCAGCTGCTCCACAAGCAGGGGAATGATCCAGAGGGCCACCAGCACAAGCACCAGCAGGGCCAGTCCGAGCACCACGGCGAGGGCCAGGGGCCTGGGCAGGCCCCGGCCCGTCAGCCAGCGGCTGGGGAGATCAAGCAGAAAGGCGATCAGCGCAGCCGTGAGAAACAGCGCCGGGAAGGGAGCAAGCGGCAACAACAGCTGACGCAGCACCCAGAAATTGAGCACCAGCAGGGGCAAGGCGAGGCCGAGCCGCTGCAAGGCGGTGAATGGGGCCGGGCGGATCATGGTGCTGGAACTGCCGCCGCCGGGTCCGGCTCGGCCGGGGGCAGATGCTTCACCTGCCGGCGGAATACCTCCAGGCCTGAGGCAGGCACCGCCACATCGATCAGCTGCAGCCTCCCAGGAATCAGGGACTCGAACCGCCCGCCCGGCACGTCGTCAGGCTGCACCGACAGCCCGCGATCGATCAGCACCACTCGCCTCAGGGGAGGTCGCACTTCAATGCTCTCGTCCCGCTGGTCGAGCACCAGATCGGCCTCGCCGTGGTCGTAGGCGGGAAGATGCACCGAGGGCAGGCGATAGGCACGGCGGTTGGAACGGCCGGTCACCACCACCAGGGTGGTGGCGGGATCGAAGCGCTTCACCGCGCGGATTGCCAGGCCCCAGTCGTGATCGTAGGAGCGCAGATTCTCCAGAAAGCGATCGCCGGGCATCAGCAGAAAGAGGGCGCATTGCAGGGCGAGCACCAACAGCAGAGACCGGGGCCAGCGCAGCGCCCCGGCGCCACCTGTCCGCTCCGCCAGGCGGGCGGCCAGCAGCAGCAGCACGGCCGGCAGCAGCGTGGTGGCGTGCCCCATCCGGGTGAAGTGCACGGCCAGCAGGTAAGACGCCGAGGGGACCGCCCAGAGGGCGATGAACCAGTACCGCCAGATCCGTTCCTGGCGCGAGAGCGGTCCAGGGGCCTTGGCGACAGGCCCAGCCCAGCTGGTGGCCAGGGCCAGGGCCAGACCAGCCGGGGCCGTGAGCGCCACCGTGCGGATCAGCAACCAGCCGTTGCCGAGCACCCCGCGGTCGGAGGCCTGCTGGGCATGATCCCCCTTCCAGGCCATCAACTGCGACCAGAACGGGCCCAGCCCGCCCGCCTCCTCCAGAAAGGCCTGGCCCCACCACACGAGCACCCCGAGGCCGAGGGCCACAGCCACCAGCAGCCGCCAGGGCTTCAGGCCTCGGCGGCTACCCCTGAGGCAGCACCCCAGCACCAGGGGCAACAGGAACAGGGGGGTGTTCGGCCGGATACCACCGGCGGTAGCCATCAGCAGCGCCAGAGGGGGCAGAAAGCGCTGGTCACCCTCGGCCACGAACCAGGCGCAGCAGGCGATCGCCGTGACCCAGCCCAGCTCGGTGCCATAACTGAGGGGTTGACTGGCGTAAAACCAGAGCAGGGGACTGCTGAACAGCAGCACCACCATCCACCAGGCGGCCCGCTGCCCCCCCCAGCGCCGGGCCAGGATCCAGCCGAAGGGCAGCGCCGCCGCGGACACCAGCGCATTCACCAGCTCCAGGGCCGCCACCCCATTGCCCCCGGTGAGCGGCAAGCTCAGGCGTCCGAGGCTGATCAGCCACCAGAAGCAACCGGGCAGGTGGGGCTGGTGGCGATCCAGGTCGAAGTCGGTGAGAGCGAGCACGAAGTTGCCCGCATCCCAGGCCTGCACCAGCTCCGTGCGAGTGAGCCAACGGCTGAGGGCACCGGCCAAGAACAGCAGCAGCCACCAGGTCCAGGCGGTCGCCGGCGGCCGCCGCTCCGGTCCACGCGCTGGTGCAGAACCCGACTCCGCCATTACTCAGCCCTCCATGGCGGCCAGATAGGCCGTGCTGCCAAGTTCGCCCAGGCGGGCGTCCTTGGCGCAGACCTGGTCGTGGAGCCCCAGGCGATGCCGCCTGAGCTGCTCGGCCAGAACCGGATCGGCCGTGGCCAGGATCTGGACCGCCAGCAGCCCGGCGTTGGTGCCGTTGCCAATGGCCACCGTGGCGACGGGGATCCCGGCCGGCATCTGCACAATTGAATGAAGCGAATCGACCCCAGAGAGGGTTCGGCTGACCACCGGCACACCGATCACCGGCAGGGTGGTGAGGGCCGCCACCATCCCCGGCAGGTGAGCGGCACCGCCGGCCCCAGCCACGATCACCTTGAGGCCGCGGCTGGCTGCAGCTTCCGCGAAGTTCACCATCTCCCGCGGGGTGCGGTGAGCCGAGAGCACCCGCACCTCCACGCCCACCCCGAAGTCTTCAAGCACCTTCACCGCCGGCTGCATCGTCGGCAGGTCGGAATCGCTGCCCATCACCACGGCCACGAGGGGAGCCTCCCCGGAACTGGGGGTCGGCGGGTTGGCTCCCTCAACGGCAGCGGAGACGGGTTCAAGGGTCAAAGGGGAGCGGCGGGGGCCGTGCGGCGAGGATGGCATTCTCCCGCCCGTTCGCCCCGGAGCCGATGACCGTGCGCTGGATCAGCAACGTCCGCCTGCCCCAGGCGTCGCGGTGCAGCCATGGCTCCGAGCAGCGCTGGCGTCTCGGAGTGGACAGCCGGGGGGTGATCGATCGGGTGCTGGCCCTCGATCCCGGCAGTTGCGCCGCCGGCGACGACTGGGACGGCGACTGGATCAGCCCCATGGGGGTTGATCTGCAGATCAACGGCGGCCTCGGGCTGGCCTTTCCCGAGCTGGAGCCGACCGACCTGCCGCGGTTGCTGGAGCTGCTGGAGCTGCTCTGGGACGATGGGGTGGAGGCGATCTGTCCGACCCTGGTGACCTGCGCCGTGCCTCCCCTGCGCCAGGCCCTGGCCGTGCTGGATCAGGCCCGCCACCAGCACCGGCCCGGACGTTGCCAGCTGCTGGGCGCGCATCTGGAGGGTCCCTTCCTGGCTGCGGCGCGACGCGGCGCCCATCCGGAGGCCCACCTGGCGCTCCCCAGCCTGGAGGCCCTGCAGGAGCGGATCAGCGGCCATGAACAGGAAATCGCCCTGGTGACCCTGGCTCCGGAACTCGAGGAGGCCGAAGCCGTGATCGCCGCCCTGCGGCAGCACGGCATCGTGGTGAGCCTCGGCCATAGCGCGGCCACGGAAGCGGAGGCCGGGCGGGCTTTCGCGGCGGGGGTGAGCATGCTCACCCATGTCTTCAATGCCATGCCCGACCTGCACCGCCGGGCCCCCGGTCCGGTGGCGGCGGCGCTGCTTCGCGGCGATGTGGCCCTCGGCCTGATCGCCGACGGGGTGCATGTGGCCCCCTCGATGGCGGTGCTGCTGCAGCGGCTGGCACCTGAACAGGTGTTGCTGGTGAGCGACGCGCTCGGACCCTATGGCCTGACCGAGGGGCGCCACCGCTGGGATGAACGGGTGCTGCTGGTGGAGGACGGAAGCTGCCGGTTGGAGGACGGCACCCTGGCGGGCGTGACCCTGCCCCTGCTGGAGGGGGTGACGCGCCTGGCCCGCTGGAGCGGCGAACCCGGACGGGCGATCGCAGCCGCCACCCTTGTGCCCCGGCGGGTGCTCGGGGAGCGGCGCACACTGGCTCAGATGCTGCTTGGACGGCCCCTGGCCGAATCCCTGCGCTGGCGTGCGCGGCCCGACGGGGAGCTGCGCTGGCGGCGTGGGTCCGAAGCGGCTCCTTAAGATCCGCCCACCCATACCAGCGCACCCATGGCCACGTCTCCAGCGCCTGACGCCGGCGCCAAGCTGGCCGAGAAGGCCGAAGTGCGCGACTACTTCAACAGCACGGGCTTCGAGCGCTGGAAGCGGATCTACAGCGACAGCGACGACGTCAACAAGGTGCAGCGCAACATCCGCCTGGGGCACCAGAAGACGGTGGATCAGGTGCTCGAGTGGCTGCAGGAGGAGGGCGACCTGCCCCAGCGCAGCTTCTGCGATGCCGGCTGCGGCGTGGGCAGCCTCAGCCTGCCGCTGGCCCAGCTCGGGGCGGGCAGCATCGCCGCCAGTGACCTCTCCGAAGCCATGGTGGAGGAAGCCCGTCATCGTCTGGAGACCAGCGGGATCGGCCTTGATCGAGTGCAGTTCAGCGCCTCCGACCTGGAGAGCCTTCAGGGCCGATACGACACCGTGGTCTGCCTGGACGTGTTCATTCACTATCCCCAGGCCGCGGCCGAGGAGATGGTGCGTCACCTGGGCGGACTGGCCGAGCGGCGGCTGATCGTCAGTTTTGCTCCCTACACCCCGCTGCTGGCTCTGCTCAAATCGATCGGGCAGCTGTTCCCGGGGCCGAGCAAGACCACCCGGGCCTACACCCTGCGGGAGGACGGCATTGTAGCAGCCGCCGCTGAGGCCGGCTTCCGGCCCAAGCGCCGCAGCCTCAACCAGGCTCCGTTCTACTTCTCGCGGCTGATCGAATTCGAGCGCAGCTGAATCACCGGCTCAGCCCGAATCCAAACGGCCACAGGCTCAGGTGGCCATGGCCAGTTTCTCCCGCTCCAGCAGGCCAACTGTGGCCACTTCACTGGGGGGCACCAGCACCTTGAAGCGTGAGCGCCACTGGGGCCAGTTCGCCAGGATCTCGGCCGCTTTGCGGCTGCCGGTGACCTCTAGATGGGCTTCCAGCAGCGGTTTGATCAGCTGCTCCTGCTCGGGCGTCTCCAGTGGATGAACCGAGACGATCTCGGGGTTGAGACGCCCTCCCAGAGCATCCTCAGCGTCGAGGAGGAAGGCCACACCGCCGGTCATGCCAGCAGCCACGTTGCGGCCGGTGCTGCCCAGCACAACAACCACACCCCCGGTCATGTATTCACAGCAGTGGTCGCCGCAGCCTTCGACCACGGTGCGCGCGCCGCTGTTGCGGACGGCGAAGCGCTCACCGGCCCGTCCGAGGGCGAACAGCTCGCCACCGGTGGCGCCGTAGAGGCAGGTGTTGCCCAGGATGACCTGGTTGCCGGGATCACGGGTTGCCGCGGAAGGCACAACCGTGATGCGGCCACCGTTGATGCCCTTGCCGACGTAGTCGTTGGCATCCCCCTCCAAGCGCAGGTTCATGCCCTGCAGCGTGAAGGCACCGAAACTCTGGCCTGCGGCACCCTCGAAGCAGAGATCGAGCAGGCCCTTGAACCCCTTGTTGCCATGGCGGGCAGCCACCTCACCGGCCAGGCGGGCCCCCACACTCCGATCGGTGTTCACGATCGCTAGTCGGCGGGCCACCGACCCATGCTGATCGATGGCCGAGAGCAGCTCGGGATCTGCCAGGAGCTGATCTTCCAGAATTACTCCGTTGCCGTGGGCCTGGCTGTCATGACGCAGCCAGCTGCGGTCGTCAGGATCAGGCAGCGGAGCCAGCAGACAGGTGAGATCGAGGGCGCTGGTCTTGGCCAGGGCCACCTGACGGGGATGGAGCAGCTCAACCCGGCCGATGAGGTCGTCCAGCCTGGCCACCCCGAGAACACTCAGCAACTGGCGCACTTCCTCGGCCACGTAGTGGAAGAAATTGACGACGTGCTCAGGCAGGCCGGTGAAGCGCTTGCGCAGGGCTTCCTTCTGGGTGGCCACCCCCACCGGGCAGTTGTTTGTGTGGCAGACCCGGGCCATGATGCAGCCCTCGGCAATCATGGCCACCGAACCGAATCCATATTCTTCGGCGCCGAGCAGGGCCGCCATCAGCACATCCCAGCCGGTCTTGAGACCGCCATCGGCACGAAGCAGCACCCGGTTGCGCAGACCGTTCGCCAGGAGGCTGCGGTGCACCTCGGAAAGTCCCAGTTCCCAGGGGCTGCCGGCGTGCTTGATTGAGCTCAGTGGCGACGCACCGGTGCCGCCGTCGTGGCCAGAGATCTGAATCACATCGGCATTGGCCTTGGCCACGCCGGCGGAGATCGTGCCGATGCCGATTTCGGCCACCAGCTTGACCGACACCTTGGCGGTGGGATGCACCTGATGCAGATCGTGGATCAGCTGGGCCAGGTCTTCAATTGAGTAAATGTCGTGATGCGGAGGCGGGGAGATCAGCGCCACGCCGGGCTTGCTGTTGCGCAGCCAGCCGATGTAGGCATCCACCTTGGGACCGGGCAGCTGGCCCCCTTCACCGGGCTTGGCCCCCTGGGCCACCTTGATCTCCAGCTGCTGGCCGCTACGCAGATACTCCGGCGTGACCCCGAAACGCCCCGAGGCCACCTGCTTGATGGCCGAGCAGGCGCTGTCACCGGGCACCAGGCCCCGCAGGGTGGGCAGGGTGGCCGAGCGGCCGTCCGCGTCGACATCGGTGAGCGGGTGGTAGCGGGCCGGATCCTCTCCTCCCTCACCGCTGTTGCTCTTGCCGCCGATGCGGTTCATCGCCACCGCCAGCACCTCGTGGGCTTCTCGGGAGAGGGCCCCCAGGCTCATGCCACCGGTGCAGAACCGGCTGCAGATGCTCTCCACGCTCTCCACCTGCTCGATCGGCAGTGGAGTGGGGGCGGGGCGCAGCTCCAGCAGGTCGCGCAGGGACGTGACCGGACGGTTCTCCAGCAGGGTGCGGTACGTGGCGTAATGGTCGTAGCCGGGGCCAGCGGCCACGGCCGCATGCAGGGCCTTGGCCATCTCAGGGCTGTTGAGATGGAACTCACCCCCGGAGCGGTATTGCACGAAGCCCATGAACTCGAGCTTGGTGCGGTTGAGCTCGGGAAAGGCCTTGGCGTGAAACGCCAGGGTTTCATTGGCGAGATCACGGAGACTGAGGCCCGCCACCCGGCTGGTGGTGCCGCGGAAGGCCAGGTCGATCAGATCGGCGCCGATGCCGATCGCCTCGAAGATCTGGGCGCCGTGGTAACTGGCGAGCAGAGAGATGCCGATCTTGGAGAGGATCTTGCGCAGGCCAGCTTCCAGGGCCTTGCGCACGTTGGCCTGAGCCTTGGCGGCATCGGTCGCCGGCAACTTGCCTCGCTCCATCAGGGAGCGGGTCTTGGGGTGGGCCAACCAGTGACGGGTGGTTTCCCAGGTGAGCCAGGGGCAGACGGCGCTGGCGCCGAAGCCGATCAGGCAGGCCAGGTGGTGGGTGCTCCAGCACTGGGCCGTGTCAATCACCAGGGAGCAGTGCAGGCGCAGCCCAAGCCTGAGCAGATGCTGGTGGACCGCACCCACCGCCAGCAGCGCCGGGATGAAGGTGGTGGTGGCACTGAGGCCATCGGCAACCCGGTCGGAGAGCACCAGGATCTGACTGCCATCTCGCACCGCCTGCTCAGCCGCCTGACAGAGAGATTGCACAGCAGCCTCCAGGCCAGCTGGGCCCCGCTCAAGCCCGTAGAGAGTGGAGAGGGTGCTGGTGGCCAGGCCCTGGTGGGGCAGAGCGTCCAGGTCGGACTCGTTGAGAACGGGCGTGGCGATGTGGAGCACCGAGGCAGCCGATGGCTCTGGCCGCAGGGCCGATCCGCGCCGCCCCAGGTGCATGTCCAGGCTCATCACCAACTCCTCGCGGAGTGGGTCGATCGGAGGATTGGTGACCTGGGCGAAGCGCTGCTTGAAGTAGTCGTAGAGAAGGTGGGGCTTGTCGGAGAGCACCGCCAGGGGGATGTCGTCGCCCATGCAATAGGTGGGCTCCTTGCCCTGCCCGGCCATCTCGTCGATCACCAGATCCAGATCCTCGGCGGTGAAGCCGAAGGCGGTCTGGTGACGGAGCAGGTCCAGGTCGGTGAGCTGATGCTCCGTGCGCCAGGGCTGGGGCTTCAGCGAGCGATGGTGTTCCTGCAGCCAGGCTGCGTAGGGGTAGCGAGAGGCCACCTCCTCCTTCACCTCCCAGTTGTGCAGCAGGCGGCCCTGCTCGAGATCCACGGCCAGCATCTGGCCGGGGCCGAGGCGGCCCTTTTCGACGATGCGGCTCTCTTCGATCTCCACCACCCCGGTTTCCGAACCCATCACCACCAGACCATCGCTGGTGATGCAGTAGCGGGCAGGGCGGAGTCCATTGCGATCGAGGGTGGCGCCCACACTGCGGCCGTCGCTGAACACCAGCAGGGCAGGACCGTCCCAGGGCTCCTGCAGACAGGCGGAGTACTCATAAAAGGCCTTGATCTCTGGGCGGCCCTCCAGCTCGGGCTGCTGTCGAAACGCTTCCGGCACCAGGGTGAGCAGGCTGTCGGTGATCGGCCGGCCGCTGCGCACCATCAGCTCGAGCATGGCGTCGAGGTTGGCCGAATCGCTGAAGGCGGCGTTGACCACAGGCTTGAGATCGGAGGCGGCCTCACCCCAGACCGCATCAAGGTGGGACTCGGCCGCCTGGGCCCAGTTGATGTTCCCCAGCAGGGTGTTGATCTCGCCGTTGTGACCCAGAAGCCGCATCGGCTGGGCCAGGGGCCATCGGGGCAGGGTGTTGGTACTGAAGCGGCGGTGGTAGACCGCAAAACTCACCGCGAAGCGCGGATCACGCAGGTCGCCGTAGAAGGCCGCCAGCACCTCAGAGCGCACCATTCCCTTGTAGACGAGGGTGCGGCCACTGAAGGAGGCGAAGTAGAGGTCGCTGGGATCAATGCCCGGGGCGGCCCTCACCAGATCGACGGCCCGGCGGCGGCAGCGGAACAGCAGGGATTCGAGGGCATCACCCGACTCGGGGCCCTCCACCAGCCACTGCTGGATGCGCGGGGCCGTCTGGAGCGCGAGGGGGCCGAGTACGGAAGGCTCCACGGGCACGTCTCGCCAGCCGAGGCTGCGCAGACCCACCAGGGCTGCAGCCTGCTCGCACGACCGCTTGACCTCCTGGAGTTTCTGCTCCCCGACCGGCAGGAATACCATCGCCAGGCCCCGGCGACCCTCCGCCGCCAGGGCGGATTCGGGCCAGACCTCTCCCAGATAGCTCCAAGGGATACCGCAGAGCACACCGGCGCCGTCGCCGGAATCGCCATCGCCGCCGCAGCCGCCGCGGTGCTCCATGCAGCCCAGACCGCGCAGGGCCTGCTCGAGCAGCCAGTGACTGGGCTCACCGCTGAGCTGGGCCAGGAAGCCAACGCCACAGGCATCCTTTTCGCCCGCAACCTCCGTCGGTGCCGGACTGTCGCAATGGGGCCAAACAGAGCGGCGATGAAGAGGCATAGCCCGGCAACAACCTGTCGGTAGACCGCGGAAGCCTCGAACAAGGCGACTTCCGCGCGGAAGAGAAATTGGATCCTAGAGACGTGTGTTCAGCGTTAGCGTTCACCACCAACGGATGCGGGTCCAATCGTGATGCGGTGCCAATCCCTTCCTGCCGGGCTGATCAGCCTGGCGGTGATGGCCCTTCTGCCGGCGGCCGACCTCGGCCTTTCCAGGGCCCAGGCCCGACCGACCGATCTCATCCCTGGCGCCACCGCCCAGGGTCTGCCGGCCCGCATCCCTGTCCCTTCCCGCCAGGAGGGCCGGCGGATCGTCATCAACGGGCGGGAGCAGACCGCCCGCTGGCAGTGGCTCCCGTCCGTGGGGGGCAACCCCTCCCAGCTCTGGCTGCCGCTTGAGGTGCTGCAAGGCCAGCTGGGGGTAGCCAGCAGTCCCCGGGTCGATGGAAGCCTGGATCTGGAGTGGTTCGGGAGGAAGCAGCTGGTGCCCAGCAGCGAGCAGCGCAGCCTCGACGATGAGGTGGCCGTGGAGGCCAGCCCCTTGCTGCAAGCGGCTGGGGTCCGCCTCCAGGCCGAAGGAGACCGCCTGCTTCTGGAGATGCCCCTGCCCGGGCTGCTTCGGGTCAGGGCCTCACCCCCGGGAGCCGATCGCCAGGTGGTACTCGATCTCGATGGGGCGGCCTTGGTCCGCCAGGAGTCTGGTCAGATCCTGCTGGGCTTGCTGAGCACCGCCAGTCAGCGCTCTGAACTGCAGGCCCTTGGCGTGGCGGTCAGCGCCAGCCGGGAGGGGCTGCTGTTGCGCCCGCGCGGCGGTGGGCGGGTGCTGACCCTCGGGGGGCCCGACCGGGTGGTGTTCGCCATCCCGCCAGGGTCCGGCGCCGGGGGAACAACGGCGTCGAGCCCTGCAGCGCCGCCCCTGGACCCCCGATTGCAGGCCCTGCTCAATCGCACTGTCCAGCTTGATCGCCAGGTGCTGCCTGTGGGATCGCGGCGGATGCTGATCAGCAGCGTCCGCTTCGATCCCCAGCAGAGTCCCCTCGATCTGCGGCTGCTCACCCGTCCGGACGGGATGCAGGGGCTGACGTCTCTGACAGCCCTGGCCCAGCAGGAGCAGGCCCTGGTGGCCATCAATGGCGGCTTCTTCAACCGAGTGCGGCGGCTGCCGCTGGGAGCCCTCAAGGCCGAGGGGCGCTGGCTCTCCGGACCGATCCTCAACCGCGGCGCCATCGGCTGGCAGCCGGGAGGCCTGCCCAGCTTCGGTCGGCTGGTCCTGCAGGAGCAGCTGATCGATGAGAGGGGCCAGCCCTGGCCCCTCTCGAGCCTGAACAGCGGGTACGTGCAGCGGGGACTGGCCCGTTACACCGCCGACTGGGGGAGCGGCTACCAGGCCCTCAGCGGCAACGAATCGGGGGTGCTGATCCGGGGTGGGGTGGTGCTGCAGCGGCTCAATGGCGCCCAACTGCAACGGGGCATCCCCCTGGGGAACGAAGACACGCTGGTGGTGGGCAGGTCCGGGGTGATTCCGCCCTGGTCCGAGGCCAGCAGACTGACGCTTTCCAGCCAATCCAGCGACCCGGTTGGCCAGCAGGCCTACGTGATGGGAGGCGGGCCCCTGCTGCTTCAAGCCGGTCGGGTTGTGCTCAACGGCACGGCCGAAGGTTTCAGCAGCGCCTTCCAGGGACAAGGCGCCCCGCGCACTGTGATCGGCAGCGATGGCCGTCAGATCTGGTTGCTGACGCTGCAGGGGGTGGATCACGCCGGGCCGACCCTGGGCGAGACGGCCGCCGTGCTGCGGCAACTGGGCCTGCGCGAGGCCCTGAACCTCGATGGCGGCAGCTCCACCGGATTGTTCGTGGGCAACACCCAGACGGTGCGGGGCCGGGGAGTGGCCGCCTCCATCCATAACGGCCTCGGTCTGGTGCCCCGCAGCGGGCGGGCCCAGGGCGACCGTGCCGGCGGCTGAGCCGCGCGGGCTCCAGCCCTGGCAAGCTGGAGCCTGCCTCTGCCGCCAACGAGCGCGAACGCCCCATGCCCAAGGGTCTGAGCCTGCGCCTGTCCTCAGCGGCGGCGGCCGAACTGGGCCGGCAGGCCGCCGTGGCCGGCACCCCTGGCCTGATGCACCTCGACCTGCTGGAGGGGGGATGTGAGCAATGGGTGCTCAGGATCCGTCCCGGCCATCTCGCCGGGGTTCCCGTGGCCCGGGCCGATGGCATCACTCTGCATGCGCCGTCCGCCCAGATTCCTCTGCTGGCGGGGCTGAGCCTGGATTACCGCGGAGATCTCAGCGGTGGGGGCTTCCTGATCCGCTCCGGCGAGGGAGTGAGCTGCTGCGCCTGTGGAGCCGCCTTCAGCCGCACAGGTCCTGGGGGGACCACGACAAAGTAAGGTGACGGATTGTCGAAACGGTCGGACGTCCGGCCTAATTCTCCGGCCCTCGATGCCCACGATTCAGCAGCTGATCCGCACCGAACGGCAGCACCTCACCCGCAAGACCAAGTCCCCGGCTCTGCGCGCCTGCCCAGAGCGCCGTGGGGTCTGCACCCGTGTGTACACCTCCACTCCGAAGAAGCCGAACTCGGCCCTTCGCAAGGTGGCACGCGTGCGTCTCACATCAGGCTTCGAAGTCACCGCCTACATCCCCGGGATCGGCCACAACCTCCAGGAGCACTCCGTGGTGCTGATCCGAGGAGGCCGCGTCAAGGACCTCCCCGGGGTCAGGTACCACATCATTCGTGGCACCCTCGACACGTCCGGTGTGAAGGATCGCCGCCAGAGCCGCTCCAAGTACGGCGCCAAGACCCCCAAAGGCTGAATTCCAGGCTCTGATCGTCTTTCTCCCCACTCCCTCGCACCGCCGATCCCCACAGGTTTATGTCCCGCCGCAACGCTGCTGAGAAGCGCCCGATCCTTCCCGATCCCCAGTTCAACAGCCGCCTGGCCTCCATGGTTGTGGCGCGCCTGATGAAGCACGGCAAGAAGTCCACTGCTCAGCGGATCCTCTCCGACGCCTTCGGGCTGATCAACGACCGCACCGGCAGCGACCCCCTCGAGGTGTTCGAAACGGCCGTGCGCAACGCCACCCCCCTGGTGGAGGTGCGTGCCCGCCGGGTGGGCGGAGCCACCTACCAGGTGCCAATGGAAGTGCGGCAGGAACGCGGCACTGCCATGGCCCTGCGCTGGCTGGTCAACTTTTCCCGGGCCCGCAATGGCCGCAGCATGGCCCAGAAGCTCGCCGGCGAACTGATGGACGCCGCCAACGAAGCCGGCAGTGCCGTGCGCAAGCGCGAAGAAACCCACAAGATGGCTGAGGCCAACAAGGCCTTCGCCCACTACCGCTACTGAGCACCCTTTCTGGGCTGGATGGCGGGCGCCTCCACCCAGATCAGGCCAACCCTTAAACTTGCGCCCGCAAAATTCGTCGATCAAACACCGGAGACCTTCCCCGTGGCCCGCGCCTATCCCTTGGACCGCGTCAGAAATATCGGCATTGCTGCCCATATCGACGCGGGCAAGACCACCACGACCGAACGGATCCTGTTTTATTCGGGTGTCGTTCACAAAATGGGTGAGGTGCACGATGGCGCCGCAGTGACCGACTGGATGGAGCAGGAGCGCGAGCGCGGCATCACCATTACGGCAGCGGCCATCTCCACCAGCTGGAAGGATCACCGCATCAACATCATCGACACCCCCGGGCACGTCGATTTCACCATTGAGGTGGAGCGCTCGATGCGCGTGCTTGACGGCGTCGTGGCCGTCTTCTGCGCAGTGGGTGGCGTCCAACCCCAATCGGAAACGGTGTGGCGCCAAGCCGATCGCTACAACGTGCCTCGCATCGTGTTCGTCAACAAGATGGACCGCACCGGCGCCAATTTCCTCAAGGTCTACGACCAGATCAAGGATCGCCTCAAGGCCAATGCCATTCCGCTGCAGTTGCCCATCGGCGCCGAAGGGGAACTCAAGGGAATCATTGACTTGGTACGGGAGAAGGCGATTCTCTACACCAACGATCTCGGCACCGACATCCTTGAGAGCGAAATTCCCGACAACATGAAGAAAGAGGCCGCCGAGTGGCGCGGCAAGTTGATGGAATCGGTTGCCGAAACCGATGAAGAGCTTCTGGAAGCTTTCCTGGAAAACGGTGAACTCACCCAGGATCAGTTGATCAAGGGGATTCGCACCGGTGTGGTCAAGCACGGCCTTGTGCCGATGCTCTGTGGCTCGGCCTTCAAGAACAAGGGCGTCCAGCTGGTGCTGGACGCCGTGGTGGATTACCTGCCTGCCCCGGTGGACGTGCCACCCATCACGGGTCTGCTGCCCGACGGGACCGAATCCAACCGTCCCTGCGACGACAACGCCCCCTTCAGCGCCCTGGCGTTCAAGGTCATGGCCGACCCCTACGGCAAGCTCACCTTCGTGCGCATGTACTCCGGGGTACTGAAGAAGGGCAGCTACGTCCTCAACAGCACCAAAGACAAGAAAGAGCGCATCTCCCGCTTGATCCTGCTCAAAGCCGACGACCGCGAGGAGGTGGATGAGCTGCGTGCCGGTGATCTTGGAGCGGTGCTCGGCCTCAAGGACACCACCACCGGCGACACGCTCTGCGTGGAAAGCGACCCAATCATTCTGGAATCCCTGTTCATCCCTGAACCGGTGATCTCGGTGGCTGTGGAGCCCAAGACCAAGGGCGACATGGAGAAGCTCTCCAAAGCTCTTCAATCCCTTTCAGAAGAGGACCCCACCTTCCGGGTGTCCACCGATCCCGAAACCAGCCAGACCGTGATCGCCGGCATGGGCGAGCTGCACCTGGAAATTCTGGTGGATCGGATGCTGCGCGAATTCAAGGTGGAAGCGAACATCGGCGCCCCCCAGGTGTCCTACCGCGAAACCATTCGCGCCAGCGCCAAAGGTGAGGGCAAGTTTGCCCGGCAAACCGGTGGCAAGGGCCAGTACGGACATGTGGTGATTGAGATGGAGCCGGGCGAACCTGGTTCCGGCTTTGAATTCGTCAACAAGATCGTTGGCGGCATCGTGCCAAAGGAATACATCGGTCCAGCCGAGAACGGCATGAAGGAAACCTGCCAGTCCGGCGTGATTGCAGGCTTCCCGATGATCGATATCAAGGTCACCATGGTCGATGGGTCTTACCACGATGTGGACTCCTCTGAAATGGCGTTCAAGATTGCCGGCTCCATGGCCTTCAAAGACGGCGTCAAGAAGTGCAATCCCGTACTGCTTGAGCCGATGATGAAGGTTGAAGTCGAGATCCCCGAGGATTTCCTCGGTTCGGTCATCGGCGACCTCTCCTCCCGGCGCGGACAGGTCGAAGGGCAATCCATCGACAACGGACAGTCTAAAGTCCAGACCAAGGTGCCCCTGGCCGAAATGTTCGGCTACGCCACTCAACTCCGATCCATGACCCAGGGTCGGGGTATTTTCTCGATGGAGTTCAGCCATTACGAGGAAGTTCCTCGCAATGTTGCTGAAGCCATCATTGCCAAGAATCAGGGCAACTCCTGATCTCTCAACCCTAACCACAACCCCCGATTCTTTCCTTCAATGGCTCGCGAGAAGTTTCAGAGGAACAAACCTCACGTCAACATTGGCACCATCGGCCACGTCGACCACGGCAAGACCACCCTCACTGCCGCCATCACCAACGTGCTGGCTTCCATTGGCCAGGCCAAGGCCCAGGCCTACGACGACATCGATGGTGCTCCTGAAGAGAAGGAGCGGGGCATCACGATCAACACGGCCCACGTCGAGTACGAAACCGAGAAGCGTCACTACGCTCACGTCGACTGCCCGGGTCACGCGGACTACGTCAAAAACATGATCACCGGTGCCGCCCAGATGGACGGCGCGATTCTGGTGGTGGCTGCCACTGACGGCCCGATGGCCCAGACCAAGGAGCACATCCTGCTGGCCAAGCAGGTGGGCGTACCCGCTCTGGTGGTGTTCCTCAACAAGAAGGACATGGTCGACGACGAAGAGATCCTCGAACTCGTCGAACTCGAAATGCGTGAGCTGCTCAGCAGCTACGACTTCCCCGGTGACGACATCCCCATCATCGCCGGCTCTGCCCTCAAGGCTCTTGAGCACATCCAGGGCGGCGGCAAAGGCATCCGTGGTGAAAATGAGTGGGTCGACAAGATCCTTGATCTCATGGATGGGGTTGATGAATCCATCCCGGAACCCGAGCGTGAGATCGACAAGCCCTTCCTGATGGCTGTCGAGGACGTCTTCTCGATCACCGGACGCGGCACCGTGGCCACCGGCCGCATCGAGCGCGGCAAAGTGAAAGTGGGCGAAACCGTCCAGATCGTGGGCATCAAGGACACCCGCGAAACCACCGTCACCGGTGTGGAAATGTTCCGCAAGCTGCTCGACGAAGGCATGGCAGGAGACAACGTCGGCCTGCTCCTGCGTGGCGTGCAGAAGGAAGACATCGAGCGCGGAATGGTGCTGGTCAAGCCCAACTCGATCAAGCCCCACACCAAGTTCGAAGGTGAGGTTTATGTCCTTAAAAAAGAAGAGGGTGGCCGCCACACCCCCTTCTTTGCTGGATACCGTCCCCAGTTCTATATCCGCACCACGGATGTGACCGGCCAGATCACTGCCTTCACCGCCGATGACGGGACCAACGTGGAGATGGTGATGCCTGGTGACCGCATCAAGATGTCCGCTGAGCTGATCTGCCCGGTGGCCATTGAGCAAGGCATGCGCTTCGCCATTCGCGAAGGCGGCCGCACCATCGGTGCAGGCGTGGTCTCCAAGATCGTCGCCTGAGGCTGAAACGGCTGAGCTCAGCCAGGGGCCGATCCACCGTTGGATCGGCCCCTCGTCACGCACCTCGACAAGTTGCACCCAACCGGCCTCGGTTGTCTTCGGCGGAAATGGGCTTGGCCCTGGCCAACCACTCTCCAGCCTCCCTTCCCCCCTTCCCCTGTTCTTCGGCCGCGGTCTCCACCAAGGCCTGCGTTCCCACGAATCCTGCCATGACAGCCGCCATCGCCCAGCAGAAGATCCGCATCCGTCTCAAGGCGTTCGATCGCCGCATGCTGGACCTGTCCTGCGAAAAGATCATCGAAACGGCCGATCACACAGCCGCCACGGCAATCGGTCCGATCCCCCTGCCCACCAAGCGCAGGATTTATTGCGTGCTGCGCTCGCCCCACGTGGACAAGGATTCCCGTGAGCACTTTGAGACCCGCACCCACCGCCGCATCATCGACATCTACAGCCCAACGGCCAAGACGATCGACGCGCTGATGAAGCTTGATCTGCCCAGTGGTGTCGACATCGAAGTGAAGCTCTGAGCTCCAAGCCGGCACGACGCGACGAATTCCTGGGCCCACCCTCCTGGTGGGTCCTTTTTTTCTAGACTGATTTTGTCCCCTAGGCTCCTTGAGCAGCTTCGCTGACCAAACCTCCAACCACCCATTGCCGCCCCGCCTACCTTCCGTGAGTGATCTGGCCGTGAGGGAACTCCCACTCTTCCCACTGCCGGATGTGGTGCTGTTCCCGCAGGAAGTTTTGCCCCTGCATATTTTTGAACCCCGTTATCGCATGATGTTGCGAACGGTGCTTGAGACTGACCGTCGTTTCGGTGTGGTGCGCTGGGATCCGAATCAGCAGGAGATGGCCCAGGTGGGCTGCTGCGCTGAAATTCTTCAACACCAGACCCAGGACGATGATCGCAGTAACATCGTCACCCTCGGTCAGCAAAGATTTCGCGTACTGGAAGTGGTGCGAGAGGCCCCCTTCCGCGTGGCCATGGTCAGCTGGATCGAGGACGATCCCAGCACGAGCCACGATGTGCTTCAGGATCTTGGCCTACAGGTCACCCAGGCCCTTCGGGATGTGGTGGATCTGACCGGCAAACTGATCGGCAAACCGACCACCCTTCCAGCTGATCTGCCCGATCTTCCGCGCGAATTGTCCTTCTGGATCGGTTCTCACCTGGGGGGTCCCGTGGCGGACCATCAACAGGCCCTGCTGGAGCTCACCGACACCTCCGAACGCCTGCGCCAGGAATTCGCACTGCTCGACCAGACCCGACGGCAGCTCGCGGCACGCACGGTTCTGAAGGACACCTTCAAGGACCTGGGCGAACCCAGGCAAGAACCTTCCTGATGCCGCTTCCAACCTGGCTGCCGCCTCTGGCCATCGGCGCCGGAGTCGGCCTGCTCAGTCTTGGTCTGGTGCGGGAATGGCAGCGCCGTGACCGCCGCTTCCAGAGCACGGCCACCGTGGCCGAGGCCTACGACCGCTGGACAGGTGATCGCCTGCTGGAAAACCTCTGGGGTGAGCACGTGCACCTGGGGCACTACGGCAGCCCCCCGGAATCACGCGATTTCCGGACCGCCAAGGAGCAGTTCGTGCATGAGCTGGTGCACTGGTCGGGCCTGGACCGGTTGCCCCCCGGCACCCGCCTGCTCGACGTGGGTTGCGGCATCGGCGGCAGCGCCCGCATCCTGGCCCGCGACTATGGCTTCGATGTGCTCGGCATCAGCATCAGCCCTGCCCAGGTGGAGCGGGCCCGCCAGCTCACCCCTACCGGGCTCTCGTGCCGCTTCGCGGTGATGGACGCCCTGGCGCTGGAGCTGGAGGACGCCAGTTTTCAGGCCGTCTGGAGCGTGGAAGCTGGGCCGCACATGCCTGACAAGCAGCGCTACGCCGACGAACTGCTGCGGATGCTGACGCCTGGAGGGCAGCTGGTGGTGGCCGATTGGAACCGGCGCGATCTTGCCGACGGCGAACTCAACGGTCTGGAGCGTTGGGTGATGGATCAGCTCCTGCACCAATGGGCCCATCCGGAATTCGCCTCCATCCCCTCGTTCCGCCGCAACCTCGAGGCCAGCCCCCATCGGCGGGGCGGGCTGGTGGATACCGCCGACTGGAGTGAGGCCACCCTGCCCTCATGGATCGACTCCATCCTCGAGGGGATACGGCGGCCCGGTGCCATCCTCAGCCTTGGACCGTCAGCCGTGCTGCAGGGTCTGCGCGAAGCCCCCACAATCCTGCTGATGCACTGGGCCTTCAGCACCGGAATGATGCGCTTCGGGGTGTTCCGCTACTGCTCCTCGGAAAGATTGGTGAGCGGGTAGTTCCCGAACAGGGCCAGGTGCTGGCAATGGCCGCGCAGGGCTTCGATCGCCTCCTCCAGCAGACCTGGATCCGCCGGCAGCTCCAGATCGACGAAGAAGATGTACTCACCCATCTCCCGCTTGGAAGGGCGTGACTCAATCCGGCTCATGTTCAGCTTCAGCGTCGCGAAGCAGCTCAGAGCCTCCAGCAGGGCCCCGGGGCTGTTGCTGCGCAGCGAAAAAGCCAGGCTGCAGAGCGTGGCCGCATCTGCAGTCCGGCTCTCCACCTGCCGCTGCAGCATCAGGAAACGGGTGCAGTTTCCTGGCACATCGTTGATGGGGTAGGCCAGCACCTTGAGCCCGTGCTCCTGGGCAGCCCGGGGAGAGGCCACCGCTGCGCGGAAGCGGCTGCCGGCCACCAGCCGGGCCGCCTCCGCGGTGGAGCTGGTGGGCAGCTGCAGGGCCTCGCTGAGATGTTCGCTCAGCCAGAGGCTGCATTGGGCCAGGGCCTGGGGATGGGAGAGCACCTCACTGACCCGCTCGATCGGCCCGGAGCCCAGCAGGGCATGGCGGATCGGCAACACCAGACCGCGACGGATGCGCAGGTCGGGGTGCTCCCAGAGGCCATCGAGGCAGGCGGTCACGCCTCCTTCGACCGAGTTCTCGACGGGTACCACGGCAGCATCGCAGCGACCCTCCGCCAGGGCCTTGACCACCGAGCGGATGCCGCTCTGGGGAAGCAATTCCGGCGCGTCGATCCCCTCGAGGGCCGCCAGCTGCCGCGTCGCCTGCTCGCCGTAGGTGCCGGCAGGGCCGAGGAAGGCAAGACGCATGGTGAAGGGGGTGAAACGGCGGTCGATAAGATCATCCCTCCCCGCCCACCGAGACGAGGCGATGACCCTGGCCTTCAGTGCCAGCCAGCAGCTCAGCCTCCCGATCGACGAGCGGGCCGAGGAGCTGGTGACCTACCTCGACGACGAGGAGCGAGTGATTCAGGCCCTGCTCGATCCCAGCCAGCTGACCCGCCTCGGCCCGGGCACCTACCGCTACGACGTGACGCGGTTCCAGGTGTTCCAGCTGCAGGTCAAGCCGGTGGTGCAGTTGCGCGCCCAGCGGCGGCCAGGACGTCTGGAGCTCGAAGCGGTGGAGTGCCACCTGGAGGGGCTTGGCCTGGTGGACGACTTCCAGTTGAATCTGACCTCCTGGCTGGAGGTGGGCGGCCAGGGGCTGGAGGGGGAGGCCCAGATGGCCGTCAGCGTGAGCCGGCCGCCGATGCTGCGCCTGATTGCCCCAGGGGTGCTCGAAGCCACCGGCCGCTCACTGCTGGGCGGCGTCCTGCTGGGCATCCGCTCCCGGGTGAGCCAGCAGCTCCTCAAGGATTTCAGCCACTGGCGCGAGGGCCGCTGAGCACCCGTCCCAGGAAGCTGAGGCGGTGCAGGGGGCTTGGGCCGAGACGGGCCAGGGCCTCCCGGTGAAGGACGGTGCCATAGCCGGCATGGCGCTCGAGGCCATAGCCGGGGAAGCGCTCCGCCAGGCGCACAATCAGGGCATCGCGGGCCTGCTTGGCGAGCACGCTGGCGGCGGCGATCGCCAGGCAACGGCGATCGCCATGCACGAGAGTGCGCTGCCGGCCCGGCCACACCCGCAGAGGCAGGACACCGTCGACGATCACCAGGGCCGGCGCCTGGGACAGCCGCTGCAGGGCCCTGAGCATGGCCATCTCGGTGGCGGCCCTGATGCCGACGCGGTCAATGTCGGAGGCAGAGGCCTGACCGAGCGCCCAGGCTGAGGCCCAGGCAGTGATCAGGGGCACCAGCCGCTGGCGATGGAGAGGGCGCAGGGCCTTGCTGTCGGTCAGACCAGCGGCCGCCAGGGGTGCCACCGCCTGGGCCGGCAACACCACCGCGGCGGCGAAGACCGGGCCGAACAGACACCCCCGGCCCACCTCATCCACACCGGCCAGGGCCCTCTGGACCACTCAGACGCTGGCGGAGGAGCGGCGGCGGCGGCGGCGGGGCTCACCGCTCGGATCACTCTCTTCCAGCAGCGGCGCGGGGGGAGCTTCCAGGGGGGCTTCGGCCACGGCGACGGCGACGGCGCTGCCGTCCTCGCGCAGTTCATGACGGCGTGCCCTGGGCTGGGAGCGACCCACCCGCCGCGACTCCGGCGAAGACACCTGGGAAACGGGGATGTGCAACACCGAGGACTCGATCACAGTTGTCATCGGAGCCTCGTCGGGCTCGCCAAAGGCTTCAGGCAAGGGGGTGATTTCCACGAGCGTCGCCTGGGAGTCGTCGTCCCTGCGGAGAGCTGGGGCCTCCCCGATCGAGCGGACACTGGGGGATGGGGGTTCGCCTCCACTGCCACCGCGGCCACCCCGGCGGCGGCGGCGTGAGCCGGAAGCCGCCAGCTGCTGGCGGGCCGCCTCGAGCACCGCATCGCCGTCTTCGCCAGGCCGCACCACCCGCACCACCAGATTCTCGCCAGTGGGGGGCGGATCCAGCAGCAGGGCAGGGCTGAGGCCCATCCAGCCGTAGACGAGTTCCTGGTCAGAATCCATGGGGACCGCCACCAGATCGGGATCCTGCCGGCGGCTGAGGTTGCTTCCGGCGCTGCTGTCAGCGGCGGGGCCGCCATGGCCTGGCTCCGTCGCGGCGGCAGGGGCGGCGTCCTGGGTGTCTGGGAAGAAAGTGACTGAAGGGGCGGTCTCGATCGCTTCGCCGGCACCACGACCGCCGCGGCCACCCCTGCCACCCCGGCGTCGGCCCGTGGTGGGTTCGGCCCCGTTGGGGCTGGGCACTTCAGCCCGCGCCGAGGCGGCTGAACGCACCAGGCCTGTGACGGTGGCCAGGGGCTGGAGGGTGTCCTTGCCCGGCAGAACCGCCACATGGCCGAGGCCACCGCAGCTGGGGCAGGCGCGACCGAACAGTTCGTAGATGTTCTGACCCTGCCGCTTGCGGGTCAGTTCCACCAGACCCAGTTCGGTGAGCTGAGCGATCTGGGGGCGAGCCGCGTCGTCCTGCACCGATTGGGTGAAGTGCTCCAGCAGCATCAACTGATCACGGCGCGACTCCATGTCGATGAAGTCGATGATCACCACCCCACCGATGTTCCGCAGCTTGAGTTGACGGGCAATCTCAGCGGCGGCTTCGCAGTTGGTCCAGAGCACCGTTTCGCGTGAACTGGCGGAGCGGGTGAACGAGCCCGAGTTCACATCGATCACCGTGAGCGCTTCGGTGGGCTCGATGATCACGTAACCGCCGGAGGGCAGGTCAACCCTTGGCTTGAGGGCATCGCGGATGGCGGCATTGACCCGGTAGTGCTCAAGCACATCGGTGCCGTCGCTGTGGTGCTCCACCAGCAGATTGGCCTGATCGACGCCGAGGAAGGCGTTCACCCGGGCCACCGCGGCGGGAGTGTCCACCACCACCCTCCAGACCTCGGGGCCATAGAGATCGCGCAGGATCCGGTGGATGAAGTCTTCGTCGCGGTTGAGCAGCACCGGAGGGGTGGCCGTCTCAGCGGCCTCCTGAATCCCCTCCCACTGCCTGAGCAGGGTCTCGAGGTCGTCGATCAGCTGGTCTTCGCTCACGCCCTCGGCTTCGGTGCGCACCAGCAGGCCGGCGCCGGGGGGCTTGATCAGTACCCCGAGGGCCCTGAGACGGTTGCGTTCGTTCTCACCGCTGATCCGCCGTGAAATGCTCACACCCTGGCCCTGGGGCTGCAGCACCAGGAAGCGACCGGGCAGGGTGAGATTGCCGGTGAGGCGAGGCCCCTTGGTGCCGGTCGGCTCCTTCATCACCTGAACGAGCACCTTCTGGCGGGGCTCAAGCAGTTCGGTGATGCCTGCAGCACCTTTTCTCAGGCGCAGGGGGCCGAGATCGGTGACATGAATGAAGCCATTCTTTTCACTCTCGCCAATATTGACGAAGGCGGCATCAATACCTGGAAGAACATTCTCAACTCGGCCGAGATAGACGTCGCCGATCTGATAGCGACCCTGTGCTACGACCAGTTCATCAACACGTTCGTCGTTGAGCACCGCGGCGATCCGCAGTTGCTCAGCGATGACGATCTGCTGGGGCATGGAGGATAGGGGGTGGCTCTTTGGAGCCAAGCCATGGATGGGAGTGGATCCCTGAAGCACAAACCCGCCGGGCAGAGCGCGACGCAAAGCTGCTCGACTGCTGGACCAGCAGGAAGAAGACGGAGGAGAAAAACCTTTTGAGGAGCATCCTCAGGAGGATCTACCTCCATTCGCGGCGATGCTGCCGGAACGAGACCGGCCAAAGCGCGGAACAGGTCCTACGGAACCATGTGCCGTAGGACAACGTCTGCAGAGTGGAAGCTACAGACAGATCTGCCGTCTTCAGCCGAACTTAGCACGGTCCTTCCTGGGCCCCTGGTTCAGCTGGTCGAAGCCGCAGCCGCTCACGGCTCACACGCCGGAGCTGCAGGGGACGCCCCAGCCGCGCCTGAAGCCAGACGCGCACCTGCTCCGGGCGCAGGCTTCGCCCCTGGGAATCGATGCGGGCCCCAAGGCGAAACCGGCAGGACTCATCGTCTGCGGTCACCAGGGTGAGCTCGTCGAGCCAGGGCCGGCAGTCCCGCTGGCGCGGCCGCCCTTTCTTGTCGGTGTCGCTCCAGGGAAGTTCAGCCGCTGTGAGCAGGCTCAGCAGGGCAGACCCCCAGGCTGCGGCGCCCGGACCAGGGGCGCCGGCCACCAGCTCGGCCTGCCACTCGGCCCCCTCCAGTTCCTGGGACAGGCTCGGCGCGCGGACCGGCACCTCCTCCACACCGGCCAGCACAAGCCCTTCGGGCAGGGTGGCCTGAAGCTGTGCCAAGGCGCCGGGGAGGTCGACCCTGCCGCTGAACTCCAGATCGAACCACTCGCCACCGGCTTCCACCCCCAGGGGCAGCGCCAAGGCGAACTGCAGGCGGGGCAGCGGATGGAAACCACCGGTGAAGCTCACGGGCAGGCCGCTGCGGCGCAGGGCCCGCTCCATCAACCGCACCATATCGAGGTGGCTCAGCAGGGCCAGGGAACCGGTTTTGCTGAAACCGAAGCGCAGGCGCTGCAACCGCTCACTGGCCCGAGCGCGGGTGGGTTGCTGCACGGGGATCGGCGGAGCTTTCACCACCACGTTGTGGCCGAACTCCGGCCCGCAGACGCCGCAACTGCTGCAGCCGTCGAAGGAGCAGTCGGGCACCACCACCGCGTCGAGCGCCCGCTGCAGGTCCTCCGCCAGCCAGGCCTTGTCGACACCGGTGTCAATGTGATCCCAGGGGAGGGGCTGAGCACAGAAGGCCTCCAGGTCGGAGGCACTCCTGGCACCGGTCGCGCCCCAGTCGCCCATCTCCAGGGCCCGATAGCGGCCGCCCAGCCCAGCCACCTCGATGGCACTGGTCCAGGCGGCATGGGTGGCCTCAACCGTCTCGAACCAGGCATCGAGGCCGGCACCTGCGCGCCAGGCGGCTTCGATCACCGGCGCCAGGCGACGATCCCCGCGCCCCACGAAGTCCTCCATCGCAGAGAGACGGGCATCGGTGAAGTTCGTCTTGATGCCCTTGAGCGTGCGCAGCTCCCGCCGCAGCAGCTCCTGCCGCCGCCGAAACTCCGATGTGGACACGCTGTGCCACTGAAACGGAGTGTGGGGCTTGGGGGTGAAGTTGCTGATCGTGAGATTCAGCTCCAGGCGCCCCAGGTCGCGGCACTGCTGCTGCAACGACCGGCAGGTGTCGGAGATGCCGCGCACATCCGCATCGGTTTCACCGGGCAGGCCGATCATGAAATAGAGCTTGACCTTGCGGTAGCCGCTCTCCATGGCGGTGCGAATGCCCCGCAGGAGCTCGGCGTCGGTGAGGCCCTTGTTGACGATGTCGCGCAGGCGCTGGGTACCGGCCTCCGGGGCGAAGGTGAGCCCGGCCTTGCGGGTGCCGCCGAGGATATGGGCGATGTTCTCGTCGAAGCGGTCGACCCGCTGGCTGGGCAGGGTGAGGCTCACGTTCTGCTCAGCCAGACGGTTGCGCAGCTCCACCCCCACCGCCGGCAGGGCCAGGTAGTCGGAGCAGCTGAGCGAGAGCAGGGAGAAATCGCTGTAGCCGGTACGCTCCATTCCCGTTTCCACCGCCTCGATCACCGCCTCGGGCTCCACGTCGCGGGCCGGGCGCGTGAGCATGCCGGGCTGACAGAAGCGGCAGCCACGGGTACAGCCGCGGCGGATCTCGATCGTGAGGCGGTCGTGGACGGTTTCGATGTGGGGCACCAGCCCCATGCCGTAGTGGGGCATGGGCGTGGCCACGCGGCGCAGCACCCGCGGCGGCGCTTCGGCAACCAGTGGCACCAGGCTGATGCCATCGGGACCGTGGCCATAGAGCGATGGCACGTAGACCCCTGGCACCTGGGCCAGATCCCGCAGCAGGGCGGAGCGGCTGAGGCCGGCAGCCTTGCCTTCCGCCACCACCAGACCGATCTCGGGCAACAGTTCCTCGCCGTCGCCGAGGGCGAGGAAATCGAAGAACGCGGCGAAGGGCTCGGGGTTGCTGGTGGCGGTGGGGCCACCGGCGAAGATCAACGGCGGAGCGGCGGGATCATCCAGGGGCAGGTCGCCACGGCCTGAGGCATGGATCGGCACATGGGCCAGATCCAGCATCTCGAGGATGTTGGTGGCTCCGAGCTCGTAGCTGAGGCTGAAGCCGAGCAGGTCGAAGGCGGGCAGGGGCCGGCGGCTTTCCACCGCGAACAGGGCCTGCTGCCGTTCCCGCAGCCGTGCGGCCAGATCCGGCGCCGGCAGGTAGGCCCGGTCGCAGAGCTGCCCAGGCACGGCGTTGAGGATCGAATAGAGAATGATGTGGCCCAGGTTGCTGGCACCCACCTCGTAGATCTCGGGGTAGGTGAGAGCCCAGCGCACGGCGGCGGCCGACCAGTCGCGGGACTCCACCCCCAGCTCATTGCCGAGGTAGCGGCCGGGCTTGGCGATGGTCGGGTCCACCAGGCGATCGAAATCGATCGGCGCCCACCTGATCGGCTCGCTCGCAGGGGCGACGGTCACAGCGGCACGGGAGCGGGCATCTGCCGATCGTATCCATGGTGGCCCGGCGCCATAGGAAGATGCCCGCAGCACCAGCGCCATCCGCAGCAGTGGTTCAGATCAACGGCAACTATCTCAAGCTCAAGGCGGGGTACCTCTTCCCGGAGATCGCCCGCCGGGTGAAGGCGTTTGCCGAAGCCCACCCGGAGGCCCAGCTGATTCGCCTCGGCATCGGTGATGTCACCGAACCGCTCCCCCTGGCCTGCCGCGAGGCGATGAAAACGGCCATCGACGCCATGGGAACCCATGAGGGCTTCCACGGCTACGGCCCCGAGCAGGGCTACCTGTGGCTGCGGGAGGCGATCGCCAAGCACGATTTCCAGGCCCGCGGCTGCCAGATCAGCGCCGAGGAAATCTTTGTGTCTGACGGCAGCAAGTGCGACAGCGCCAACATCCTTGACATCCTCGGGCCGGACAACCGCATCGCCGTGACCGACCCGGTGTATCCGGTTTATGTGGACAGCAATGTGATGGCCGGGCGGACCGGCGACGCTGATGGCAACGGCCAGTACGGCGGCCTCACCTACCTGCCGATCGATGCCGAGAACGGGTTCACTGCCCAGATCCCCAACGAGCCGGTGGATCTGATCTATCTCTGCTTCCCCAACAACCCCACAGGCGCGGTGGCCACCAGGGAGCAGCTCAAAGCCTGGGTGGACTACGCCCGCGCCCACGACGCCCTGATTCTGTTCGACGCCGCCTACGAGGCCTTCATCCAGGACCCCGAACTGCCCCACTCGATCTATGAGATTGAAGGGGCACGGGAGTGCGCGATCGAGTTCCGCTCGTTCTCCAAGAATGCCGGCTTCACCGGCACCCGCTGTGCTCTCACGGTGGTGCCCCGGGGCCTGATGGGCTCCAGCGCGGAGGGGGAGAGCGCCGAGCTATGGGCCCTGTGGAACCGCCGCCAGAGCACCAAGTTCAATGGCGTGAGCTATGTGGTGCAGCGAGGGGCCGAAGCGGTGTACTCGGCCGAGGGCCAAGACCAGGTGAAGGCGCTGGTGGCCTTCTACATGGAGAACGCGGCGATCATCCGCCGGGAGTTGAGTGCTGCCGGCCTGCAGGTGTACGGCGGCGAGCAGGCCCCCTATGTGTGGCTGAAAACCCCTGAGGGGGTGGATTCCTGGGGCTTCTTCGACCAGCTCCTGAACGAGGCCCATGTGGTGGGCACCCCGGGCAGCGGCTTCGGCGCCGCCGGTGAGGGCTACTTCCGGCTCTCGGCCTTCAACAGCCGGGAAAATGTGGAGGAGGCGATGGCCCGCATCGCGCGGGGCTGCTTGATGCCTGCGACAGCCGGGGCCGCCGCCTAATTTGGGACCCTGCTCCGCGGGCCAAGGTCCTGTCGCCAGCGATCCCCCCAACTGTTCCTGCCGGATGATCGTCTCCCCTCTGCTGATGGCTCCCCCCCTCGCCGTGGAAACCCCCAGCCGCTCGCCCGGCGGTGCCGCGGTGATCGAAAAGGAGAAGCAGCGGGTGCGCAAGCCCTCGCCCCGCTACAAGGTGCTGCTGCACAACGATCCCGTGAACTCGATGGAGTATGTGGTGAGCACCCTGCGCCAAGTGGTGCCCTCCCTCAGTGAACAGGACGCCATCGCTGTGATGCTGGAAGCCCACAACACCGGCGTCGGTCTGGTGATCGTCTGCGATCTGGAGCCCGCAGAGTTCTACAGCGAAACCCTCAAGGCCAAAGGCCTGACCAGCACGATCGAGCCGGAGAGCTGAGTGCCGTGGCGCGCCTGGCTGGGCTGGATCGGCACGCTGCTCTACCTGCCGTTGCTCTATGGCCTCGGCTGGTTGACGGTGCAACCGTTGGTGGCGACAGGCCTTCTGGGCGGTTGGAGGGCTGATCAGATCGCCCTGCTGGGCACGGGGCTCTCCTTCCTGCTGCTGCTGCTGACGCTGCCCCTGCGCCTGGGCCGGGCCTGGGGGGAACGGCAGCCGTGGCGGGCGCTCGGGGTTGCCATGGGCTGGGGGTTGGGTCTGCGCTCCCTGCTGCGCGGTCTGCTCAAAGCTCTGCTGCTGCTGGTCTTCGTGGCGGGTCTGCTGCTGATCAGCGGGCAGGCCCGCTGGAATGGCGGATTGACCTCAGCCCAGGTCGTCAATGCCGTCCTGCTGATCCTGGGCGTCGGCTTCGCCGAAGAACTGGTGTTCCGCGGCTGGCTCTGGGGTGAGCTGAGACAGCGGCTGGGTGGGGGAGCACAGGCCGATCAGCGGGCCCTGATCGCCCAGGCGGCAGTCTTCAGCCTCGCCCACACCCGCTTCAATCTCGGGCTCGCGCCGATGGCCGGGTTGCTGGTGGGCCTGCTGCTGCTGGGACTGGCGCTGGGGCTGCAGCGGCGGGCCGAAGGCGGCTCCCTCTGGGGTGCCGTCGGCCTGCACGGAGGTCTGGTGGGGGGATGGTTTTCCCTGCTGGCCGGGCCACTTCAGATCAGCCCCACAGTGCCTCTCTGGCTGGCCGGCCCCGGTGGAGCTGATCCCAATCCGATCGGTGGCTGGCTCGGCTGGGCAGGACTGGCCGCTCTGATCTGGGTGCGAAGGCGCTTCTGGTGAGCCGGAATCAGCGCACCGCCGTAGCCAGCGCCTTGCGGCCCTCCACCGGCGCATGCAGTGCCTCCTCCAGGGGGGCCAGGCCGTAGGTCCGCTCGAGCAGCGCCATCACGGTGCGGCCGAAATCGCCGGGGTTGGTCTCGAAGGCCTCCAGACAGATCCGGCCGAACACGCTGCCCATGGGCTCGGGATTCCAGAGCAGCTTGCGGGCGGTCCAGGGCATCATGCTCATGGGGTTGTAGCCGGGCTCGATCAGGCCCTGCTCGAAGCCGTACTGCTCCAGGTGGGTGTGGGGCTGCAGGCCGATGAAGAAGATGGCCGGCTCCACCTTGTCGGCCCCGAAAATGCGCTCCAGTTCGCGGTGGTAAGCCACGGTCTGGCGGATGGTTTCAGGTCGCTCGTCGATCACGTTGAAGGAGTAATTCACCGACACGTGCTCGCGGAAACCGGCTCTGGCCAGCAGGCGGCAGTTCTCCAGCACCGTCCGCAGGTTGTAGCCCATGCGCATCTTGCGCACCAGCTCCTGGCTGCCGGAGGTGATGCCGATCTCGAAGTAGTCCATCCCCGTGGCCACCATCAGCTCGGCCAGCTCGGCGTCGAGGTTGTCGGCGCGGATATAGGCCGCCCAGCGGATGTCGTCCATGCCCGCCGCCAGAATCGCTCGAAGCAACTGCTTGGCGTCTTCGATGTAGCGACGGGCCGGAATGAACTGAGCATCGGTGAACCAGAAACCGCGCACGCCCCGGTCGTAGAGCTGGCGCATCTCAGCCACCACCTCCTCCACCGGATTCACCCGCACTGCCTTGCCTTCCACCACGGTGTAGACGCAGTAGCAACAGTTGTGGGGGCAGCCGCGCTTGGTCTGCACGCCAACGTAGAAATCGCCTCCCTCGAGATACCAGTCGAGCTGGGGCCAGATCGAGGCGATGTAGGGGTAGTCGCAGGCGGTTTTGACCACCCCCTCGGGCTGCTCATGGATCAGGCCCTCCCGAGGCTGCTCACCCACCACGTAGCAGCGCTCGGAGGCCAGGGAGCGGCCGCTGATCAGCTTCTCCAGCAAAGGCTCCCCTTCCCCCACCGAGACCACGGTGCCCGCCGGCAGGCTCTTGCCGAGCTGCTCGTAGAACACGCTCACAGCCCCGCCTCCGATCACCACCCGCGCCGCCGACTGGAAGCGGCGGGCGCGGCGGAGGCCGCGGCGCACCAGACGCAGGTTGCGCCAAAGCTCGCCGTAGAACGCCCCCATCAGGCGCAGGCCACCGAGGGCACCCCGCAGGCGCCTGATGGGATTGGAGGCATAGAACACCTCGAAGGAGTTCTGCAGGGGATTACCGCCGCGACCGTCCACCGGCGCATAGATCTGAATGTCGCGCCAGGAGAACACCAGCAGGGTGGGGCGGAAGGCCTCGATCGTGGCCAGCAGCACCCGCTCCACATCCAACAGGGGCAAGGCCGCCAGATCGAGAATTCGCTGGGGCAACCCCGGGAAGCGTTTGTGCAGGTGATCAGCCAGATAGACCGGGCCGATCGGAAAGATCGGATTGCAGGGCAGGCGAATCAGCAGCACCCGCTCGGCGGCGGCACCGGAGACAGGCAGATTCTTTTCCAACTGCTGCTCCGGCCGCGCCATCGGCTTCCTCAGGCAAGGTCGGACGCTAACAAGCGCGCAGGCAGGGAAGTGGCCTGGGCGCAAAGAGCCCGCCCACCGAGGCCGGAAGCAAACCTTAAGCGCTTCACACATCCCGCAATGGTCTGTTACATTGCAGCAGGCGACAGGCTTTCGGGCCCCAGCGGACAGGCATTCCTGATCCGAGATGTCGTCTTACCTAACCGCTCCTTCCGGGGCACACATCA
>CALRVC020000015.1:0-75004 GCA_943371515.1 Synechococcus sp. UW140 | reverse complement strand
TTCTGACCGCCCGCTCGCATCTCCAGTTCCTGCTCCGCTTCCTCCAGACGCATCAGGTCCTGCACCTGACGGCCCAGGGTGATCTCCTGCTCATGGGTCAGCAGCGGCACGCGGCCGATGTCGCGCAGGTAGGAGCGCACCAGGTCGCCGGTGGGGACCAGGGACGAGGAGGAGGCTGCGGCGGCCACGGGGAGAGAGGGCATGGGGCCGAATCGGTGAGTTAGGAAACCTTTGTGTTTCGTAAATTACCATCAACCCGCCGGTCCAGGCCATCTTTTCCGCCTGCTGAGTGGTGATCCGGCCCCGCCAGTCCCGCCATCCCCGGTTCGAGACCAACCGCAGCACCCAGGCATGACGGCGCAACGACTCCAGAAATTGCTGGCCAGTACCGGACTGTGCTCCCGCCGCCGTGCCGAGGAGCTGATCCTGGAGGGGCGGGTGAGTTTGAACGGGGCCGTGGCACGGTTGGGGGACCAGGCCGATCTTTCCAGTGATCGGCTGGAGCTCGATGGGACGCCTGTGGGTGCGGCAGCCCGCACCATCACTGTCCTGCTCAACAAGCCCCGCGGCGTGATCTGCAGTTGCCAGGATCCAGAGGGTCGAACCACGGTGCTCGATCTGTTGCCGCCGGAGCTGAGCATGGGGACCGGCCTCCATCCCGTGGGGCGTCTTGATGGCGCCAGCCGGGGTGCACTGCTGCTGAGCAATGACGGTGCGCTCACCCTGCGCCTCACCCACCCCCGCTTCGGCCACCGCAAGCACTACCGGGTGTGGGTCAGCGGTGAGCCCGGGCCTGAGGTGCTGGAGCAATGGCGCCGGGGTGTGCCCCTCAACGGCCAGCCCAGTCAGCCGGTGGTGGTTCGGGAGCTGGCGCGGGGGCGAAGGGGCACCCTGCTGGAGCTGGAGATGGGTGAGGGCAGGAACCGACAGATCCGGCGCACGGCCGAGCTGCTGGGTCACCCCGTGCGCGATCTGCAGCGGGTGGCGATCGGCCCGCTGCGCCTCGGTGATCTGCCGGAGGGACGCTGGCGCCACCTTGCCCCCCAAGAATGGAAGGATCTGGACCCGCGGGATTGAGCCGCGGACCGATCGAACCACTGCCCTGATCGATGCCGCCATCCAGGAATCCCACGGCTGTACCCCGCCTCAGGCGTCGGTGGCCCTGGCAGAAAGCCTTGCCCAGCCTGCCGGTCGAGCCGCGGGAGGATCCCCTGCTCAACGCCGGCCGGCAGCTGCGGCAGCAGCGGGAAGCCCGGGGCCTGAGCCTGCGGGAGCTGGCGATCGAGACGCGAGTGAGCACCCCTGTCCTTGAAGCCCTGGAGCGGGGTTGGCGCGAGCGGCTGCCTGAGCCGGCCTATCTCCGAACCATGCTGCCGCTGCTGGAGCAGCACCTGGATCTTCCCGCCGGCGTCCTCGAAGGGGCCCTGCCGGACCGGGGCGAGACGACAAAGCACGGCGTTTCCGGGCGTAAGGCCCTGCTTTCACGCTTCACTCCAGGCTCGATCGATGTCTTCACCACCTGGCAGGGGACCGTGCTCTACGGGGTGCTGACCCTGGCGTTGATCTACGGCGTGAATCTGCAGCAGCGGCGGTTGGCGGCCGAGAACCTGCTGGCCCTGAAGCCGATCCCACCCCTGCCGGCAGCGGAGCAAAGGGCTCCTGACCCCAACGCCGAGCTACTGCAGGCCTATCCGGACCTCAGGCCCCTGCAGCAGGCAGCCCAGGGTGTGGCCAGGCAACGCTTGCTGGAGGGGGGAATTGAGCGCCGTCCCGCCGCCGGGGTGTTGCGGCTGCAGCTGGGGCAACCCACCCGCATCAGCCTCGGCAGTGATGCGGGGGTGAAGACCGAGCTCAACGGAGCCACAGGCGAACTGGTGCTGCAGCTGAGGCCTCCGCTGCGCCTGACCCTGGAACCAATGCCGCCACAGGGTGCGGTGCTCTGGGACGGCCAGCCGTTGGCGCCCGAGCCGGGCGGAGGTGGCCGTTACCGGCTGCCGCCGGTCTCAGCCTCAAAGACGCCAGTTCCACCCGTGCGCCCGTAGCGCTGTGCCAGCCCCTGGAGCCCCTGAAGCGGGTCCTCGAGGCTGGCGATCGGTTGACTCAGGCGCCAGGTCCAGTTGCCCGAGGCGGTGCCGGGGGTGTTGAAGCGGGCCTGATCATCGAGGTGGAGAAGATCCTGCAGGGGCACCACCGCCAACTGGGCCGAGGAGCCCAGAGCCAGCTCCAGCAGCTGCCAGCCGGGTGCGTCGATGGGGTGTCCCACCAGCTCCCCCACCTGACGCCGTTGGTCCTCCTCCAAATTCCGCCACCAGCCCAGGCTGGTGGCGTTGTCATGGGTACCGGTGTAGACCACCCAGTGCTCACCCCGGTAGTTCGCCGGCAGATAAGGGTTGTCGTCGTTGCCATCGAAGGCGAACTGCAGGATCTTCATCCCCGGCAGGGCGAAGCGATCGCGCAGGGCCTCGACCTCCGGGGTGATCACACCCAGGTCTTCGGCAATCAGGGGAAGGGCTGAGGCAGAGCTTGAAGCTGAGCTGCTGCTGCTACCGGCCTGCTGCCGCTGCCAGCGGGCCTGAAGAGTGGCGAGCAGGGCCCGCCCAGGGGAAGGGCGCCAGCGGCCCTCCTGGGCCGTCTCGGCGTGGCCGGCCACGCTCCAGTACGACTCGAGGGCGCGGAAATGGTCGAGCCGCAGCAGGTCGAGCAGCTGCAACTGCCGCTCCAGCCGGCGCATCCACCAACGGAACCCTGTGAGCCGGTGCAGGCTCCAGCGGTAGACGGGCGTGCCCCACAGCTGGCCGGTGTCGGAGAAGTAATCGGGGGGAACGCCGCTTTGCTCAGTGAGGGAGCCATCGCCGCGTACGGAGAACAGGCGGCGGTTTGCCCAGACATCGGCGCTGTCGTGGGCGACATAGAAGGGCAGATCACCGATCAAGCGCACGCCACGCGTTCTGGCGTGATGGTGCAGCTGCTGCCACTGCCGCTGCAGCTGCCACTGCACCAGGGCCTCCTGCAGCAGCGGACCGCAGGCTTCCCGATCCAGCTGGCGCAGGGCCAGGCGGCCGCGTCGCGCCAGGGGCCTCGGCCAGGTCCACCAGGGCTGCTGGCCCTGGCGCTCGCGCAAGACCATGAAGCGGCAATGGTCTCGCAGCCAGCCGTCCTCCTGGCGCCGCCAGCGGGCGAATGCCTGCTGGCGCTCCAGGCTCTGAGCAGACCAGCGGTTCAGCAAGCGCTCTCCCAGAGCCGCGGCCCGCAGCGGTGCTGCCTCCAGGTCGAGACGCTCGACGCTGCCGCTGGGCAGTGTCTCGACGTCGACGGCGTCGAGGAACTCCTCGGCCACCAGCAGGTCCGCATCGAGGAACCAGGGGTTGAGAGCGAAACCGCTGGGTGAGCTGTATGGGGAGCCGGTGCTGTCAGTGGGGGCCAGAGGCAACAACTGCCAGGCGGCGATGCCGGCAGCGGCCAGCTGGTCGATCCACTGGCGAGCCGCCATGCCGAAGGTTCCACAGCCCGGGGTGCCCGGAAGGGCGGTGGGATGGAGCAGCACGCCGCAGTGCCGGCTGGAGGGCCCGTGGTCGGGGCCAGAGGGCACGGGCATCAATCGGGCAGGCGGTATCGGCTGATGATGGCCTTGGCGAAGGCAGGGATGTGGCGATCCGCCTGATCCGGGTGGTGACGTCTCACCCAGATGGCATTGCGCGTGAAGTGGGAATCGATCGAGAAGCGACCGTATTCCAATCCCCTGGGACCGAAGCGCTTCACGAAGAAGCCCACCAGCTCCGCCAGCCAGAGGGGAAGCTTCACGGCCTTGTCATAGGCCTCGATTCCCTGCTGAACCGCGGCGCGGCGGTCCCCCTGGCTGGTGACCGGGGCGGTGTCGAGCTCGGCGTCCACCAGATCGAGCAGCAGCTGACCCTTCGGATTGCGCACCACCAGCCACTGGCGGCCAAAGGTGGCTCCCATGTAACCCACCACCAGGTCGGCGCCGGCGTTGGTGTAGTCGAAGCAGCTCAGGCAGCTGGGGGCAAAGACGCTCTTGAGATTGGGGGTGTCGAGCCCGAAGAACGGAACGGTTTCCTCGCTGCCGTCGCTGTGGCGGAAATAGATGCGGAAGTCCTGCATGAACTCGTAATGCACCACCGTGTCCGGTGAGCGGCTGGCGCTCTCCAGAAAGGTCTGCAGCCCGCTGCGGCTGACGTTGTCGACGCAGGGCATGCCCAGCACATAGAGATCGTCGAGCGGCAGGGTGTCCTGCACGGCCCGCAGAGCCTGGATCTGGCAGCCCACCCCGATCGCCAGCAGGCGGCGGATGCCGCTGCCTGGCAGCTGCTGCAGCACCTCCAGGTTGGGGGAGAGGGTGGGCTTGTTCACCCGCGCCGCCAACACTTCCTCGGGGGTTCGTGCCAGCACCGGCACCGGCGTGAAGCGATCGTCGGGACTTTGCTGCACGCACAGCACCGCATCCACCAGGCCGCTCTCCAGGGCGCGTACGCCGATCCGGCTGACGATGCCGGTCCATTGGGCCCCCTCGATCGGAGCTTGCAGGCGAGCGGTGAGCATGCGCTGATGCACACCGAAGTAGAGCTCGTCGTCGTTGGCCAGATCGCGACGGCGTCCGTGGGCCCGCTCCTCCATCCGGTCGAAGCCCTGGGTGAGGAAGGCGCAGGCGCTGCGCACGTAGGCCACCCAGCCCGTGTCGCACAGTCCGCACTCACTGCAGAGATCCCGGGCCGGTTTGACACTGCCCTTGGCCAGGGGCCGGGCCCGCTCATGGGGAGCCAGCTTTTGGCCAGGACCGGGACCGGTGGCCGGGGCGGGACCTGAACGGGAAGCGGCGCTCAATGCTGAATCCCGACGGGAATGATGGAAGTCCTCAACTTATCGGCCATCGCACCGACCCTGAACAAGCTGCGTCAAAGTGAGGCGATTCCTCAGGCCAATTCAGTCGTGGCAGGCAAGTCGGCATCTCCAGCGGGGCCACGGCGTAGCGGGCGATGGAAGCTGCTGGCGGGGCTGGGCCTGGGCGCCCTCGGGGTGGTGGCGTCGGTGGGCCTGGTTGACCGGCTCTGGCCGCAGCAGGATCAGGGACTGAGCAGTGAGGAGCAGAGCGGCGAGGCCAACCCCCTGGCCAGTCCCCCCTCCAGGCCGATCACGGTGCTGCTGATCGGCAGCGACGCCGATCGCCTGGCGGCCGCCAGCAACGGCGCAGCCCCGGCCGGGGCCGCCAACAGCGACACCCTGATGCTGCTGCGGGTGGACCCGGCCGGCCCCCTGCAGGTGCTTGCCATTCCCACCGAACTGGCCGTGAAGCTGCCCGGGCAGACGAACGTGCAGCCGCTGGGATCGCTCTACAAGCAGGGGGGGGCTGCCCTGAGTGCGGGCGCGGTGGCCGAGCTGGTGGGACTTGATTCCGGCCAGCCCGAGCGCTATGTGGTGCTGCCGCGCTCGGCTCTGCGGGAGCTGGTGGACGGACTGGGGGGGCTGGAGGCGAACCTGGATCAGCCCCTGAGTTACAACGACAAAAGCCAGGCGTACAGCATCGATCTCCAGGGCGGGTTGCAGCGGCTCAAGGGTGCTCAGGTGGAGCAACTGGTGCGCTACCGCAACAAGGACCAGGGGGAGGCCGGCCGCCGGGACCGGCAGGAGAAGGTGGTCGGTCTGCTGGTCAGCGAGCTCACCCGCCCGGACCAATGGGCCCAGTTACCGGAGCGCTGGCAGCGGCTCACCTCCCAGCTCGACACCAACCTCAGTCAGGAGGAAGCCCTGAGCCTGGTCACGGCGGGCCTGCGTCAGGACAAGCCGGTGCGCTACAGCCAGGTGCCGCTCGAGGCCCCGTCCAAGCCGGGGCAGACCCTTCGCCAGATCAGCGCCAAGGCCCCCACACCTCTCTGGCCGGTGAAGCCCTGAGCAGCTGACTAGATCGCCTCGGCGGCGATCTGGCTCCAGCGCCGCCTCAGGTTCAACACCAGATCCGCACCATCGTCAGCGGCTTCGCCCTGAGCCAGCGACCCCAGCCAGAGGAGTCCATCGCGACGGCGAGCCTCCTGATCGAAGAGGCCGCCCCACTGGATCAGGCCCAGGAGTGGGACCCCACAGCGCTGCATCAGGGCCGTGCAGGCTGCGGGCAGGCCTCCATCCGCCTGGTGGGCCTCGATCAGCAGCACGGTCGGCTGGCGCCAGGCTCCCAGCAGCTCCGACCAGCGCCCACCCCAGGGCTGAAAGCGACCTGGATCCTGGAGCAACGGCACGATCCAGGAGCCGCCACGGCCACTCAGCTCGGTCATCAATACGTTCACCTCCGCGTCCGAACTGTCTTCGGTCGTTCCTCCTCTGCCCTCATCGCTGGCCGCCACCAGCGGCGGAAGGGAGCACACCCCGACCAAGGCCGCCAACCTGCCGGAGGCCTCCTCGATGCCAGCGGTGGCACATGCAGCCGAAGCCCCCGCCAGCACCAGGCGCAGGGGCGGGACCGAGCCCGTGGCGGAGGGGGACGAACCCGCTGGCTTCATCATTGTTTGCCTACGCCGGGCCGGGAGGCTTCTACCATCAGGCTCCAGCCCTGCTTGATCACGCCCGCCGTGACCAGTTTCTTGACTGCTGAACGGGTGGAGCAGGACAGCAAGCCCCATGACACCCGCCGTCTGCGCTTGTTCAGCGGCACCTCCAACCCCGCCCTGGCCCACGAGATCGCCAGCTACCTGGGCGTGCCGGATGGTCCGCGTGTGATCAAGCGCTTCGCGGACGGTGAGCTCTACATCCAGATCCAGGAATCAATCCGGGGTTGCGACGTCTTCCTGATCCAGCCCACCTGCGCCCCGGTGAACGATCACCTGATGGAGCTGCTGATCATGGTGGACGCCTGCCGTCGGGCCTCCGCCCGCCAGATCACCGCTGTCGTCCCCTACTACGGCTACGCCCGTGCCGACCGCAAGACCGCCGGGAGGGAATCGATCACCGCCAAGCTGGTGGCCAACCTGCTGGCCCAGTCCGGTGTTGACCGGGTGCTGGCCATGGACCTGCATTCCTCCCAGATCCAGGGATATTTCGACATTCCCTGCGACCACATCTACGGCTCACCGGTTCTGGTCGACTACCTCTCAGCCCGCGACCTGGGCGAGATGGTGGTCGTGTCCCCCGATGTCGGCGGTGTGGCGCGGGCGCGGGCCTTCGCCAAGCGGATGCACGATGCGCCCCTGGCGATCATCGACAAGCGGCGCTCCGACCACAACGTGGCCGAAAGCCTCACGGTGATCGGCGATGTGGCCGGCAAGACGGCGGTTCTGATCGACGACATGATCGACACCGGCGGCACGATCTGCCAGGGGGCCCGTCTGCTGCGGCGCGAGGGGGCCCGCCGGGTGCTGGCCTGCGCCACCCATGCGGTCTTCTCACCCCCTGCCATCGAGCGGCTTTCGGAGCCGGGACTGCTTGAGGAAGTGCTGGTCACCAACAGCATCCCGATCAGTGACGAACGTAATTTCCCCCAGCTGAAGGTGCTGTCCGTGGCCAAAATGCTTGGCGAGGCCATCTGGCGCATCCACGAAGAAAGCTCCGTGAGCTCGATGTTCCGTTAAGCCGTTCCGTTAGGCCGTTCCGCTCAGCCCTACCGCCAGGCCCCGTCCCTTCGCCCACGACCCCCATCCTGATCCGACACCTGTTCCCGCGTCCTACTCCCCCTGGCCTGAGCGGGCCGATGCCCCGCAGGGTCCGCCTGAAGAGGGCCCTGCCGGCCCTGGCCACCGTGCTGGTCACCTCCTCCCTGCAGGTACTGGGAGCCCTGCCGGCCTTGGCAGCCAGCCAGCGGGTGGGGGTCTGGCTCACCAACAGCCCCAGCCCCCTCTACTACGACGCCAATCTGATCGAGAAGGCGGTGGCCGAACTCGATGCGGCCGGCTTCAACACCCTTTACCCCAACGTCTGGAGCCGGGGGTTCACGTTCCATCGCAGCCGCTACGCGCCGATGGAGCCGAAGCTGAAGAAGGTGAATGCCTCCCTCGATCCGATCTGCCGTCTTACCAAGGCCGGTCAGCGGCGGGGCATGAAAGTGATCCCCTGGTTCGAGTACGGCCTGATGGAGCCTGCCGATGCCGAAGTGGTGCGCCGCCATCCGGAGTGGGTGCTGCAGCGCAGCGACGGCTCCACGCTCTACGCCATGCATGGGGCCAACCTCAAGACTTCTCCGCTCAAGGATCTGCGGGTCTGGCTGAATCCGGCCCATCCCGGCGTGCGCGAGCGTGTGATCGGGCTGATCGGTGAGATCGTGGAGCGTTGCGGCGTCGACGGGATCCAGCTCGATGACCACTTCGCCTGGCCGGTGGAGCTCGGCTACGACCCCTATACCCGCGCCCTGTTCCGCCAGGACAAGGGCCGCGAGCCCCCCCGCGACTACAACAACCGGGAGTGGATGACCTGGCGGCGCCAGCAGCTGACGGTATTGCTGCGCGAATTGCGCGCCAGGATGAAGAAGGAACGCAGCGGCGCTGTGATCAGCCACTCCCCCGGGCCCTTCCGTTTCGCTTACAACCATTGGCTGCAGGACTGGGAAATCTGGGCTCTGGGCCAGCTGGTGGACGAACTGGTGGTCCAGAACTATGCCCACTCCGTGGCCGGGTTCACCAAGGACCTTGACCAGGCGGCGCTGGTGAAGGCCCGGCGCTGGGGCATGCCCGTGCAGATCGGCGTGCTGGCGGGCTTCGGGAGCCGCACCACCTCCTCAGCGGTGCTGGAGAAGAAGGTGGAACAGGTGGCCAAGCGTGGCCTGGGGGTGATCTATTTCTACTGGGAAGGGCTCTGGGGGGCCTATGGGGGGCCGGAAGGAGCGAGTAGTGCGCGCCGCTCCTCCTTCCAGCGTCTGCACGGGGCCCTTTACCCGGATCCTTACCCTCGCAGCTCCCGCTCCAGGCTCTGATCCAGCACCTCCCGGGTGTTGGCCGAGAGCTCAGCGGTCGCGAGCTGCTCCATCGCCTCCCGCATCCGCTCCCCCCGCTCGGGCGCATAGCTCTGCCAGCGGCTGAACACCTTGGTCATCCTCGAAGCGGTGATGGGATTGCGCTGGTCGAGCCGGGCGATCTGATCGGCCATGAAGCGGTAGCCGCTGCCATCAGCGGCATGGAACACCGGTGTGTTGGCCACCAGGCCGCCAAGCACGGCCCGCACGGAGTTCGGAGCTGCCGGGTCGAAGCGCGGATGAGCCAGCAGGGCCTCCACCCGCTCGAGCCCATCGGGGAAGGGGGCGGAGGCCTCCAGGCTGAACCAGGCATCGAGGATCACCGGTCTTGCCTGCCAGCGCTCGTAGAAGGCCGCCATCGCCCTCTCCCGCTCGGGCCCCTCTAGGGGTTGCAACGCCCGCAGCCCGGCCCTCGCCATGGTCATCGAGGGACCCTCCACTGCAGCGGCGGCCTCGGCCATCACCGCCCCATCGCCGGCGGCAGCACGCCAGGACCAGACCAGTCCTGTGATCTGGCGATCGCCGACACCCTCGGGCCAGGGGAGACCCCACTGGGCACGGCAGCGCTCGAGGCAATCGGTGAGGGGATCGGCGAGTGCCTCACCGAAGCGGGTCTGCAGTGCCCTGATCGCGCGGTACAGCGCCGGGGGATCCGGCTGAGCGGTGGCTGCCTCCAGTTCGGCCAGCCCCGGCATTGTCAGCAGTGCATAGCGGTTGCCGTCGCTGAGAGTGCCCTCCAAGAGAATCCGCTTGAACGCCGCCACCAGCCCATCTTCGAGGGCCTCATCGGAGGCTCCTGCCGCTCGGCGCAGCAGTACCTGACACAGCAGACTCTGGCCAGCATCCCAACGGGCCAGCGCCTCGCGATCACTGCTGAGCAGATGCAGCAGTTCCTCGTGCGGGCGATCGAACTCCAGCTGCACCGGAGCGGAGAAGCCGCGCAACATGGACAAGGCCGGCGGGTGGCTGTGGGGCTCGAAGCCCTCGAACACCACGGTCTGCTCGGCTTGATCAATCACGAGCAGCCGCGTCAGCGGCCCCCAGGCATGGTCGAGGCTGACGGCCTCAGCGGTGGCGGTGGTTTCGCCTGGGTGTTGCAGCAGCAAGGGCTCGCCGGCCTGGTCCACCGCCCCAAGTGCCAGGGGGATCACCAGTGGCAGCTTGTCGGGCTGGCCAGGGGAAGGCGGGGTGTGCTGGCGGATGGTCAGCGACAGGCGGCCCTGATCCCCATCCCAGTGGCGCTGCACCTCCAGTCGCGGCGTTCCAGCCTGGTGATACCAGCGGCGGAACTGTTCGAAGCAGAACTTGCTGGCGGCAGTCTGGTCGTCATCGCTGGCCGTCGCGGCAGCATCCTGCATGGCCTGAACGAAGTCGTCGCAGGTGGCGGCGGTGCCGTCATGGCGCTGCACATAGGTGGCCATGCCACGCATGAAGGTGTCAGGGCCGAGCAGGGTGTGCAGCATGCGGATCACCTCCGCACCCTTTTCGTAGATCGTGGTGGTGTAGAAGTTGTCGATCGCCTGGTAATGATCCGGTTGCACCGGGTGGGCAGTGGGACCTGCATCTTCGCGGAACTGGGTGTTGCGCAGCATCGCCACATCTTCAATCCGTTTCAGCGACGGCGCGTGCAGATCCGCCGTGAAGCACTGATCTCTGAAGACGGTGAGTCCTTCCTTGAGTGAAAGTTGGAACCAGTCACGGCAAGTGATGCGGTTGCCCGTCCAGTTGTGAAAATATTCATGGGCAATCACGCTCTCGATCCTCTCCAGTTCAGCATCGGTGGCCGTGGCGGCATCGGCGAGCACCAGCTTGGAATTGAAGATGTTGAGGCTCTTGTTCTCCATCGCGCCCATGTTGAAGTGGCGGACGGCCACGATGTTGTACTCGTCTAGGTCGTACTCCAGCCCATAGACGCGCTCATCCCAGGCCATCGAGCGCTGCAGGGAGGCCATGGCATGGCCCGTGTAGGGCGCATCGCCAGGCTCCACGTGCAGGCGCAGCTGCACCGTGCGGCCACTGGCGGTGGTGAAGCTGTCGCGGACCTCCTCCAGCACCCCAGCCACCAGGGCGAACAGGTAGGAGGGCTTGGGAAACGGGTCGTCCCAGACCACATAGTGACGCTCTTCTTCGCCGGCCCTGGCCGGCAGGGTGCCCTGCTCGATGCAGTTGCCGTTTGAGAGCAGAACAGGGAAGGTGCCGCGCTCGGCCTCGATGCGCACCCGGTAAAGGCTGAGCACATCGGGGCGATCGGGGTGGAGGGTGATGCGACGGAACCCCTCCGCTTCGCACTGGGTGGTGACCATGCCTCCGCTGGCGTAGAGCCCCTCGAGGCTGCTGTTGGCACGGGGGTGCAGGCGCACCTCGCTGGTCAGGCGAAATGGCCCCGCAGGAGTGCTCGAGATGATGTAGGCGTCGCCGTCGCGCCCGATCTCGTCGAGCAGCAGGGGCCGGCCATCGAGGCTGAGGGAGAGCAGCTCCAACCCCTGACCGCGCAGCACCAGCGGATCTCTGGCTTCGCCATCTGCGGCAAGGGACTCAAGCAGCAGGGTGGACTCCACCAGGGCCTCGTCACCGAGAAAGCGCACCGTCAGGTCGGTGCGCTCAAGCCGGTAGGGGAAGGGTCGATAGTCGGCCAGCCGCACGACGCTCATCAGGCCAGGGGGAGAAGATCTCCTGATCCTGGCGCCCCGCTCACCAGGGCAGAGGCCCTCGGCCCTGACCGGCGTTGCATCCCACCTGGGATCCGAGCAGGGCCCCCAGGGGCACCGCCCAGGTGCGGCCGTCATCGCGGGAGGCGGCATAGCCGAGGCCACCACCGATGACCCCGCCCACCAGCCGACCGATCGAGCAGCGCTGCTGCAGGGCCTGGGCTTCCTCCCAGGTGGTGGGCACCGGCTGTCTGTAAGGGGTGCTGCCGTTGGGCAGCTGGCTGGTGTAGTCCCGGCTGTCGTAGTCCTGGTAGGGAGCCGGCGGCCAGTTGCGGACTGGAGTCACTCCATAACCGGCGTTGCGGGAGATCGGGTACCGATCCGTAGGCAGCCGGTAGTCCTGATTGCCCCATCCGTACTCCTGGGCTGAGACTGAGGCAGGCAGAGAAGCGCCGAGGCCGCAGACCCCTGCAGCGAGCAGCAAGTGAAGACGGCGAATGAAGACGGTCATGGTGATCAAGCTGGAGGACAGCCCCGAGGGGATGCCATCAGCAAAGCCATCAGGACCGTCTGAATTGCAACTCTGGCTGGGGCCGGATGTGTCCGGATGCGTCCGCCGAAGGGCCTGTGGAGATGGCCCTCGGGACTACTTGCCGCCCTGCTGCTTGAGGGCCTCATTCACCTTCTTGACCACATCCGGCGGCACCTCCTTGGGGCAGAGCTCGACGGCACCGATCACCGCGGAGTTCACCGAGCCGCGCCGCAGCTCCTCAATTGTGAGGGCCTTCGCGCCTACCTGCTTGATCTGACCGTCGTGCTGGCCCAAGATCAACTGGGCAATGGTTTCCCCGGCGATGCTGACTGCCTTGTCGAACTCGACTTTGGCGCCACGGGCAATGCAGACATTGACGGCCGCAATTCTTGTGTAAAGCGACATCTCGCTTTCGCTGGCGGGTGCCGCCTGGGCGGGGGCAGCTCCTGCAGAGGCTGGAATGATCAGGGCGGCAGCCAGCGACAGGAACCGGCGGAGGCGGTGTGTGAGGCGCAAGGAAAGCGTGTTCATCAAGTTCCATGCTGATGCACAGGGGCGCGAACTTCAATCGGCGGGGAGGGGATCTCCTGGACCCTCCAGCCTGATCTCATGGTGCGTCTCGGTGATTTCGAGCTCCCCATCCCGCCAGGAGAATATTGAGCAGGCCCGGAAGCGGTCCTGATCGATCAGGCGGATGTGCTGCTGGATGTCCCAGTTCTGGTGCTGCGACTCGAAGATCATCTGGTGTTCATCCACCTGGCGGATCTGGGAGCGCATCGGCTGCTCGACGAGATAGCCCCGGCTGCGCCGCAGCTGGTGTCCGCAGAGATAGGCGTCAAGGCTGCCCTCGGGCTGGTACTGGGGCTTCCGGGCATAGAAGCCGAAATCCTGCTCCGGCTTCCAGCTGAAGCGGTAAGCCGCCTCCCCCTCCACCGGCTGCTCGAACGTTTCAATCCGCAGCAGGAGGTCGAGGCGCAGGGGCTCCTCCTCGCCACGGAAGAAATAGAGGCGCCGGGAGCGCCACAGGCCGAGGTTGCGCGAAAACCACCGCCGCAGGCTGCTGTCCAACTGGATGCGGCTGTCCTGGGGTGTTCGCCTCGAAGGCCCGGACGGGTCCAGCGGCACCCGTTCCGTGGATGGGGTCATGAAGAGCGTGAACGTCAGAGGGACGGTTGACAGGTTCGTCATAGCCAGCTCTCGGCCCAGCGTTCGAAGCCATAAGGTGATCTCCACGATCTCGCCTGCCCCCAAGGTGCCTGAAGCGGGAAACGCTGACTCCGGCACGACTGCCCCGGGGCCCCTCTCCGGCAACGCCAAGGGCAGCCTCCCGGCGAAGCGGCGGCCGCTCAAGCTGCTGTTGGTGGCGGCCCCGCATCATCTCGCTTCCGCCGATCTGACTGGGGTGTTGCACTACCTCGAAACCTGCGACTGTGGTTTCGATGTGGCCCTTGAGCTGGCCGACCCGGCCCTGCGCCCTGAGCTGCTGGAGCTGCACCGGCTGGTGGCCACCCCGGCCCTGGTGAAACTGGAGCCGCCCCCTCGCCAGGTGCTGGCCGGGAATGCGGTGCTGGATCAGCTGAAGGGCTGGCTGCCCCGCTGGCAGCAGCTGGAGGTGGTCAGCGATCTGGGCATGAGTCTGCGGCCCGCCGAAATGGATGGCAGCCGCTCCCAGCGGGAGCTGCAGCTGGAGGATCAGCTGCTGGTGCTGCGTCAGGAGAACGAAACCCTGATCGAACGCCTGCGGGTGCAGGAGCGGCTGCTGCGCATGGTGGCCCATGAGCTGCGCACCCCTCTCACCGTTGCCAAGTTGGCTCTGCAAAGCCTGCAACTCGGGCACATCAACAACACCCGCTGCCGGGATGTCCTCGACCGCCGCCTCGATGACATCGAGCATCTGTCCAAGGATCTGCTGGAGGTAGGCACCACCCGCTGGGAGGCCCTGTTCAACCCCCAGCGGCTTGACCTGGCCCCGGTGGCCGCGGAGGCGATCCTCGAGCTGGAGAAATTGTGGGTTGGCAGGACGCTGCGCCTGACCACCGACATCCCCGCCGACCTGCCGGATGTGTTTGCCGATCAGCGGCGCATGCGCCAGGTGCTGCTGAACCTGCTGGAGAACGCGCTGAAATTCACCCCCGACGATGGCGAGGTGACCCTTTCGCTGCTGCACCGCACCAGTCAATGGGTGCAGGTGAGTGTCTGCGATACCGGTCCGGGAATTCCCCGCGGCGAGCAGGAGCGGATCTTCCTTGAGCGGGTGCGGCTTCCGCAGACCTCGGGAACCACCTCTGGCTTCGGGGTGGGCCTCTCGGTCTGTCGCCGCATCGTCGAAGTGCATGGCGGGCGAATCTGGGTGGTTTCCGAGCCCGGTGAAGGGGCTTGCTTCCATTTCACCGTTCCGGTGTGGTCAGGGCAGAACTCCCCCAGCCAGGTCTTGCCTTGACGAAGGGACACTCCGACCCGTAGCGTCCAGATAACGGAAACGGCGCCTGAAAACGCTCTTGCTCCGTGGCCTCGCCCCCATCGTCTAGAGGCCTAGGACACCTCCCTTTCACGGAGGCGACAGGGGTTCGAATCCCCTTGGGGGTATCACGATCAATACACCTTGTACTCGTCCTTGTAGTTGAACTTGGGCTGAGTCAGCTGATCATGCATAAGTTTTCACCTGTTGATCAGGCCTGAACTGCCAGCCGTTTCTGAGGCTTCTTGATTGTCGCGATTCGTGGAATTATCTGATCGATGTTGATCAGCAACATTCACTTATCCCTCATCCCGGCAATGTTCATATAAAACATCTTCTACATCAGTATGTCAAGAACTGGGTTCAAGCTATTAACATTTGTGCAAGATTCCAGATATCTAATTTTGTGCAAGCTGCTGACGTGAGGAAGGAATTTCTGGTGATCAGCACTCCTTTGAGTGATCTCGTGTGAGATCAGGCCCATCGTGCGATTCGCTCAGGTTTTCCGGGCGCGGCTCAGGGCTTCCCGTTGCACGGCGCGCAGGTTGGCGGCGAGATCTTCACGCAGGCGCTGCTCGATCAGACCGATCGGCATGCCCTGGCGACCCTGCACGGTGAGTTCGTAGAGCAACCGCGATCCACCGGGCTCGCCGCTGACCTGCCAAGCCCCCTCGAAGCGGCGGAAGTCGCCCTCTCGCATGCTGAAACTGAGCAGGCCGTCGTCGTGATGCTCCTGCAGTTCCAGCTCGACTCGGGCGCTGAACCGCAGGCCGCAGAACTGCTGACAGCCCACCTGCTCCAATCCCACGATGTTGCCCCGGCGCCAGAGCAGCCGTGAGGTCGAGAGGTTGGGGATGAAGCGGCTGAGGTTCTCGTAATCGGTGAGAACGGCCCAGATCTGCGGGGGAGGGAGCTCGAGGCGCAACTGAACAGCCAGACGCCGAGCCCCCTGGGGCAGTCGCTCCATGTCCTGCTGGATGGTGTCCAGTGAACAGGCGTCCTGGCTGCTGAGCAGGCCCTGGATCGATGGAGTTGTCAGAACCGAAAGTTGCGCCAAGTGAGGGGGAACGCCGGATTCGTGGCAAGCCGGATCAACCCAGCCGCCACCAAACCTAACCGCAACGCTCGGTTGCTGGTGCGGAAAGGCCCACGGTCTGGGGAGGCTCGATCATTGGCGTTGCCTATGATCGAGCCGATTTTCAGGAGTTTGAGGGTTCATGCGCATCTCGACCGCAGCGCCTCGTCAGTCCGATGCCCGCATGTTCACCCTTGTGGTGGAGGGCCTCAAAGCGGCTGGCACGCGCACGGCTGAGCGTTGCCTCACCATCCCTTTCTCTCAGATGCAGGCCACCCTGCGCATGATCAACCAGCAGGGTGGACGCCTGCTCTCGGTCACCCCGGCTGACCAGGCCTCCGCCGCTCCCACCCCCGAGCCCGCCTCGACCGCTGCCAACGCCGCCCCTGCTCCCGTGACCACCCCTGTCAAGCACGAAGCTGTTCCCGTCAATCTCTACAAGCCGAAGGATCCCTACGTCGGCACCGTGCTCGGAAACTATTCCCTTCTGGCCGAAGGGGCGATCGGCCGGGTCAATCACATCACCTTCGATCTCTCCGAGGGCAACCTTCACTACGTGGAGGGCCAGAGTATCGGCATCATTCCCGATGGAGTCGACAGCAATGGCAAGCCCAACAAGCTTCGTCTCTATTCGATCGCCAGCACCCGCCACGGCGACAACCTCGAAGCCAAGACCGTTTCCCTCTGCGTCCGCCAACTGCAGTACGAAAAGGATGGCGAGACGATCAATGGAGTTTGCTCCACCTTCCTCTGTGACATTGAACCTGGCGCCAAGGTCAAGATCACTGGTCCAGTGGGCAAGGAGATGCTGCTTCCCCCTGATGAGGACGCCAATGTGATCATGCTGGCCACCGGCACCGGCATTGCCCCCATGCGGGCCTACCTGCGCCGCATGTTCGATCCAGGCGAGCGGGCCAAAAATCCCGGCTATCAGTTCCGGGGCAAGGCCTGGCTGATCATGGGTGTTCCCACCACTCCGAACCTGCTCTACGAAGAGGATTTCCAGAGCTACCTCTCCGAATTCCCCGACAACTTCCGCTACACCAAGGCGATCAGCCGTGAACAGCAGAATCCCAGCGGTGGCCGGATGTACATCCAGGATCGTGTTGCTGAACACGGCGATGAGATCTTCACCATGATCGAAGATCCCAAGACCCATGTATACATGTGCGGCCTGCGGGGTATGGAGCCCGGCATCGATGAAGCGATGAGCAAGGCCGCCGAAAGCAAGGGTCTCAACTGGTCCGAACTTCGTCCCCAGCTCAAGAAGGCCGATCGCTGGCATGTGGAAACCTACTGATCAGGCACCCTCCGGACAGCCCGTTCCCTTCCGCTTCAGCCCGCCATGACGGCGGGCTTTTTTTTGCCGAAATCAGCACAGAGGGGCCCCACCCCTGCCTTTTGCTGGGTGTTCCCCGCTTTCGTGGGTAAACCAGTGTCATCAGCTGCAACTCCATGACCGTCACGCTCACCAATCCACTGAGGGTCGGCCTACGCCAGGAGCGCGTGGTCTCGCCCCAGTGCCTGGTGATTTTCGGGGCGAGCGGAGACCTCACCTCTCGCAAGCTTGTGCCGGCCCTGTTCGAGCTGTTCCGCCAGCGGCGGCTCCCCACCGAGTTCGCCGTGCTGGGCTGCGCCCGGCGCCCCTGGAGCGATGAAGACTTCCGCGGCCAGATGGCCGAAGCCCTCGGCGACCTGATCCATGAGCACCGCGGCGCCTGGGACCAGTTCGCCGCCGGTCTGTTCTATGAGCCGGTGGATCTGCAGCAACCCGAGCACCTGGTGCGCCTGGCCCAGCGGCTCGAGGTGATCGACCGCCACCGGGCCACGCGCAATAACCGCACCTTCTACCTCTCGGTGTCGCCGAAGTTCTACGGCAGTGGTTGCAGCGCCCTTGCCGCCGCTGGCCTGCTCAGTGACCCCGAGCGCAGCAGGGTGGTGATCGAGAAGCCCTTCGGCCGTGACTACGGCAGTGCGCAGGAGCTCAACCGGATCGTGCAGACCAGCGCCAAGGAGAGCCAGGTCTTCCGCATTGACCACTATCTCGGCAAGGAGACTGTCCAGAACATCCTCGTGCTCCGCTTCGCCAACACGATCTTCGAGCCGATCTGGAACCGGAACTACATCGCCAGTGTCGAGATCACCGCGGCTGAAACCGTGGGTGTGGAGGAGCGGGCGGGCTACTACGAAAGCTCCGGTGCCCTGAGGGACATGGTGCAGAACCACCTCACCCAGATGCTGGCGCTCACAACGATGGAGGCCCCGGGACGCTTCGATGCCGAGGCGATCCGCAACGAGAAGGCCAAGGTGCTGCAGTCGGCGCGGCTGGCCGATGAGCTTGAACCCTGGAACTGCTGCGTGCGCGGCCAGTACGGCCCCGGTGGCACCGCCAGGCGCCCCCTTTCTGGCTACCGCCAGGAACCTGGGGTGAATCCCAACAGCACCACGGAAACCTATGTGGCGATGAAGCTGTTCATCGACAACTGGCGCTGGCAGGGGGTGCCCTTCTACCTGCGCACCGGCAAACGCCTGCCCAAGCGCATGAGCGAGGTCGTGCTCACCTTCCGTGAGGCCCCGGTGCATCTGTTCGACGCCGCCGGCGGCAGTCCCACCGCCAACCAGCTGATCCTGCGCATCCAGCCCGATGAAGGGGCCGGTTTCCGCTTTGAAGTGAAATCCCCGGGATCGGGGATGCGCAGCCGTCCGGTCGACATGCACTTCTCTTACGACGAATCCTTCGGTGAACCCTCCGACGAGGGCTACGTTCGCCTGCTCGCCGACGCCATGCTGGGAGACCCCACCCTCTTCACCCGCGGCGATGAGGTGGAGGCCGCCTGGCGGCTGTACACCCCGTTGCTGGAGCTGATCGAGGACAGCCCCTGGCAACTACCCGTCCACCCCTATGAAGCCCGCACCTGGGGCCCCGCCGCCGCCGACAACCTTCTAGGCCGCGATGGCCTGATGTGGCGCCGCCCCTGAGGCGAGCCCCGCTCCGAGCACCATTCCGAAGGCTGCTCCCGGCATTCCCCCTCTCCTAACGAGCCAACCAGATGTCCCCCCAGCTCACTCTTCAGGCCCCCGTGGCCCTGCCACCGCCGGAGCTCACCGACTACCTCGAGAAGCTCTGGAGCCAGGACCTCGAATCCTCCAGCGGGGCCTCCACCTTCACCCTGCTGGTCTGGCAACCGGCCTGGGTGGAGCAGCATCTGGTGCGTACCGGCCGCCTCGACGGCCCCGTCACCGGTGTGGTCCGCAGCGAACTGCTGGAGGCCGCGCGGGAGGCCGTGCTCACCTGTGACCTGCCCCTGAGCATCTCCCCCCTCTCGCCCAAGCTCGCCTGGGCCCTGGGTCAGCAGAGCGGTGACCATGCCATCGAAGATCTGCGCGGCCAGCACATCGACGCGGCGATCAGCGCCTTCCAGCCCCGTCGGCTGATCACCCTGGCGCCCACCCTCAACCACGGCCAGCCCCTGGAAACCCTGGTGGCGGCCTACTGCCCCCTGCCGGGCGAAGGCTCCACCGCCGCCTGCGGCGACGTGGTGGTGCTGCGGGGCGACTTCGGTGCGCTGCAGCAGGGCCTGCAGTTGCTGAAGCCACTCGTGCCCGCTGATCTGCCCTGCTGGGTCTGGTGGAACGGTTCCCTGGATGAGGCGCCTGAACTGCTGGAGGCCCTCAGTGAACCAGGACGCCGCCTGGTGATTGACACGGCCCTCGGCACCCCGCGCCGTTGTCTGGACCTGCTGGAGAGCTGCGTGGGCAGCGGTCAGCCCGTGAATGACCTCAACTGGCTGCGGCAGCGGGCCTGGCGGGAATCGCTGGCCATGGTCTTCGACCCCCCCAGCCGCCGTGACGCCCTGAATCACGTGGTGCAGCTCGACATCGACGTCGAAGGCACCCATCCCGTGCAGGGCTTGCTGCTGGCCGCCTGGCTGGCTGATCGCCTGGGCTGGCACTGGGTGGAGAGCAATGCCGCCGCCGAGGAGGAGATCCGCGCCGAATTCGAGCGCAACGACGGGATCCCCGTCCAATTCCATCTCACACCCGTGCCTGTGGGTGTGCCGAGCAGCCATCCGGGCAGCGTGGTGGGTCTCCGCCTGATCTGCCAACCGCCAGGCAGCCAGGCCCTCTGCGTGATCCTCTGTTCGGAATCGGGGGGCTGTATGCGCCTTGAGGCCGGTGGCATGGCCCGGATGGAGCTGGCCGAGGAGGTAGTGCCCATGGGCCACGCCACTGATGAGTGGGAGATGGCCAGGCTGCTCGGGGGTGGCCACGACTCCACCAATCCCCTGCTGGCCGCCGCGGCGCCGCTGGCTGCCAAACTCCTGCCCAACGCCTGACGGCCTGGGGGTTCGATGCCATGGCCTGCTTGATCGCCGCCCCCTGCAGCGGCAGCGGCAAGACCTTGCTCAGCCTCGCCCTCAGCGCCCTGTTGCGCCGGAGCCGGGCCAGTGTTCAGGTCTTCAAGGTGGGGCCGGATTACCTCGACCCCCAGCTGCTGGGGCGGGTGAGCGGGCGGCCCTGCCGCAACCTTGACCGCCTGCTCTGCGGCGAGGAGTGGCTGCAGCGGGCCTTCCATTGGTGGGGCAGCCAGGCAGACAACTGCCTGGTGGAGGGGGTGATGGGCCTATTCGATGGCCGGGGGGCCAGCGCCGAAGGCAGCTCTGCCGAGGTGGCCACCCTGCTGGGTCTGCCGGTGGTGCTGGTGGTGGAGGCCAGCCGGCAGGCGGGCTCCCTGGCGGCTTTGGTGCGGGGCTTTCGCGATCACCAACCGGGGCTTGAGCTGGCCGGGGTGGTGCTCAACGGAGTGAGTACCGAACGCCACCGGGCTCTGTTGAGCGAGGCCCTCGCCTCAATCGCCATGCCCCTGCTGGGGGCCTTGCCCCGCCACCCCGACCTGAGCCTGCCCTCCCGCCATCTGGGACTGCTGCCTCCCGATGAGCTGCAGGATTTCCAGGCCAGAAGCGAGGAGTGGGCCTCCCTGGCGGAGCGCCACCTGGATCTGGAGCGCCTGCTGCCCCTTCTGGCGCCACCGCCGCCCCTGAAGGTCGGTGAGGGCAGAGCCCGCGATCCGATCCGCTGGTGCCTGGAGCGCTCCGCCCAGACACCAGCGGACCTGGAGTGCAACGACAGCGGAGGGGAGCTGCCAATCGCCATTGCCAGCGATGCCGCCTTCCACTTCCGCTACCCCGAAGCCACGGAACTGCTCACAGCTCTGGGCGTGACCGCTCTGCCCTGGCAACCCCTGGCCGATCAGCCCCTGCCCCGTGGGTGCCGGGGGGTGATCCTGCCGGGGGGTTACCCGGAGCTGCATGCCGCCGAGCTGGCCGCCAGCCAGCGCAGCCAGGGCGACCTGAGGCGGGCCGCCGCCGCCGGCCTGCCGATCTACGCCGAGTGCGGCGGCCTGCTGCTGCTTGGTCAGATGCTGGAGGATCCCCTTGGAGAGGCCCACGCCATGGCAGGCCTGCTGCCGTTCAGCGCCAGGCGCGGTTCGTTGCAACTGGGCTATCGCCAGGCCACCCCCCTCGGCGACGGTCTGGTGACCCGCCGCGGTGAGGTGCTCGCGGGCCATGAGTTTCACCGTTGGGAACTGACCGACACAGTCATGGACGGCAGCGAACGGCTGTGGCAGCTTGAAGGCTGGGGTTGGGCCCCACGCCTGGAAGGATGGACGACACCAACAATTCACGCAAGCTGGCTGCACCTCCACTGGGGTGGATGTTCGGCGATATGCCGGCGCCTGCGCGACGCGGCCGCCCAGGCGACTCCTTTCCCCGAGGCAGCGGTGGCAGTCGGGGACGCAGCACTGGCGGTGCCTCCATGGAGCGCTGGCGCCTCATCGTGAGTGGCCGGGTTCAGGGGGTGGGCTACCGGCAGGCCTTGTGCCAACGCGCACAGGCCCTTGGCCTGGGGGGTTGGGCGAGGAACCGCTCCGACGGTCGGGTCGAACTGGAGGCGGAAGGATGCAGCCACGACCTCGAACAGCTGAGGATCTGGTGTGAGTCGGGACCTGCCGGCGCCCAGGTGAGCAGCGTCAGCGAGTGCATGATTCCGCTCGAGGGGCACGACTGGTTTGAGGTGCGTCGCTGAGCCCCGATCTCTCGCCCGCCTCCATGAGCTTGCTCGGCAAGGAGCGGGAGCAATCCGTCATCCTGCGCTGGAATGTCCTCGGCAGCGCGCCAGCACCATGACCGATGCCAAGCTCTGGGCCGAGCTGCTGACCTACGGCAGTGTCATCAGCCTCAGTCCGATCCACATCGGCCTGCTGCTGTTGCTGCTGCTGGGGACCGATCCTCTGCGCCGGGGCGGGCTGTTTCTGCTGAGCTGGATCCTCACCATCGCCATGATGATGGCCTTGCTGCTGACGGTCGGTCACGGCCTGCTGCTGACCATGGAGCAGGGCAGCCACCACCGCATCGGTCTGGATCTGATCGGCGCCGGGGCTCTGCTGGCCCTGGGGATCAGGGATCTGCTGCCCACGAAGGCCGGAGCGGAAGAACCCGCTGGTTGGATTCGCCAGCTGGATCGCTTCTGCGCCCTGCCGCTGCCGCTGCTGATCGGCGTGAGTGTGGCGATCGAGGTGGTCAGCCCTGACGACCTGGTCCTGCTGGCCAAGGGGGCCTCCGCCCTCCTGGCCGCCGGCCTGGGTCGCGGCCAGGAGGTGCTTTTGGCCGGCCTTTTCACCCTGGCGGCCAGTCTTCTGCTGCTGCTGCCGTTGCTTGGGGTGGCCCTGGGCCGTGAGCGGGTGCTGCCACTGCTGCAGAGGGGCAAGCAGAGCCTCTACGCCAATGGTGAGCTGGTGATGGGCACGATCAGCCTGGCCCTGGCGGTCTATCTGGCCTGGCAGGGTATCGAGGGGCTTCAGCTGGCCTAGGGAGCACCGGGCTCTTCAGTCAGAGCCTCCTGCCAGCGGCGGCGATCCACCGCATCGCCGGGACCTCCTGCCAACCACACGCCGCGCCGTGCCCTGGTCACGGCCACATAAACCAGCTGACGACGCAGGCGCAGGTCGGACGGCCAGAAGACATCCCCATCGATGAACACCTCTCCGAACCCACTCCCCTGGGAGCGATGCACGGTGAGCACCGCGGCAGGGCCAAGGGAGGCGAAGGCATCACGCACCAGGAAGTAGCGGCGCCAGAGGGAGCGGCCCCGATCCTGGCCCGCCTCCCGGGCCTGCCGCCGCAAGGACGCCAGCACGGTTTCCAGCTGCTCCCTGGCGGCGGTTCCCACAGGCGGCAGCAAGCGCAGACTCAGGGGGTTCTCCCCGAAGACCACCTCCACCAGCTGGGTGTCGATCACCGGGGCCTCCGCCACGCCGAACTCGGCCAGGTCGCAGCGCTCTGGGGTCACATCCCGCACCAGCAGCTCCCGGTTCGAGGCCAGCACCATGTCCGGTTCCTCACCCCCATCGGCCCCCTGGCGGCAGGCCGGCGCCATCACCGCCATGCGGCTGAGCAGCACTTCGCCGGGCAGCACCGGCAGCTGGTCGGCCATGGCGCCATGGATGGCGCGGCGGGCCAGGGGCACCAACCGCTCCAGCGATCGATTGGTGTAGCAGAGGATACGCGCCTCGTCGGGATCGTCACTGGCGGCGGCCCTGCGCAGAGCCGCCTGGGCGGACTCCAGCCAGGCGCTGCGCTCCAGCACCACCACATCCCCCTGAGCCGTCTGTCGTCGGGGCCCCACCGGCGGTAATCGGCAAGGAAGCTGCTCCTGGCGCAGAGCAGTGGCCAGGCGCAAAACGGGTCCCTGGTGGCGCACCACCTCGCTGAGATCGGCGCGGCAGGCCCGCTGCAGCGCGAACACCGGGCTGCTCGCTTCCCCCACAGGCGGCAACTGGGCCGGATCCCCCACAAACACCAGGCGGGTGCCGTAGGGATGGGCTCCCTGCAGGCTGAAGCGCAGCAGGCTGCCGTCCACCATCGAGGCCTCATCGATCAGCACCAGCCCCAGGTGCTCCAGGGCCAGGGCGGTCTGCTCGGTCTCCTCGCAGACCTCGCGCCCGCTCTGGCGGCGCAGCTTCAATCGCAGCAGCCGGTGCAGGGTGGATGGGTGCCAGGTGGGCCGCAGTCCCGCCCGCTCCAGATATCCCCGCAACACACCGACAGCCTTGTGGGTCGGGGCCACCGCGGTCCAGCAGAGTCCCCTGGCTTCTGCCGCGGCCAGGAAGACCATCGAGAGGAAAGTCTTGCCGGTGCCGGCATAGCCGCTGAGCACGAAAGGCTCATCCCGGGCGGGTCGCGCCAGCCATGCCGTGAAGGTGTCCACGGCGAGGCTCTGGGAGAGGGTGAGCTCCAGGGGGGCAGCGGGTGCGCTGTCGTTCAGGCCAGGGGCAGCCAACCCCACCCCTGGGCGATCTGCAGCGGGGATCCGGCCAGGGACAGCCCAGTCAGGGCGATCGCCGGGCCGATCAGGCTGCCGGCCAGCACCTCCAAGCGGGTGTGGCCGAGGCTTTCTTTGAGGCGGTTGAGCGGTGCCACGGCGGCCGCCGGCTGTGGCCGTGGCTCGGGGGTCCAGAGGGAGGCGGGCAGGGCATTGAGGCGGGCGGCCTGCAGACCGGCGGCCCGGCGTACACCGCTGGCGTCGTACATCACGATGAAAGCGATGGTGCAGGCGAAGGCGAAAAGGGGATCAGCGAAGCCCAGCTCCCAGCCGATGCCGGCGCAGGCCCCGGTGACCAGGGCCGAGTGGCTGGAGGGCATGCCACCGGTTTCGAAAAGAACAGCCGGCCGCCAACGGCCGTGCTCCACCAGTTCCACCAGCAACTTGCTGAGCTGGGCCAGACCACAGGAAATCAAAGCCCAGGCCAGCACGCCGTTGTCGAGCAACTGAATCAGGGGACCACCCAAGAAGGGAGAGCCGATCATCGGTCGCGGCTCGTGATGTAGTCGGCCAGAGCGAGCAAGGGCTGGGCGCTGGCCTGCCAGGGCTGGAGGGCAGCCTTGGCCTCCGCCACCAGGGCTTCGGCCCGTTGCCTCGACTCCTCCAGCCCCAGCAGTTTGGGGTAGGTGGTCTTGTCGGCGGTGAGGTCCTTGCCTGCTGTCTTGCCCAGCACTTCGCTGCTGGCGGTCAGATCAAGGATGTCGTCGATGATCTGGAAGGCCAGACCAATGCCCCGGGAGTAGGTGCGCAGCCCCTGCAGCAGGGGTTCGGACGCCCCGGCGATCATGGCCCCGGTGAGCACACAGGCCTGCAGCAGGGCTCCGGTCTTGTGCAGATGGATGTACTCCAGGGTGTCAAGGTCCACGTCCTTGCCCTCCGATTCCAGGTCGACCACCTGACCGCCCACCAGCCCCGGAGCTCCGGCGGAGAGGGACAGTTCACCGACAACCTGAAGCAGACGCTCCGCCGGCACACCTGGGCTGCGCAGGGCCACCATCTCGAAGGCTCGGGTCAGCAGGGCATCACCGGCGAGGATTGCCTGGGCCTCGCCATAGACCTTGTGGTTGGTGGGACGCCCCCGCCGCAGGTCGTCGTTGTCCATGGCGGGGAGATCGTCGTGGATCAACGACATCGTGTGGATCATCTCCAGCGCCACCGCCGTGGGCAGGGCCAGGTTCACCTCGCCGCCGGCCAGCTCACAGGCCGCCAGACAGAGGATCGGGCGCAGGCGCTTGCCACCGGCCAGCAGTGAATAGCGCATCGCCTCCCTGAGCGACTCCGGCCGCTCAGGCCCCAGGGCCGCCTCGAGGGCCAGTTCCACCTGCCCCCGGGCCGACTCCAGGTAGGCGGCGAAATCAAATTCCGTGCTCACCGCCACGGCCATGGATACCAGCGCGCTGGCGGGGATTCTCTCAGGCCACCGGTCCGGCAGTGGCTCAAGGCAGCAGATCCGCCAAAGGATTGTCAGCAGAACCTGGGCCGGGATCAACCCCCTCCGTCCGCCTCCACCAGCTCACCACGGTGTTCACCAGCAGCATCGTCACCGTCATGGGCCCCACACCACCCGGCACGGGTGTGATGGCGCTGGCCAGCGGCTCCACCTCCTCGTAACGGACATCACCGCAGAGGCCCCCATCCAGGCGGTGAATGCCCACGTCGACCACCACCGCCCCGGGGCTTACATGCGCGGCGCCCACCAGGCGCGGCCGACCGGCGGCTACCACCAGAATCTCCGCCTGGCGGGTGAGACCGGCCAGGTCGGCGGTGCGGGAATGGGCCACGCTCACGGTCGCATCGGCGGCCTGCAGCATCAGGGCCATCGGCTGGCCCACCAGAATGCTGCGGCCCACCACCACGGCCCGGCGGCCGGCGGGATCAATCCCATGGCGGGCCAGCAGGGCCATCACCCCGGCCGGTGTGCAGCTGCGTGGGCCCGGCTCTCCTTTCAGCAGCCTGCCGAGGTTGAGGGTGTGCAGTCCATCGGCGTCCTTGGCCGGATCGATCGCCGCCAGCAGGGGGGCCTCCTCCATCCCTGCCGGCAGGGGCAGTTGCAGCAGGATTCCATCCACCGCAGGGTCATTGTTGAGTGCCGTGATCGCGGCCAGCAGCTCTGCCGGAGCGGTGTCAGAGCCCAGGTGCTTCACCAGGCTGTGGATGCCCACCCGGGCACAGGCCTTGACTTTATTGGCCACGTAGACGCCACTGGCGGGATCATCTCCCACCCGCAGCACCGCCAGACCGGGTGGGCGGCTGGCCAGCTGAAGCCTGTCGCTGATGACGGCGCGCAGGCGATTCTCCAGCTCGGCCGCCAGTTGGCGGCCATCGAGGCGAAGGGCCATCGGTTCATGCTTGCGGTCAGCCTCAGCATGCAGTGGAGCGTGCGCAGGCGCCCTGGCTAGCGTTTGACCTCAGGCAATGGTGATGGTGCTGCGACGGGTTCGCCTCAAGAACATCTGGCGGCAGCTGTTGCGGCAGGAAAGCCCATGCCAGGCCCTCTGCTCCTGGCGCCGGCTGGACTGGGCTTCGGTCCTGCTGGCCTGTGCGCTGGTGGCCGTGATCTCCAGCTGGCCCTGGCTGGTGGAGCCGAGCCTGCGGCCGGGCATTCCCGCACCGATCAGCGTCAGTGCCCCCGAGGACGCCACCGTCATCAACAGCGAGGCCCTGGAGCAGCGTCGCTCCCAGCTGGGGACCCGGACCCATGTGCAGGTGGTGGATCTGGAGGCCAACAAGGTGCTGCAGGAGCGGCTGGAGCGCCAGCTGCAGGAGCTGGATCAGGTGTCGCGCAGCAGCCAGACCCGGGTTGGACCCCTCAACCTCAGTTCCCTGGAGCAGACCTGGCTGGTGGGCCGCGATCCGAAGGATCTCAACAGCTGGAAGCTGGCCCTGCGCAAGGCCCAGCAACGCATGCTCAGCCAGGGGATCGTGGGCAACCTCGCCAAGCGCCAGCTGGAGCAGGCCGCCCGCCTTCAGCTTTCGCCGATGGAGGAACCCGGACTGAGCCTGGGTGCACGCCTGCTGGCCACGAACCTGCAGGGTCGCACCAATCTGCGCACCGACACGCTGATGAGCCAGCAGCTGATCGAGGAGCTGCTCAGCCAACAGGGCATTCCCCGGATCGTGGTGAAAAAAGGGGATCTGATTGCCCGCCGGGGGGAACCGATCAGCCCCCAGGCCTACGACGTGCTCGATTATTTCGGGATGGTGAACCGCAGGCCGCTGCTGTGGGCCTGGATGGGCTACTCCATCGAAGCCCTGGCCGGCTGTGTCGTGATGGTGCTGATCATGCGGAGATGGCGCTGCAGCCTGGAACCACGCCACGCCCTGCTGGCCCTGGCGATGCTGGCTGTGGTGCAGGGTTTCAAGCTCTGGCTGGGAAACGCTGCCAGCCCCCTGGCTCTGCTGGTGCCCCCCACGTTGCTGTTGGCCCAGGCCCTGGGAACACCGGCTGGCCTGGGCTGGCTGGCGGTGGCCAGCCTGCTCTGGCCCCAGCCGCTGGATGATTTCAGCGAAATCCGCCTGCTGGTGGCGGCCTTGGTGGCGCTGGCGGCGGCGCTGCTGGCCGGGCGCCAGCGCAGCCGGGCTCAGCTGGTGCAGCTGGCGACTCTGCTGCCGATCGGTGCCCTGGTGCTGCAGTGGCTTGTGCTGCAGAGCGTGGCCGTCTGGCATGGGCGTACGCAGGTGCTCCCCAGCGGCACCGAACTGGCTGCCGAGGCGCTGCTGATGGGGGGGCTGCTGATGGGGGTCCTGCTGCTTGGCCCTTTGGTGGAGAGCTTCTTCGGGCTGCTGACACGGGCCCGCCTGCTGGAGATGGCCGATCTGGAGCGTCCGCTGTTGCGCCGCCTCTCCACCGAGGCCCCGGGTACCTTCGAGCACACCCTGATGATCTGTGGTCTGGCCGAGGAGGGTGCCCGGGCGATCGGTGCCGATGTGGACCTGATCCGCACAGGCTCGCTTTATCACGATGTGGGCAAATTGCATGCGCCCCAGTGGTTCATTGAAAACCAGTCCGAGGGGCCCAACCCCCACGATCAGCTCGATGATCCCTTCGGCAGTGCCAAGGTTCTGCAGGCCCACGTGGATGAGGGCCTCAAGCTGGCGCGGAAGTACCGCCTGCCCCGCCCCCTCGAAGACTTCATTCCCGAGCACCAGGGCACCCTGCGGATGGGCTATTTCTTTCACCAGGCGCGCGAGCGCGATCCCTCCACTCCGGAAGCCGCCTTTCGCTACCGCGGCCCCACTCCCCAAAGCCGGGAAACGGCGATCCTGATGCTCGCCGATGGCTGCGAAGCCGCCCTGCGCTCGCTGCCTCCGGGAACGTCGGAGCAGGAGGCCGCGGCGATGGTTCGGCGCCTGATCGATGCCCGGCGCCTCGACGGACAGCTCCGAGACAGCGGCATCAGCCGCGGCGAACTGGAGCTGGTGATCCGCTCCTTCGTGAAGGTGTGGCGGCGTATGCGCCACCGCCGCATTCCTTACCCGATTCCGGCGCGCAAGGCCTACAGCGCCTGAGCTGGCGAACAAGAATCCATATCGGCAAGCATTTCTCCCCTCCGCCTGCGGCCCCTGAAGCGACCCGGGGGGAGTGATAGGGTCCCTCAAGGCAGGACGGCCCATGGTTTTTTCTCCAGCGCAACCCCTGGCGGCCCTTGGCCCCCACGGCAAACTCGGTGTGATGGTCTGCGGCCATGGCAGCCGCAATCGCCTTGCCGTGGGCGAGTTCGCTCAGCTGGCCGAGGGGTTGCGCACCCTTCTGCCGGGCGTTCCAGTCGACTACGGCTACCTGGAATTCGCCCGCCCGATCCTGCGGGATGGCCTTGACAATCTGCGGGCCCAAGGCGTGGAGCACGTGCTGGCCGTGCCGGGAATGCTGTTCGCAGCCGGTCATGCCAAGAACGACATCCCCTCGGTGCTCAACACCTATGCGGCCGAAACCGGCCTGCGCATTGACTACGGACGGGAGCTGGGGATCGACCGCAAGATGATCCAGGCTGCGGCAGCCCGGATCTGCGTCTGCCTGGAGCAGGCAGGTCCCTCAGTCGCCCTTCACGACACACTGCTAGTGGTGGTGGGACGCGGTTCATCCGATCCCGATGCCAACTCCAACGTCAGCAAGGTGACGCGGATGCTGGTGGAGGGCATGGGCTTCGGCTGGGGGGAGACCCTGTATTCCGGGGTCACCTTCCCGCTGGTGGAGCCGGGCCTGCGCCATGCGGTCAAGCTGGGCTTCCGACGCATCGTCGTCTTTCCGTACTTCCTCTTCTCGGGGGTGCTGGTGAGCCGGATCCAGCAGCACAGCCAACGGGTGGCGGCCGATCACCCCGAGATCGAGTTCCTCTCAGCCAGCTACCTGGGGGATCACCCACTGGTGCTTGACACTTTCCGTGAGCGGGTGGAAGAGGTGATCCGGGGGGATACGCAGATGAACTGTTCCCTGTGCAAGTACCGGGCCCAGGTGCTGGGCTTCGAGAGTGAGGTGGGGGCTCCCCAGCGCAGCCACCACCACCACGTGGAGGGTCTGGTGGAGAGCTGCACTCTCTGCGAGCGGGAGTGCACCGGCGCCTGCCAGCCCGACGGGGTGCCGATTCCCCTGAGTCACAGCCACGGGCACGACGACCACGCCCACAGCCATGACCACAGCCATGAACATGACCACAGCCCAGGAGGTCATGCCCACACCCACACGCCTTATCCCCAGGCGGACCATCCGCTTGGCCCCCGCAGCCTGGGGGCGGCTGGCTCACCTGTCTCGATCCCAGCCGAGTCGCAGGAGACACGTTAGGCATCAGCCCTGCTGATACATCAACGATTTCCCCAGGTCGAGGGGTTTTTCCACAGGTCGGGAGGGGTTTTTCCACAGGCTGAGGGGTCGAACAGGCCGCCACGGCGTTGGGCCTGGGGATTCCGCCCTTCCCCAGGCCCAGAACTTGACAGTCCGCCCCCAGTCCTTTGCGCCCCCTGCCGGGGATCTCGCCAAGGCGTGCCAGGCCGCTCATGGGCTGGCTGTCTCAGGCTTGGGCCGGGTGGATTTGCCCCCGCCAGGCCGCTTTGACGTCATCCCCCTCCCCGTGGCTTTCTGGGTGCACCCAAGAGGATTCATGCCCATGCATCACGATGGCCAAGAGCCCCGGGGCCGCGCTGACATCAGCCTGGAAGCGGAGATCCCCGAAGACCTCTTCAATGGCATGCACGAGTTCATGCGCAGCCACCCCCATTGGGATCAGTACCGCCTGATCACCTCCGCCCTGGCCGGTTTCCTGTTCCAGAATGGCTGCAGTGATCGCTGCGTCACCCAGCACTACCTCGATGGCCTGTTCATGAAGGCCGGCTCCAGCTGAGGGCCGGCAGCGGCGAAACAACGCAAAAAAAAGCGGAAGCTGCCGCTCCCGCCGTTTCTCCCTTGCCCGACCCGTTGAAAGGTCGCCTGCAGATTGTGCGGCCTGAGATCCAGCCGGGTTGTGGTCATCGACACCAGTTGCACCCGCTGGTGTGCAGCCGCTCACATCCCGGAGCGGCGCAGATCCGCCGCCGCTCGCTCGCAGGCCCGCCAGGTGATCGCCATTTCCGTCAGGGTCGGGCTCTGCCAGCCGGCGCTGGGCCAACAGGACCCGTCGGTCACCAGCAGGTTCGGTGCTTGCCAATGGCGGTTCCAGGGATCAAGCACTCCGTCCTCCCGGCTCGAAGTCATGCGCGCGCCACCCAGCTCGTGGACGTAGTACCCGGGCGGTGCGGCCGAGGGGGCGAGGGCCACGCTCCGGCAAAGCAGGGGTTCAGCCAAGGGGAACAGGAACAGGTCCTGGAGGGGGTGGATCTCTCCGCCGCCGGCCGCCACCACCTGCTGCATCCGCTCCTGCATGTGGGCCACCATGCACAACTCGTTCTCCCCCCATTGGCAGTCGATGTGAGCGGCCGGCAGCCCCCAGGCGTCGCTGATGGAAGGACTGAGCGTGAGCCGGTTTCCGGCCCGGGGCAGCACCTCGCCGTGACCGATCAGGAAACCCACCGCTTCGCGGGGGTGACGCTTGAACGGTGCTGGTGGATCGAAGCGCTGCACCCCCACCCAGAGGCCATAGCCGCGCAGGAAGGGCAGATCACCGCGGCCCTCGAGGTTCAGCGTGTTGGGGATGAAGGCGCTGCCAGCCCCGGACAGCTCCGCCACCTCAGCTGGTGGCGGCTGATCGGGCAGGGCAAAGAAGCGGCTGCTGGAGATGTGATCCATCAGGTACCGCCCCAGGCAGCCCGAGCCATCAGGCAGGCCCCGGCTCTGGTGCGTTTCGCCGGAGTAAAGCAGGATCCGCACGCTCTCGAGCGTGGAGGCACAGAGCACCACCAGCCGGGCCCGGGCGCGGTGGCGAATGCCGCTGAGTCGATCGAGAAAAACGACCCCATCGGCGAGCCCGCCCCTGCCGATCTCCACATGGCTCACCACCGCATTGCTGCGCAGGCAGACCCGGCCGATTTCCAGGGCACGGGCCAGGGCGCCACCCTGGGAGCAGGAACGGGGCCAGGGACTGCTGGCCGTGCGCGTCTGCAGCCGGAAGCCGCGCGAGTGGATCAGGGGCAGGCCCAGCTCGCGGGAGATCGCGCCACCCAGGTGCTCCTCGGCGGGAGTGAACGGCAGGGGAGGCAGGTACTGGCCGTCGGGAAGCTGGGGCAGCCCGTCGCACTGGCCGTGAACCCCGAGCATGCGCTCGAGCCGGTCGTAGTAGGGGCTGAGATCCTCCCCCGCGATCGGCCAGGACAGGCCATGGCCATCACGTTCGGCCGCCTTGAACTCGTGGTCGGAGAGGCGCAGCGTGATGCCCCCCCAGGTGAGGCTCCTTCCGCCCACCTGCCGTCCGCGGCTCCAGAGGAAGGGACGCTGCTCGGGAGTGGTGTACGGGTTCTCGATCTCATCGACATACAGATCGGGGTTGGCCTTCCAGTAACCCGGATGCTGACTCTGTAGCTTCTGGCGTCCGCTGCTGAGGTTGGCCAGCCGGCGCAGGCTGTTGCCTGGCTCCCGACCGAAGGCACCTGCCGGGCTCAGATCGGGGCCCGCCTCCAGCACCAGCACCCCCAGGCCCGCCTTCGCCAACACCATCGCGGCGACACCGCCCGTGGCTCCTGAGCCCACCACCACAGCGTCATAGGTGAGGGATGGATCGAAGCTTGGGGAAGTGGCAAGGCCAGACGACATCCGATGGCTTCTCAGCCGGCAGCAGGGGGCGACGTTAGGGCAGAGCTTCGTCGGCTCGTCATCAAAAAGCCCGACCATCTGGTGATGGCCGGGCTTCGTGATGTGGTGGCGGGGAGGAGATTTGAACTCCTGACCTTCGGGTTATGAGCCCGACGAGCTACCAGACTGCTCTACCCCGCGGCGCTGGAATGAGAGTACCAGCCCAAGGTGCCCGCCAGCAAACCGAAGCCCTCAGGGGGTGGCGGCGTCGAAGCGCAACTCTCCGCTCACTGCCAGTTCGAGTCCCTCCCCGGGCACCAGGAACTGGTGCTTGAGGTCTTCGAGGGTGATCGGGGTGAGCCAGTCGAGCTGCTCGAGCAGGTGCAGAGCCACGGCGTGCTTCGCCCTGCTGGCACCGTCCTCCACCTTGATCGCCAGACCAAGTCCCTCGCCCACCCGGCTGAGGCACTGGATGCCCTCGGCACCACCCTTGCTGATCACCATGCCGTGACCCCGTGCCATCAACTCGGTGTCGAAGCGGCCCTCCCCGGCCACCAGTTCCGGGTAGGCGAGCATCGCCCGGCTGAGCCGTTCCAGATCCGCATGCTCGGAAGAGCCGAGGTGGGCGAAGAGCAGGGCCATCTGGGCCAGGGGCAGCTGCAGAGTCGGTGCACCGCAGTCGTCGCGAGCGGTGACCAGCTCGGCCCCTGGCAGCCCCAGCAGTTCCCCGACCCGGCGCAGCATCTGTTGCTGCAGGGGATGGTCCACGTGCAAGTAGCTTTCCAGCGGCCAGTGCAGACGCCTGCAGGTGGTGAGGAAAGCCGCGTGTTTGCCGGAGCAGTTGTGCTGGAGCGGGCTGTCGGCACCCACCGGGGTAGGACACTGCAGCTGTTCGGCTTCGATGTCGGCGCTCCAGAGGATCTTGAACGCCTCGCGGGCGTGGGCGGCGGTGCCGGCGTGGGAGGCACAGGCAATGGCCAGTCCGCGGTCGCCACTGCCGGTCTGATCGGCGGCGCCGCTGCTCACGAAGACCATGGCCTGGAACGGCTTCAGCGCCGAGCGCACGAAGCTGAGCATCTGGGGGTCACCGGCACGCATCAGCACCCGGCCGCGCTTGTCGCAGACCACAGCGTGGACGCGATGGAGGGACTCCGCGATGCCGTTGCGCAGCAGACGCACCTCCAGGGGAGGAACCCCGGGGCGCTGAGGGCTGCCGAAGCTAGAAGACAGGGTCATCGGGGAGGGAAGGGGACCGCGGTTGGAGCGTTCAGAGAGCCTGGCAGAGGCCTGAAACCCCAAGTAGCAACAGAATGGTGAGGCTGAGGGCCTGGCGCAGCCGCACCAGCACGGGCCGCACCTGGTGGCGGGCGACCAGCAGATCCTGCTGACGCCAGGCCAGGGGCTTTTCCCACACCTGGCCGTCGTACCAGCCGGATTCCTCGTATTCCACCCGCTCGGACATCAAGCGACGGTTGACGTAGGACCAGCCCAGCCACTGACGCGTCAGCAAAAGCAGGGCCGGCAGCACCGCAGCTACGGCGGCCGTGGCCGCCAGCCGCAGGGGGGCGTGGCGCAGGGGCCAGCTGCCGGAGCTGATCAAGACGGTGAGCGGCAGAGCCAGAAGCCAGCTGATCAGCAGGGGCCGCCTCAGACCTGCGCTGGTGAGCGACGGCCAGGCGAAAAACCAGGAGGCGCAAAGCTGACGGTATTCCTCAAGGGGACGCTGCTCGGGAGGTACCGGGCAGGGACTCTCCGAGCAGGCCTGATCCATGGCAGTCACAGGGAAGTCACCGGGAGGTCTCTGGGCTGGTGTCGAACTGCCCAGTGGAACCATTCAGTGGGACAGGGGCTGAGTGGAGCTTAGGAATGGCTCGTGGTCTCCGTGTCCCCAGAAGGATTCCAGGTCGTAGTAGCGGCGCTCCGCTGGGGTGAGCACATGCACGATCAGCTCGCCGTAGTCGAGCAGCACCCAGCGGCCTTCGCTCTGACCTTCCTTGCGCAGGGGCAGCCGATCGGCCTCCAGCTCAAGCCGGTCCTCCACCGAGCGGGCAATGGCCCGCACCTGCACTTCGGAAAGGCCGGAGCAGATCACGAACCAGTCGGCCAGGGACGAGACCTCCTCCACCCGGATCAGACAGATGTCAACGGCCTTGCGGTCGTCACAGGCCTCGGCGGCAAGCAGGGCCAGCGCCCGGCTGTCTCCGGACGCCACCACAGTGGGGCTGGGAGCTGATTCAGCCATAAACGTTCTCACTGGTCACGGACTGGCGGCTTCCCTGCTGCTGAGCCATTTCAGCGCGGGCTCTCCCGGCACTCTTGCGCAGGGCCTCAAGGCGGTCTTCGTAAAAGGAGCGACGACGTTTTTTGCGGGTCTGCTCCAGCAGTTCCTTGAGTGCTCCTCCCAGGCTCTTGTAAGCGTTGGGGAGGGTGTAGCCGAAGCGGCAGGCCAGGGAAATGGCTCGCTCGTCGGCGGCGATGGCGTCCTGCAGACGCTTCTCGTTGTTGTTCTTGAGATAGAGGCGGTAGCCGGCAAAGCCGGAGAGCCCCAGAGCCATCATCAGCAGCAGCCCGTCCTGCACCCAGAGTTCGCCGATGGCGCCGCCCAGGCCGATGGCCAGGGCCGCCATCTCCCAGCCGTCGCGGGGGACGGCGTCGTTCTGGATGCGCCCCACCTCGTGCCAGAAGAGCAGGTTGCGGTGATCGAGGGCGAAAGGCTCCCACTTGAGCAGATCCACCTGAACCTCCACCTCGTCGCGACCGATCTCCTCAATCGTGATCAGCGGGGGATCGGCGGAAGCGGCCGCTTCCACGAACACCCAGCTCTGCATCTCCGGAGGGAGGAGCCCCTTCAGGCGCTGGAGTTCGCTCATGGAGCCACGTTCGCTGATCACAAGATGCTCACGTTAGCGAGGACACAGCGCCCTACCGCCAAGCTTGGTGGTGGGGCCGTGAGAGGCTGGCGTCGTTTGGCAGTTCAAGCGCCGCCCATGCCCCGCCGGTCGGATCTGCGTCGCATCCTTCTGCTGGGCTCGGGACCGATCGTGATCGGCCAGGCCTGCGAATTCGACTACTCGGGCACCCAGGCCTGCAAGGCCCTGCGTGACGAGGGTTACGAAGTGGTGTTGGTGAACTCCAACCCCGCCTCGATCATGACCGACCCGGAGATGGCGGATCGCACCTACATCGAGCCGCTCACCCCCGCCGTGGTGCGCCAGGTGATCGAGCTGGAGCGTCCCGATGCCCTGCTGCCCACCATGGGCGGCCAGACAGCTCTCAACCTGGCCGTCACCCTGGCGCAGGACGGCACCCTCGAGCAGTTCGGAGTGGAGCTGATCGGGGCCAACCTTGAGGCGATCCAGAAGGCCGAGGACCGGCGCCTGTTCAAGGAAGCCATGGAGCGGATCGGGGTGGCGGTGTGTCCCTCCGGCATCGCCTCCTCCCTGGAGGAAGCCGAGCGTGTGGGTGAAGAGATCGGCACCTATCCCCTGATCATCCGGCCGGCTTTCACCTTGGGCGGCTCCGGCGGCGGCATCGCCTACAACCCCGAGGAATTCCAGGCCTTCTGCAAGAGCGGGCTGGTGGCCAGCCCGGTGTCCCAGATCCTGATCGAGCGCTCGCTGATCGGCTGGAAGGAATTCGAGCTGGAGGTCATGCGCGATCTGGCCGACAACGTGGTGATCATCTGCAGCATCGAGAACCTCGACCCGATGGGGGTGCACACGGGCGACTCCATCACCGTGGCGCCGGCCCAGACCCTCACCGACCGGGAGTACCAGCGCCTGCGTGACCAGTCCATCGCGATCATCCGCGAAATCGGCGTTGAGACTGGCGGCAGCAACATCCAGTTCGCGATCAACCCCGCCAACGGAGACGTGGTGGTGATCGAGATGAACCCCCGGGTGAGCCGCTCCTCGGCCCTGGCTTCCAAGGCCACGGGCTTCCCGATCGCCAAGATCGCCGCCCGCCTGGCGGTGGGCTATACCCTCGACGAAATCCTCAACGACATCACCGGCGCCACACCGGCCTGCTTCGAGCCGACGATCGACTACGTGGTCACCAAGATCCCCCGCTTCGCCTTCGAGAAGTTCCGGGGCTCCCCAGCCGTGCTCACCACCTCGATGAAATCGGTGGGGGAGGCGATGGCGATCGGTCGCTGCTTCGAGGAATCGTTCCAGAAGGCCCTGCGCTCGCTCGAAACCGGCCATGCCGGCTGGGGCTGCGACTGCCCCGATCAGCCGCTGGAGCCGAGCGACCTGGAGCGGATGCTGCGCACCCCTTCCCCGGATCGCATCTTCGCGGTGCGCGCCGCGATGGTGGCTGGCCGCAGCGACGCCGAGATCCATCAGCTCAGCGCCATCGATCCCTGGTTCATCGCCAAACTGCGGCGCCTGATCGAGGCCGAAGACCGCCTGCTGCGGGGACGGTCTCTCGAGCAGCTCTCGGCGGCGGATCTGCTCGAGCTGAAGCAGCTGGGCTTCTCCGACCGCCAGATCGCCTGGGCCAGCGGCAGCGATGAGCTGAGTGTGCGCCGCACCCGCCAGGGGCTCGGTGTGAACGCCCTGTTCAAGACGGTGGACACCTGCGCGGCGGAATTCGCCTCCACCACTCCGTATCACTACTCCACCTACGAGCGCCCCATCGAGCGCCTCGACGACGCCGGCATTCCTATCCGCCTTGCACCCCAGGATGAGGTGCAACCGGAGTCACGCCGCAAGGTGATGATCCTCGGCGGCGGTCCCAACCGCATTGGCCAGGGCATCGAGTTCGACTACTGCTGCTGCCACGCCTCCTTCGCCCTGCGGGCCGATGGCTTCGCCACCGTGATGGTGAACAGCAACCCGGAGACGGTCTCGACCGATTACGACACCAGCGACCGTCTCTACTTCGAGCCGCTCACCCTCGAAGATGTGCTCAACGTGATCGAGGCGGAGAAACCCGAGGGGGTGATCGTGCAGTTCGGTGGCCAGACCCCGCTCAAGCTCGCGCTCCCCCTGCTGCGATGGCTGGCAGGGCCGGAGGGCCAGGCCACCGGCACCCGCCTCTGGGGCACCTCACCGGAGTCGATCGATCAGGCCGAAGACCGGGAGCAGTTCGAAGCGATTCTGCGCCGCCTGAACATCCGCCAACCCCGCAACGGCCTGGCCCGCAGCGCGGTAGAGGCCCGTGCCGTGGCCGATCGGGTGGGCTATCCGGTGGTGGTGCGCCCCAGCTATGTGCTCGGGGGACGCGCCATGGAGGTGGTCTTCGATGAAGGGGAACTCAACCGCTACATGGTGGAGGCGGTGCAGGTGGAGCCCGATCACCCCGTCTTGATCGACAAGTATCTCGAGAACGCCATTGAGGTGGACGTGGATGCCCTCGCCGATCGGCAGGGGTCCGTGGTGATCGGCGGCCTGATGGAGCACATCGAGCCGGCCGGCATCCACTCGGGCGATTCCGCCTGCGCCCTGCCGGCGGTGTCGCTTTCGGAGCAGGCCCTGGCCACGATCCGCCAGTGGACCGAAGCTCTGGCCCTGGCCCTCGATGTGAGTGGCCTGATCAATCTCCAGTTCGCCGTGCAGGCCGAGCGGGTGTACATCATCGAGGCCAATCCCCGCGCCTCGCGCACGGTGCCTTTCGTGGCCAAGGCCACCGGTGTGCCCCTGGCAAAGATCGCCAGTCTGCTGATGGCCGGTCACAGTCTCAGCGAGCTGGGCCTGATCAGCGAGCCCAGACCACCCCTGCAGAACGTGAAGGAAGCGGTGTTGCCCTTCAAGCGCTTCCCCGGCTCCGACACCCTGCTCGGGCCGGAAATGCGCTCCACTGGTGAAGTGATGGGCAGCGGCGCCAGCTTCGGCATGGCCTACGCCAAGGCCGAGATTGCCGCCGGTGAAGCACTGCCCCTCGGCGGCACCGTCTTCCTCTCCACCCACGACCGCGACAAACCCTCACTGGTGCCCGTCGCCCAGCGCCTCTCGGAGTTAGGACTTGCTCTGATCGCAACCACAGGCACCGCAGCGGTGCTGCGGGATGCGGGCCTGGAGGTGGAGTCGATCCTGAAGGTGCATGAAGGCCGCCCCAACATCGAGGACGCGATCCGCTCCGGCCGCATCCAGCTGCTCGTGAACACGCCGATCGGCCGCCAGGCCACCCACGACGACCAGTACCTGCGCCGCGCCGCCCTGGACTACGCCGTGCCCACGGTGACCACCCTGGCCGGTGCCCGCGCGGCCGTGGAAGCCATCGCCACCCTCCAGAGCCAGGAGCTCACCGTGGCCGCGCTCCAGGACATCCACCCCGGCCCCGCTCGTTAGGGTTGAGGGCCTTCGCCCTCGGATCCTTGACCGGCACCGCCACTCCCAACAGCGCCAGCGTCAACCCAGCCACCAGCGCATCGATCGCTCCGGGCAGCGACATCCGCGAGCTGTTCCGTGCCGCCTACGAGAACCGCTACACCTGGGATCCGGGCTTCGGCGGCTACCAGGGCCGCTGCGTCTGGGAACAGGGTGAGCAGCGGCTGGAGGGTCAGTTCCGCGTGGGCGCCGACCTCAAGGCCAGCGTGGAGGGCATCGAGGACGAGGAGATGACCAAGGCGATCGGCTCCCAGCTCTGGGAAGTGTGCATCCACCGGGTGCGCCGCAGCTTCGAGCAGACCCACGGCGCCAACACCTTCAGCGCCGGCGATACCGATGCCGTGGGCCTCGAGGTGATCGTGGGCGGCAAGAACGCCGGTGATCGCTACCGCATCAAGGATTCGGTGGTCACGATGGTGCACCGCCAGATCCACGGCACCGTGGTGACGATCTTCACCGGCAGCACCACCGACACCGGTGCCGGCTACCTCAGCCACACCTACAGCAGCCGCTACAGCGATCCGGCCACGGGCGAAGCCCGCGGTGGCACGAGCCGGTTCACCGACACCTTCGTTCCCCTTGCCGGCGTCGGGCCCTGGGTGCTCGCCGAGCGGGTGATCAACAGCGACGATCCCGAAGCACCGGGAGGCAGCAGCGTGCAGACCTTCCGCTTCGAGGCCCTCGAGCCATTGCCACAGGCCGACACGGAAAATCCCCCAGCCTGATCGTCGTCTCGCTCAGACCCCGTCCGGAAGGGCGGGGATGCTCTTGAGCCGTTCGTTCAGCTGGAAGGCCATCGACTGGCGGCCCACTGCCAGCACCTTGAGGGTGTCCTCGTAGAGACGAAGCTGGGCATCGGCCACCTGCATGCCCCGCACCAGTTCCTTGACGTCGTCGGGAAGAACGTTGAGTTCGTAGCGCTTGCCCTCGAAGGTGAGCACGGGGGGCTGGTTGGGAGAGGCCGTCAAGGTCACCACTGTGTCGTCGCGGAGGCAGGTTAAGCGGCCCCCGGCGGGCTTTCGAAGGCTGGGGCAGTCAGCGTCGTGCCAGCGGGCGGCAGCTTGGCCGGGGTGGGCCGGCGAATACGTTTGAAGAAGAACATCAGCAGGGGGCCCACCTGGGCCGCCTCAACCATCTCCCAGCCCTCCTTGCCGAGCAGGTTCATGAAGAACTGCAGTTGCTCGGCCGGGTGGCGGGGGGTCTGCGAGGCGCCATAGAACTCGGGAAACTCCCGGGCGATGAATTCCGGGCTGAGGATCCCCTGCAGCTTCTGACTGGCGGCCTGGGGGTCGGGCGGTTGGGGTGGGGAGCTGTTCTCCACGTTGATGTGGATGACCCGGTATTCCCACTGGGGCATTTCAGCCATGGTCGCTCGAGCGTGGAACTGAACGGCGGAACCTGGGGTGTGGCATCAACGTGAACGTCTCAGGCCGCCACCCGGATCAACTGACGGTCGCACAGCTCGCGGTAGCGGCCGGGACGTGCCATGAGCTGATCATGGCTGCCGCGCTCGATGATGCCGCCTCCCTCGAGCACCAGGATCTGGTCGGCACCCTGAACTGTGGAGAGGCGGTGAGCGATCACCAGAACGGTGCGACCGGCCATCGCCTGCTTCAGGCCCTGCTGCACCGCCTCCTCAGCCTCGGCGTCGAGGGCGCTGGTGGCCTCATCCAGCAACAGCACAGCGGGATCACCGAGCACTGCCCTGGCGATGGCGATGCGCTGGAGCTGGCCGCCGGAGAAATTGCTGCCCCGCTCCTCGATGCGGGAGTGGTACCCCTCAGGAAGGGCCTCGATGAAGCCCGCTGCGTTGGCCAGGTGCGCCGCCTGCTGCACCTGCTCGTCGCTGGCAGCGCGCCCGAAGCGGATCGCCTCGGCCACGCTGCCGGAGAACACCCGGCTCTGCTGGGGCACCAGCGCCACGGCCCGTCGCAGGTCGGCGGCCCGCAGGCCCGCCAGGTCCTGGCCGTCGAGCAGCACCCGACCGCGCTGGGCGGTGTTGAAACGCAACAGCAGCGAAAACAGGGTGCTCTTGCCAGCTCCTGAGGGACCCACCAAGGCAACCAGCTGGCCGGGCTCGGCGCACAGATCAAGATCCCGCAGTACTGGCTGCTCGGGGTCGTAGCCAAACCAGACGTTCTCCAGCCTGAGGCCCCCGCGCACCGGGCCCAGGGGCTTGGCGCCGGGGCGGTCGGGGATCTCCATCGGCTCGCGCTCGATCTCGCGCAGACGGTTCAGGGATGCCTGCCCCTGCTGAAACTCGTTGTAATTAGTGGTGAGGTGTGAGATCGGATCGATCAGCATCAGCAGGGCAGCCACGTAGGAGCTGAATCCCTGACTGTCGAGCCCGCCGGCCTGGATGCGGGCCGCCCCGATCAGCAGCACCGAGAGAATGCCGGCCGCTTCGATGAAGCCCACCACCGGATGTTGCAGGGCCAGCAGGCGCAGGGTTCGGTAGCGAGCGCGCCGATGCAGATCGATTTCCTGCTCGAAGCGGTTCTGCAGCCAGGCCTCGGCCGCGAAGGCCCGCACAAGCGGTAGACCACCGATGGCCTCGGCCAGCAGGCCCGCCAGCTCGCTCACCTGTTTCTGGCTGCGCTCAGCGGCTCCCATCACCCTGGCGCCAAACCCGCTGACCATCACCGCCACCAGCGGTGCCAGCAGCAGGGTGGCCAGGGACAACTTCCAGTCCAGAAACACCATGTAGCCGAACACCACCACCAGCTGGAGCACGCTTGGGGTGGTGTCCTGGATCGTTTTGTAGATCACCTCCCCGACCCGGTCGGCGTCTTCAGTGAGGCGGTAGGTGAGATCACCGGCCGAGAGTTTCTCCAGGGCGGAGAACTCCAGCCGTTGCAGTCGCGCGAACAAATGGCTGCGCAGCGCCTGACTCACCTGCAGCGCCGGGGAGGCCAGCAGGGTGTCTTGGCCGAACTGGGCCAGCTTCTGCACCAGGAACACCGCCAGGGCCAGGGCGATCGCCCGCAGAACCCGAGGGAAATCGCCCGCGCCGATGGCCGGAATCAGCTGGCCTGCCAGTGCGGCGAGCAAGGGCCAGCAGGCCACGAACACGAGCATGCACAGGCCACCGGCCACCAGCCTGCGGCGGTGGGGCTTCAGCAGCGGCAACAGCCCTCGAAAGCCGGCCGGTGGGGGTGCGAGCATCGGCGAACCTTATCAGCGCCGATCCGGCCCCCATTCTTTTGCGGCTTGATCAATTCCTCAAGTTTCAGGCCCTGGTGGCAACCGGTGGCGAAGCCAAGGTCCGGGTGCAGGGCGGAGAGGTCAGGGTCAACGGAGCGGTGGAGCGCCGACGCGGCCGTCAGCTGCAGCCTGGAGACACGGTGGAACTCGCGCGCATGAAAGTGGTGGTCCCCGCCGAGACCTAGGTTGTGGGGCACTTCTGGGCGAGGACGATCCTGTGCGTAAGGCCGTGATTGCAGGGAACTGGAAGATGCACATGACCTGCGCCGAGGCGCGGGCTTATGCCGCGGCCTTTCTGCCGTTGCTGGGAGACCTTCCCAGTGATAGGGAGGTGGTGCTGGCCCCTCCCTTCACCGCCATCGCCGCCCTGAGTGAAGCTCTCGCGGGCAGTCCCGTGAAGATCGCCTCCCAGAATGTGCACTGGGACGACGTGGGGGCCTATACGGGCATGATCTCGGCCCCGATGCTGCTGGAGCATGGCGTCAGCCACGCGATCGTGGGCCACAGCGAGCCGCGCAAGTACTACAGCGAAACCGACGAGCAGATCAATCTGCGGGCCCGCACGGCCCAGAAGTCGGGAATGATCCCGATTCTGTGCGTGGGCGAGAGCGATTCCCAGCGGGAGGCGGGCGAAGCCGAGCGGGTGATCCGCCGACAGGTGGACCAGGGACTCGAAGGCCTTGACCCCACCCGCCTGGTGGTGGCTTACGAGCCGATCTGGGCGATCGGCACCGGCAAGACCTGCGGCGCCGAAGAAGCCAACCGCCTCTGCTCGCTGATCCGTGGCTGGGTGGGCTACGACGATGTGGTGATCCAGTACGGCGGCTCGGTCAAGGCGGAGAACATCGACCTGTTGATGGCCCAGCCTGACATCGATGGCGTGCTGGTGGGGGGAGCCTCACTGGATCCAGCCGGCTTTGCGCGCATTGCTTGTTACCAGGTGCCTGTGGCCGCCTGAATCCGGATTGGGCAGCCCAAGGGTGCGCCCTCAAAACACCTCGATCGGGGCTGTCAGGGCCTGGTCGGCCTGCTCACCTTTGTCCACCTGCACGCGCACGCTGCGGGCACGACGAGCCGATTCGCCGCAGCTGCGGGGGGTGGGAAAGAGCTTGCCGGGGTTGGCTCGACCTTCGGGATCGAACGCGTTGCGCACCAGTTGCATCGTGCTCAGGTCGTCGGGGGAGAACATCCAATCCATGTAGCAGCGCTTGTCGGCTCCCACCCCGTGTTCGCCGGTGATGCTGCCACCGGCGTCGATGCAGAGTCGCAGGATGTCGGCGCCGAGGGCCTGAACCCGTTCCTGCACGTCGTGCTGGTTGGCGTCGTAGAGGATCAGCGGGTGCAGATTGCCGTCGCCGGCATGGAACACGTTGGCCACTGGCAGGGCATAGCGGTGGCTTAGCTCCTCGATCGCCGCCAGCACTCGGGGCAGGGCGCTGCGGGGAACGACTCCGTCCTGAACGTAATAGGTGGGGGTGATCCGGCCGACGGCTGCGAAGGCCGATTTGCGGCCCTTCCAGAGCAGGGCCCGATCGGTCTCTGATTCGGCCCGGCGCAGGGAGCGGGCTCCGGCCTGGCGGCAGAGCTCCATCGCCCTCTCCGCTGCGGCGCTCACTTCCTCAAGTCGGCCATCGAGCTCGATCAGCAGCACCGCCGCGGCGTCGCGGGGGTATTCATCGCAGCCGAAGAGGTCGTCGACGGCGTTGATCGTGAAGTTGTCCATGATCTCCATCCCCGCCGGCAGCACCCCCGCTTCGGTGACGAGGCGCACGGCCTCACCAGCCGCTTCCATGGAGGGGAAATCCGCCAGCAGCACCTGCACCGTCTGGGGCTGAGGCAGCAGCCGCAGGGTGATGGCGGTGGCAATGCCGAGGGTGCCCTCACTGCCGATGAAGACCCCACGCAGATCCAGGCCCGGCATTTCCGCCAGGCTTCCCCCCAGACGGGTGATGCGGCCATCGGGGAGCACGACCTCCAACTCCAGGACGTGGTTGCTGGTGACGCCGTACTTGAGGCAGTGCACCCCCCCGGCGTTCTCGGCCACGTTGCCGCCGATGCTGCAGACCACCTGGCTGGAGGGGTCGGGGGCGTAGTAAAAGCCATCGCCGGCCACGGCGCGGGTCACCCAGCTGTTGATCACCCCCGGCTGAACAGTGATGCGCTGGTTCTCCAGATCCAAGGCCAGCACCGAGCGCATGCGGCTGGTCACCACCAGCAGCGACTCCTGCTCGGCCACGGCTCCACCGGAGAGCCCGGTGCCGCTGCCCCGGGCCACAAAGGGCACGCCCTCCTCCTGGCAGAAGCGCAGCACCGCGGCCACCTGCTCGGTGGTTTCGGGCAACACCACCAAGGGGGGTTCATGTCGCTGCAGGGTCAGACCATCACTGTCGTAAGTGAGCAGCTCCGCGCGACGGGCCACCACCGCCCGGGTGGGCAGGAGCTGGCGCAGGCGCCGCTCGATCCGCCTCCAGGGCAGGGTCAGGGCAGGCGGCTCGGCCAAGGGGTCAGCCAACAACAGGGTGCAGCTTCGTGACCATAGCGAGCATGGCGAGTGGTCAATCCTTCAGAGCCCCGGGCTGGCAAAACTCGTCGCGAAGTCGTGTGCAAGCGCGGTCCGCTGGAGTCTGGAAGGGTGATCCGCTGGTTCGTGCACCGGTAGACGGGAACGGCAGCGCGTTGGGCGAGAATGCAACATGGTCTGGTGGTGCCAGGGCAGTCCTCAGGGTCGGCTCAAGCTCCTCACCCCCTTCAACGTTCGCGGATCACGCCTTGACTTCGGCCCCTGTTTCGGTTCCTGCCCTGAACACCTCCCGTTCCCAGGAACTCTTCAGTGCCGCCCAGACCCTGATGCCCGGTGGGGTCAGCTCACCCGTGCGGGCGTTCCGCTCGGTGGGCGGTGACCCGATCGTCTTCGACCGGGTCAAGGGGGCCTACGCCTGGGACGTGGATGGCAACCGCTACATCGATTACATCGGCAGCTGGGGTCCGGCGATCTGCGGTCACGCTCGCCCCGAAGTGATCGGCGCCCTGCATGAGGCTCTCGACAAGGGAACCAGCTTCGGCGCGCCCTGCGCCCTGGAGAACACCCTGGCGGAGATGGTGATCGAAGCGGTCCCCAGCGTCGAGATGGTTCGCTTCGTGAATTCCGGCACCGAGGCCTGCATGTCGGTGCTGCGGCTGATGCGGGCCTTCACCGGCCGCGACAAGCTGATCAAGTTCGAGGGCTGTTATCACGGCCACGCTGACATGTTCCTGGTGAAGGCCGGCTCGGGGGTGGCCACCCTCGGACTGCCGGATTCCCCCGGTGTGCCGCGCAGCACCACCACCAACACCCTCACCGCCCCCTACAACGATCTGGAGGCGGTGAAGCAGCTCTTCGCCGACAACCCCGGCGAAATCGCCGGAGTGATCCTCGAGCCCGTGGTGGGTAATGCCGGCTTCATCACTCCCGAGCCGGGCTTCCTCGAAGGTCTGCGTGAACTGACCACCGAGCACGGCGCTCTTCTCACCTTCGATGAGGTGATGACGGGCTTCCGCATCAGCTATGGCGGCGCCCAGGCCCGCTTCGGCATCACTCCCGACCTCACCACTCTGGGCAAGGTGATCGGTGGTGGCCTGCCGGTGGGTGCCTATGGCGGCAGGGCCGAGATCATGGCGATGGTGGCCCCCGCCGGGCCGATGTATCAGGCAGGCACCCTGAGCGGCAATCCCCTGGCCATGACTGCTGGCATCAAGACCTTGGAGCTGCTGAAGCAGCCCGGCAGTTACGAGCGGCTGGAGCTGATCACCAAGCGCCTCAGCGACGGCATCCTGGCGGCAGGTCGCGAGGCCGGCCTGCCGATCTGTGGCGGCTCCATCAGCGCCATGTTCGGCTTCTTTCTCTGTGAGGGGCCCGTGCGCAATTTCGAGGAAGCCAAGGCCACTGACAGTCAGCGCTTCGGCCGGCTGCACCGGGCCATGCTCGAGCGCGGCGTCTACCTGGCCCCCAGCGCCTTTGAGGCCGGCTTCACCTCTCTGGCCCACAGCGACGCCGACATCGAGGCCACCCTCAGGGCGTTCCGCGACTGCTTCGCCGCCATCGCCTGATGCAGGCGGGCCAGCGCTCTCGGATGGCGGTCGGCCTGGTGGCTGCACTGGCCCTGGCGGCCGGACTGGCGGCCTGCGGCCCCCGAGCCGAAGACGAGCCACTGCAGCTCAAGGGTGGCGTGCCCGTCGGGGCGGTGCTCTCGGTCACCAGCAACGCCAATGCCTACGGACAGGATCAGCAGATCGGCCTCAAGCTGGCTGAGGCCTGGTTCCAGCAACGCCAGAAAGCCAACTCTCAGGGCGCGCTGGAACTGAACTTGCGTCTGGAGGATGGCGGCGGCGATGAGGCCACCGCCAGCCAGGCCTTCAATTTGCTGATCGATGCCGGGGTGGTGGCCCTGATCGGTCCCACCCTCTCCCAGCAGGCTTTCGCGGCTGACCCGATCGCCCAGCGCCGCAGTGTGCCGGTGGTGGCGCCTTCCAACACCGCCACCGGCATTCCCCAGATCGGCAGCTTCATCAGCCGGGTGTCGGCCCCCAGCACCGAGATTGCGCCCCTTTCGATCGCCAAGGCCCTGCAGCTGACACCCGCGATCCGGCGGGCGGCGGTGTTTTACGCCCAGGACGACGCCTACAGCACCTCCGAGACCGTCATCTTCCAGAAGGCACTCACCGACAAGGGGCTCAAGCCCGTGACGGTGCAGCGCACCCAGCTCAATGACCAGGATTTTCAGAACCAGATCACGTCCGCCCTGCGCGAGTCACCCGATCTGATCGTGATCTCGGCTCAGGCGGTGGATGGGGGCAACCTGATCCGTCAGTTGCGGGAGCTGGGCTACAGGGGGGCGATCGTGGTGGGGAACGGGATGAACACGCCGAACATCTATCCGATCTGCCAGGGCTATTGCGACGGCATCCTGATTGCCCAGGCTTACAGCCCCGAGCTCGACACGCCCGTGAACCGCGACTTTGTGGCCCTGTATCAAAAGGCCAAAGGCGGAGCGATTCCCCCCCAGCTCACGGCCCAGGCCTTCACGGCCTACCAGGTGGTGGCCGAAGCCTTGCAGCGGCTGAACCAGCGCCAACCGCTGGCCCAGTTGTCCCTGGGGGAGGCGCGCAAGGCGCTGATGGCCGAATTGCTCGGAGGCCAATACGACACTCCCCTGGGCGAGATCAGCTTCAGCCCCGATGGTGAGGTGGTGCAGCAACGCTTCCACGTAGCCCAGGTGCGGATGCAGCCAGACGGCCGCAGCGGCCGTTTCCTGCTGTTGCCCTGAGCCTGGCGTGGTTCATCTCCTGCAGATTCTGATCAACGGACTGGCCTCGGGGGCGGTCTATGCCCTCTTCGCACTCGGCTACACCCTGGTGTTTTCGGTGCTGGGGGTCATCAACTTCGCCCACGGAGCGATGTTCACGATTGGGGGGTATCTCACTTATCTGCTGATCGGTGGTGCGGTGGGTGCCAATGGGTTGCTGGCTGGTTGGCAACTGCCTGTTTCCCTGCCGTTCTGGCTGGCCCTGGCCCTGGCTGGAGCCGGCTCCGCCCTGGTGGGCCTGGGGGTGGAGGCGGTGGCGTTCCGCCCCCTTCGCCAACGCAACGCCGAGCCTTTGCTTTACCTGATCTCCAGCCTGGGAGCAGGGGTGGTGCTGGTGAACCTGGTTCAGCTGTTGATGGGAGCCGAGAGCTACTCGATCCCCGCCTCCACCCTGGCGGTCCTGCCGCCGGCACTGGCCCTGGGCGGCGCCCAGATCCGCACCGTGCAGGTGCTCCTGCTGCTGGTGGCTGCCCTCCTAGTGGCGCTGCTCACGCTCTGGCTGGACGGCAGCCGGGGCGGCAAGGCCTTGCAGGCTGTGGCGGAGGACCCGGTCACCGCCCGTCTGCTCGGAATTGACTCCGGCGCCATGATCCGCCTGGCCTTTGCGCTGAGCGGGTTCCTTGCGGGGGTGGCCGGCGGGCTGGTGGGCCTGAGCGTGAGCATTGCCGGGCCCTACTTCGGCATCGGCTACGGGCTCAAGGGGCTGGGGGTGCTGGTGCTGGGCGGTCTGGGCAGCGTGCCGGGAGCGGTGCTCGGCGGCCTGATCTTGGGACTGGCCGAAGCGCTGGTGCCCTCCGAGCTCTCCGGTTACAAGGACGGAGTGGCCTTCGCGATCCTGTTTCTGGTCCTCCTGTTGCGTCCCCAGGGACTGCTCGGCAAACCCGTGGCGAGCAAGGTGTGAGCGATCTCTCGCTGCTGGTGCAGATGGGCTTCGGCGCCCTGCTGGCCCTCTCGGTCTACCTGCCCCTTCGCTGCGGTCAGCTCTCGCTGGCCACTCCGGGCTTTTATGTCATCGGCGGCTATGTGGCCGCCCTGCTCTCCACTCGCTGGCCTGCCCTTTCGGGCGATGGGGCCGGCTACCCCCTGACCTCCCTGGCACTGGAGCTGGTGCTGGCGGCCCTGGTGGCAGCAGCTGTGGCCCTGGTGCTCGGGAAACCCGTGCTGCAGCTGCGCGGCATCTATCTGACCATCGCCACCATCGCCCTGGTGGAGATCCTGCGAGTGCTGAACCTGAACCTGGCCTGGAGCGGCGGCGCAGTGGGGATCTTCGGCATTCCTCAGCCTTTCGCCGGCCCCGGGGGCTATGCCCTGGCCACTGGGGTGCTGCTGGCCCTGGTCTGCTGGTTGTGTGCCCGTCTGGAGGCCATGAGGCTAGGGCGGGCGATGGCGGCCATCCGCGATGACGAGCTGGCCGCCCGTTGCATGGGCATTCCCAGTGCCGACGTGAAACTCACCGCTTTCGTGATCAGCGCTGTGATTGCCGCGCTCACCGGAGTGCTGGCTGCTCACTTCCTCAACACCTGGAATGCACGTCAGGGCGGCTTTGACGCCAGCATCACCACCCTGGCCTTCGTGGTCTTCGGCGGCTCCCGGATCTGGCTGGGGCCTGTGCTGGGTGGGCTGGTGATCACGGCCCTGCCCGAACTGCTTCGACCAGTGGGGGATCTGCGCCTGATTCTCTTCGGCCTGGTGATCCTGTTGGGCCCGATCCTCTTTCCCCAGGGCCTGATCACCCCGGAGCGCCTGGCCAGGCTCCAGGAAACCCTGCGACGGCCCTGATGCACGTTCCCTCAGCCCACGCAACAGCGGCAGCCCCCCTGTTGGCTCTGGAGGAGGTGAGCTGCCGCTTCGGCGGCCTGCTCGCTCTCGATCGAGTCTCCCTGCAGGTGCAGCCGGGGGAGATCTTCGGGTTGATCGGCCCTAATGGAGCCGGCAAGACCACTCTGTTCAACCTGATTTCCGGCGTGGGCCGCCCCACGGCGGGGTCGATCCGCTGGAGTGATGGAGCGATCAATGGCCTGCCCCCCGATCGGATCAACCGGCTGGGGATCGGCCGCACTTTTCAGAACCTGCGCCTCTTCCAGCGGCTGAGCTGCCTGGAGAACGTTCTGATCGGCCTGCACCACAGTGCGCGCGCTCCCCTGCTCCCTGCCCTGCTGGGTCAGCGATCGTTTCGCCAGAGCCAGGGGGAGTTGCGACAACGGGCGTTGGAGCTGCTGGAACTGGTGGACCTGACCGCCACAGCCCGGCAGCCGGCGGGCAGCCTGCCCTACGGATCACAACGGCGGCTGGAGATCGCCCGCGCCCTGGCCACCGCCCCGCGCCTGTTGCTGCTGGATGAACCGGCCGCCGGCATGAACCCGATCGAAAAGGAGGAGCTCTCGGTCCTGATCCGGCGCCTGCGCTCACGCTTCAATCTCACCGTGCTGGTGATTGAGCACCATGTGCCGCTGATGATGCGGGTCTGTGACCGCCTGGCGGTGCTCAATTTCGGCCGGCGGATCGCCCTGGGCACCCCTGAGAGCGTGCGCCATGACCCAGCAGTGATCGAGGCCTACCTGGGGGTGAGTCCATGAGCGTCACTGCCGCAGGCCCGCCGCTATTGGCCCTCCGGGGGCTCTCGGTGCGCTATGGGGCGATCAGCGCCCTGAGCGCGGTCGACCTGCACATCCACGAGGGGGAACTGGTGGCCTTGCTGGGCTCCAATGGCGCCGGCAAGAGCACCACCCTGCGAGCGATTTCGCGGCTTGTGAAGCCGGAGGCGGGGATGATCGAATGGCAGGGCCGCTGCCTGGCCAGGACCACCACCGAGGGAACGGTGCGGCTCGGGATCGGTCACTGCCCGGAGGGGCGGCGGGTGCTGGCCCGCCAGACTGTGGCTGTGAATCTGGAGCTCGGGGCCTATCTGCGCCGGGATCGGGGCGGAATTGAGCGGGATCTTCAGCGCTGCTACGAGCGCTTCCCCCGGCTGCGCGAACGCCGCTCGCAGCTGGCCGGCAGTCTCTCGGGCGGGGAGCAGCAGATGCTGGCGATCGCCCGCTCGCTGATGGGGCGTCCGCGGCTGCTGCTGCTGGATGAGCCCAGTCTGGGGCTGGCGCCGAAGCTTGTGGCCGAGGTTATGGCGATTCTTCGGCAGCTTCATCGCGAAGGGCTCACGATCCTGCTGGTCGAGCAGAACGCCCAGGCGGCCCTGGCCATCGCCGACCGGGGAGTGGTGCTCCAGTCCGGCAGTGTCAGCCTCAGCGGCAGCGCCACCGAGCTGCTGGCCCATGAGGATCTCAGGACCACCTATCTGGGAGCCGAGCAGCCCGGCGATGGCTGATCTGATTCATTGGCGGCTGGTCAGCTTCTGAAGCCTGTTGTTGATGGCTGCCTGCCGCTGCATGAGCGGCGCACTCAGCCCAGCATCAGCCCTCCCTCCTGGCGCAGGCACTCCTGGGTACTGCGCAGGTCGTAAAGCAGCTCCTCGAGGCTGAGCCGGGCCAGCTCCCGCTCCAGCGCCAGCTGTAACCGCCGCTCCAGGGCGAGGGCCACCTGCTCCCCCGCCTGCTGCGCGGCCGCCGCCATGGCCGGCTCCTGCGACGGGTCCGCCTCCACCGCCCGCAGCACCTCCAGCAGGGGAATGGCGGCGGCAGCGCGCGTAAGCCTGTAGCCGCCATGCCGACCTCTTCGGGCCTCCACCAGCTCAGCGCGGCGCAGCTGCTGCAGCACCTGTTCCAACATCGGTTCGGGGATCGCCTGGCTGGCAGCCAGATCGGGCCCCGAGCGCCAGCGCTCGGGCTCCAGTGCCAGCTCCAGCAAAGCCTGGATCGCTTGGAGGCCCCGGCGCTTGAGCATCACCGCCTGGGAGAGGGCATCGGCCTAGGCGCCGCAAGCGGCCAGCCGCTCGAGCACGTGCTCGAGGGTGTAGCCGAAGAGCACCGGATCGGGATCGCTGGCATCGATGTCGGCGAGGCCCAGCTCGGCCCAGCGCTGATCCACACGGGCCTCCTGCTCCGCTGTGCGCCGCAGCGGTTCGCCCCAGTCGTGGCGTTTCTCGGGGCCGATCTTGGTCGTGGCATCGATGGCCAGACGGCCGCCGAGCCCGAGCCGCTCACTGGCGAAATCCAGGCTGTCGAAGGGGGTGTCCTCGAGCACGAACAGATCGCGCTGGGGATCCACCTGGGCGCTGATTGCCCAGATCACCTGGCGCGGATCACGGATGCTGATCGTCTTGTCGACCACCACCACGAACTTCGTGTACGTGAACTGGGGCAGAGCGCTCCAGAAGGCCATCGCCGCCCGCTTGGCCTGGCCGGGGTAGGCCTTGTCGATCGCGATCACCGCCAGTTTGTAACTGAGGCCTTCCATCGGCAGGAAGAAATCGACGATCTCCGGCACCTGCTGACGAAGAATCGGCGTGTACATCCGGTTGAGGGCGATCGCCAGCATCGCTTCCTCTTTGGGAGGGCGGCCGCTGAAGGTGGTGAGAAAAACCGGATCACGCCGCTGGGTGACGCAGTGGAAGCGCACCAGGGGGGAATCCTCCAGGCCGCCGTAAAAGCCCATGTGATCGCCGAACGGACCATCCGGCAGCATCTCCCCCGGTGCGATCGTGCCTTCCAGCACCACCTCGCTGTGGCTCGGCACCTCCAGGTTGAGGGTCTTGCACTTCGCCAGTCGCACCCCTTCCCCGGCGTAGATGCCGGCGAACAGCCACTCAGAGAGTTGCACCGGAATCGGGGTGGCGGCGGCCATCACCAGCAGTGGGTGCACGCCGATTGCCACCGCCACCTCCAGGGGCTTGCCCAGGGCCGTGGCCTTGCGCAGGTGGCGGGCGCCGCCGCGCACGCTCAGCCAGTGCACGGTCATGGTGTTCATCGACTGGCGCTGGAGGCGGTACACGCCCACGTTGGGCACACCGGTTTCCGGATCCTTGGTGATCACCAGACCGAGGGTGACCACACCGCCGGCGTCACCGGGCCAGGGGCGCAGCAGCGGCAGGGCATCGAGATTCACCTGATCACCCTTGAACACCTGTTGGTGGCAGGGTGGAAGCAGATCCAGGTCGGGGCGGGCCTTGACCACATCCCAGAGCACCCCGCCGAAACGAGCCGCCTCGCGCAGGCCCTTGGGGGGGCGGGGCTGCTGCAGCAGGGCCAGGCGCTCTCCCAGGTCTTCGAGTTGCTCGGCTCGCTCCAGGCCCATGCTCCAGACCACGCGCTCCACCGTGCCCAGCAGATTGACCGCCACCGGCATCGGGCTGCCGATCACGTTTTCGAACAACAGGCCAGGTCCGCCACGGGCCAGAACCCGGTCGGCGATGGCGGCCAGCTCCAGATCGGGATCGACCGGCGCGGTGATCCGCCGCAACTGACCGCGCTGTTCCAGCAGCGCCAGAAAACCCCGCAGGTCTCGGGTGGTGCTTCGCGGCAACACTGCCTGCATCCGTTCAGTTCCGTTGCTGCTTACTGTGACGCACCCTCACCACTCGCCCCGCCGTGCTGATCCATACCTTCCACACCTCAGAGTGCGTGCCGGCTGTGGGATCAGCCGAAGGGGGCAGCCCCGACGCCGCAGTGGTGATCGATGTGCTACGGGCGACCACCACGATGGCCTGGGCCCTGGAGAACGGCGCCGAGGCGATTCAGGCCTTCGCCAATCTCGAAGACCTCAAGACCAGTGCCGCCGCCTGGCCCGCCGAGCGCCGTCTCACCGCCGGTGAGCGCGGTGGTGCCCGGGTGGAGGGCTTCGACCTGGGCAACTCGCCCCTGGGGGTGACCCCGGAGCTGGTCGCGGGCAAGCGCATCTTCATGAGCACCACCAACGGCACTCGCTCCCTCGACCGGGTGAGGGATCTGCCCTTGCTCCTCACTGCCTGCCTGCCGAACCGCGCAGCTGTGGCCCAACGGCTGATCGAGCGGGGTGTTGAAAACGTCTGGATCGTAGGCAGCGGCTGGGAGGGGGCCTATTCGCTGGAGGACAGCCTGGCGGCGGGCGCCGTGGGCGCCGCCTTGATCGAGCTGGCCCCTGCCGCGGGCATCAGTGTGGTATCCGGCAACGACGAGATGGTGGCGGCCCTGGCCCTCTGGCAGCAGTGGCGACACAACCCCGAGGGCTGCCTGCGCACCGCCAGCCACGGCCAGCGCTTGATCCGGCTGGGCGATCACGACGACGACTTCCAGTGCTGTGCCGCGCTCGACACCCTCACGATCGTGCCGATGCAGGCGGAACCAGGTGTGCTCAAGGCCAGCTGAGGCCAGCCCAGGAGCGGGCCGAACGGACCGGACCCCTGACAGACCTCCCCCTAAAGTTCGGCCGACCTGGCATTTCCTTCTGGTGACGAGCTTTCTGGCTGCCGCTGTGCAACTCACCAGCACGCCCGATCCGGACGCCAACTTTGCTGCCGCTGAAGAGCAGATTGACCTGGCCACCCGTCGTGGCGCCGAGCTCGTGGGCCTGCCCGAGAACTTCGCCTTCATGGGCGACGACGAGCGGCGGCTGGAGCTGGCCCCCAGCCTGGCGGACCGGTGCAGCCGCTTCCTGGTCACGATGGCGCGGCGCTACCAGGTGACCCTGCTCGGTGGTGGCTTTCCCGTTCCCGCGGGCGAGCGAGCCACCTACAACCGGGCGGAACTGGTGGGCCGCGACGGCCAGCTGTTGGCCCGCTACGACAAAATCCACCTTTTCGATGTGGATCTGCCCGATGGCAACACCTATCGGGAATCGGAAACCGTCCGATCCGGCACCGCCCTGCCGCCCGTTGTCGATGCTCCAGGCCTATGCAGGATCGGACTCTCGATCTGCTACGACGTGCGCTTCCCCGAGCTCTACCGCCACCTGGCCGGCGCCGGAGCTGAGCTGATCATGATTCCGGCGGCCTTCACCGCCTTCACCGGCAAGGATCACTGGCAAGTGCTGTTGCAGGCCCGCGCGATCGAGAACACGGCTTACGTGCTGGCCCCGGCCCAGACCGGTCTGCACTATGGACGACGCCAGAGCCACGGCCATGCCCTGGTCATCGATCCCTGGGGCACGGTGCTCGCCGATGCCGGCATCGGAGTGGGGCTTGCCGTGGCCCCCATCGACCCTGACCATGGCCAGCGGGTCCGCGCCCAGATGCCGAGCCTCAACCACCGTCGTCCTTCGCTGTTCTGATCCTGAGGAAGCCACGCCCACTCCGTTTCTTGTCACTGCGCGGTGTTCTCCTCGGCGGAGTTCTTCAGGCCGCTCTGCTCCTGGCAGCTTTGCCGGTCAGGGCTGCCAGTGCTTTGGCGGCCTGGCGCATCAACAGCGATGGGGTGCTGGAGCTGCGCACCTCCCCGTCGATCTCCCTGCAGGCTTTCTTTGAGGCGGGACGGGGCAACACCGGGCCCAGGGTCTGGGTGGACCTGCCTGGAGCCCCCATCCGCACCCGCAGCATCCGCGGCAACGGTGTCCTGCGGGAGGTGCGCATCGGCAAGCCCGATTCCGAGACCACCAGGCTGGTGATCGAGTTCCGGCCCGGCACCCAGCTCGATCCCAGACGGCTGAGGTTGGTGGGCACGGCCCGGGACCGCTGGAAGCTCGAATTCGAGGGTCTACCCAATGGCAGCCTTCGCTCGTTGGGTGAAGGGGATGTGAACGCCGCCTCTGTGCCCTGGCGCTCCAATCCGGGTTTCACACCCGGCTACAGCCGGGTCCCCATCTCCTCCGCCGGACTTCCCGATGTGCCCCGCGGACGCTACCGGGTGGTGATCGATCCGGGCCACGGGGGCCCCGACCCCGGGGCAGTGGGAATCGGCGGGCTGCGTGAAACCGATGTGGTGCTCGACATCAGTCTCCAGGTGGCGCGGCTTCTCCAGGCCAAGGGGGTTCAGGTGGTGCTCACCCGCACCTCGGAAATCGACGTGGACCTGCCGCCGCGGGTGTCCCTGGCCAACAGCAGCGGGGCGAATGCCTTCGTCAGCATTCACGCCAACGCCCTCAGCATGGCCCGGCCGGATGTTAACGGCATCGAAACCTTCTATTTCCAGAGTTCACTCTCCCGAGCTCTGGCGGCCGCCATCCAGTCGGAAGTGCTCGCGGTGTCACCAGGGAGTCCGGATCGGGGAGTGCGCACCGGGCGGTTCTTCGTGATCCGCCGCACGGTGATGCCCGCCGCCCTGGTGGAAACCGGGTTCGTCACCGGCGACATCGACTCGCCCCGTCTGGCCACCGCCTCGCACCGGCAGCGGCTGGCCCAGGCGATCACACGAGGTATTCTCGCTTTTCTGGCAGGGGGCTGATGGATCAGCGGATCGGCCTCCTGGACAGCGGCCTGGGCGGGTTGACGGTCTTGCGGCGGATGCTTGAGTACCATCCCGACCTTCCCTTCGTGTACCTCGGCGACACCGCCCGGGTTCCTTACGGCCAGCGCTCCTCCAACGAAATCCGCCATATCGCCGCGGAAGTGGTGGGCTGGCTGCGGCGGCAACAGGTGGATGCGGTGCTGATGGCCTGCAACACCACCAATGCCCTGGCCTTCGACATCGCCGAAGCTGAGGCCGGCTGCGATCTGCCGGTGCTCGGACTGATCGACTGCGTGGCCAGCCAGCTGAACTGCAGGCGGGTGGGGGTGCTCGCCACCCCGGCCACGGCCTCCAGCGGTGCCTACGGACGGGCCCTGCGTCAGGCCGATCCCTCCTGCCATGTGGTCGAGATCGGCTGTCCCGCATTCGTGCCTCTGATCGAGGACGGAAATTTCGCCGATCCCCGCCTGCGCGCCGCGGCGATCGCCTACCTCAAGCCGCTGCTGGAGGAGAGGGTGGAAGCCATCGTGCTGGGCTGTACCCATTACCCCCTACTGGAGGAGCTGCTGCGTGAGTTGCTTCCTCCCGAGGTGGTGCTGGTGGACCCGGCCCAGGCGGCGGTGGTTCAGCTGGGCCAACGGTTGGGCAAGGCACCCCTGCTCCAGGCCCGCGCCTGCGGCCTTCACCCCCGTGAAGTGCCGGTGGAGCGGGGGCGGTTCTGCGTCACGGGCGATGCCGAGGCCTTTGCACTGGCTGCGGCCCCCTGGCTGGGCTGGCACCCCCAGGTGGAGCAGGTCTGCCTCCGGTCATCGGTGGGAGCCTTCTAGGATCAGCTCACCTGGCGGGAGACATGGCCACCGTTGCAGAGCTGCTCCAGCCGGTCGAGAACGACCTGGAAACCCTGCTGAGCGATCTGCGCAGTCTGATCGGAGCGGGGCACCCCATTCTTCAGGCCGCAGCCGAGCACCTGTTCAGCGCGGGAGGCAAGCGGATTCGCCCCGGCATCGTGCTGCTCCTCTCGCGCGCCCTCTCTGCCGATGGCGAGCTGTCCAGTCGCCACAGGCGCCTGGCGGAGATCACCGAGATGATCCACACCGCTTCGCTGGTTCATGACGATGTGGTGGATGAGGCCTCCACCCGGCGCGGGGTGGACACCGTGCACAGCCGCTTCAACAACCGACTGGCGGTACTGGCGGGTGATTTCCTCTTTGCTCAGGCCAGCTGGCATCTGGCCAATCTCGACGACCTCGCGGTGGTCAAGCTGCTCTCCCGCGTGATCATGGACCTGGCCGATGGCGAGGTGCGCCAGGGCCTCTACCGCTACGACACGGGCCAGAGCTTCGAGACCTACCTCGACAAGAGCTACTGCAAGACGGCCTCCCTGATCGCCAACAGCGCCAAGGCCTCCGGCGTTCTGAGCGGCCTCGGCAACGACCGCCTCGAAGACCTCTACCGCTTCGGACGTCAGCTCGGCCTCGCTTTCCAGGTGGTCGATGACATCCTCGATTTCACCGGCAGCGACCAGCAGCTGGGCAAACCTGCCGCCAGTGACCTGGCCACCGGCTATCTCACGGCCCCGGTTCTCTATGCCCTCGAGGAACGACCGGCCCTGGCTGGGCTGATCGAGCGGGAACTCTGTGAGGCCGATGATCTCGCCCAGGCCCTGGCCCTGGTACGGGGCTGCGAGGCGATCCCCCGCTCGAGGGCCCTGGCCGAAGGGTTCGCTCGGGAAGCCGGTGATGCCCTGCAGTGGCTCAGCCCTTCCGACTCGCGCACGGCCCTGCTCAGCCTGCCCGAGTTTGTGCTCAGCCGTCTCTACTGACGACGAAGTCTCGGCCGCCGCTCGCTGGGCTGATTGGCCACCAGCAGCAGCCCGGCCACGATCGCCAGGTTCTTCAGCAGCTGGATGCGCTCGGAACTGTCGCCCAGGTCGCTGTGGAAGATCAGGCTGGTAGGTACGAGGAAAATCATCAGCAATACGGCGCCCAGGCGCTGACGCCAGCCAAGGATCAGCAGGGCTGATCCCACCGCCAACAGGGCCATGGCCAGCACCAGCAGCAGCGGGGCCAGGGGTAGCCCCTTGGCAGAAATTTTGTCGGCCACCGCCGTGAAAGTCGTGAGCTTGCCCACCAGGGCATGAACGAACACAAGGGCGAGGAGGACACGGGCCAACCCCCCAATCCAGGGCGTGGTCTGGGAGCGTTGGCCAGAACGGGAGACGCGCAGCTGGGGCCTGGAGCTCCTCATCAACGACGATGCAACGACCCGCAGTCTGCTTGGACCGGCTTTGGTCTCGCCGTATCACGCAGCCCTGTTCTTCGAGCCCAATCTGCATGGGCAGCGGAGAGCACCTTGCATCAGTGGCGTCTGATGGCATCGGAGCTTCCCTTCATGATGGAACGATCCTTTGAACGCAACCCCAGCGTGAGCGAGCGCGCGTCCCACCCCGCGGAGCCCGGCGAACCGGTTGCCACAACCGAGTCCGCCGACTCTGAGCGTCTACCCGCCCTGGTGAGTCTGGGAAAGACACTTGCTGAGGCCCGTGAGGCTCAGGGCATCCCCCTGGCGGTGCTGGCGGAGCAGAACTACCTCTCCGCTGACAGGCTCAGCGCCCTTGAGTCGGGTGATCACACACGGCTGCCGGAGCGGATCTACCTGATCGCCCAGGCCAGGCGGGTAGCCACCAGCCTTGGCCTCGACGCCGATCAACTGACCGAGACCCTGCTGGACATCCACCTGCCCGGGGTAAGCCGCCGTTCCGCACCATCCCAAGCACCAACCAGCGCGGGCCAGCCTTCGGGCTCCGTGGCCAGGGTGAGCCTGGCGGCTCCCGCCATGGCACCCCGGGATCCCAGCAGTGCCGCCCATCTTCCGTCAACCCAAAAGCCCCGACGACGGGGCGGGCTGGCCTGGCTGCTGGCAGGCGGTGCTGGCGTGCTGGCCCTGGTGGCGGGTCTGGCCATCGGCACGAAGCAGAGCCAACCCGCTTCCAGCAACCTCGCCAAGCCAGCCAGTACAACAATCGAGTCCGCCAAGCCCGCCAACCCTCCCAACCCCGGCAAGCCCAGCCTGGGGAGCCTTCTGCTCAGCAGCCGAGAACCCAGCTGGCTGGAGGTGCGCAACGGCGAAGGCAAGGAGCTGTTCCGCGGCCTGTTCACCGGTACCGGAACCTTTTCCCTAGGGGCAGGGCTGGAGGTGCTGGCGGGTCGCCCGGATCTGATCACCGTGACCACAGCCTCAGGACAGTCCCAGTCCCTAGGCACGATCGAGCAGATCAGCTGGCATCGGTTCACCAGTAGCGGGGAACGTCAGACCTCCAAGAGCCGCTCCAGCCCCTGAAACAACCACGGGGTGAGATGTACCAATGGGAAATCGTCACGGCCTCCAGGAGCAGCCCGATCGAACGCGTCTGTGAGCCCGAATTGATGGATGGGGCCGAGCAGGCCCAGGCCTACGCCGAGGCCGATTTCAGTTCCACCGACCAGGCCATGGTCGAGCGGATCGCCGTCATTTTCGGCTCCCAGCTGGGGAAGCGAATCATCGATCTTGGCTGTGGCCCTGGCAACATCACCTTCCGACTGGCGAGACGCTACCCCTCCAGCCAGGTGGTGGGGGTGGACGGCTCCGGCGCGATGCTGGCCATCGCCCGCCAGCAACAGCAACAGCAACAACTGCAGCAGGGTTCCCTGTTCTCGGGAGTCGTGAGCTTTGAGCAGGCCCTGCTCCCCTCTCTTCAGTTGAAGGGGGGCTACGACGCCGTCGTGAGCAACAGCCTTCTGCATCACCTCCACGATCCCCAGGTTCTCTGGAGCACGGTGACGCAGCTGGCGGCCCCAGGGGCCGCGATCTACATCAAGGACCTACGGCGGCCCGCTGATCAGGCCGCTCTTGATCATCTGGTGGCCACCCATGCAGCCGGGGCCCCACCCGTGCTCCAGCACGACTACCGCCACTCTCTACGGGCCGCCTTCACGGTTCAGGAGGTGGAGGACCAGCTGCGTCAGGCCGGCCTGACGCAGCTGCTGGTGGGAGCCGTGGAGGACCGCTATCTGGAAGTCATCGGCCGGTACCCAGCTTGAGCAGGCCGCCGCTGAGCGGAGCCCATCGCGTCTTCTCCACCTCAGACCGTGCTCCTGGATTGACCCACGGCCCTGGTGCTGCTGGGTACCAGGATGGGTGCCACCGTTGGTGGAGCTCGACGTGATCACAAGCAGAGCAGGGGCAAGGTCTTCGCTCAGCCTGGCCCTCGGGGCCCTGATGGCGATCATGGTCAGTCCGCTGCTGGCGCAGACCCAGCATCTGGAGGGGAGTGCCTGGCTGCTGGAGTCGATTCCGGGGCAAAAACCGTTGGTGCCCCCAGCTCCGACCATGCGCCTGGAGGAAGGCCGCATCAGCGGCAGCGATGGGTGCAACCGCTATTCCGCTGCCGTGCTGGTCAGGGACTCCATGTTCCGGGTGACCGACCAGGGCCCCTCCACCCAGATGGCTTGCCCTGAACAACAGATGCGTCAGGCTCAGTCGTTCAGGGCGGCACTTTCGGCGACGCGGGGCTACAGCCTTCGCAACGGCCAGCTGGAGCTGATGGCCTCCAATGGCAAGGCGTTAGCCCGCTTCCGGCCCCAGCCCCAGGAGATCGCCGGCGCCCTCTGGATCGTCACCGGGCTCAACAACGGCAAGGAGGCTGTCGTCAGCACCCTGACCGGCACCACGCTCAGCCTGGAACTTCGCGCCAGGGGCCGCCTGGTGGGAACGGCTGGATGCAACCGCTACACCGCAACGGCCGTGCTCGGCCAGGGAACGATCCAGGTGGGGCCGCCGGCGGCGACCCGCACGATCTGCGTACGGCCCGTGGGAGTGATGGAGCAGGAAATCCAGTTTCTGAGCGCCCTTGAATCCGCCAGCCAATGGCAGATCGAAGCGAACCGGCTGGAGCTGCGGCGACCCGATGGGGCCCTGGCAGTCACCCTGCGCCGCGCCGACGGCAGATGAGCAGACAGGCGGCCGCGCTGGTGCTGGCGCATGGGTTAGCGGTGGCGGGCCTGCAGCTCGCCGGTCCCGCCCTCAGCTCCACGGCGGCCAGCACGCCAGCCAGCACCCCAGCCACCACGACGGCGGCTTTGATTCAGCTGGGGGGTCCGCCCCTCGCCCCTGGCCGGAGCAGGGGCCAGGTGAGCATCCCGTTGGAGCGGGCCACTGGTGGGGACACCCCCGTGCTCAGCCTGCAGAGTGGCGGCGGCCCGGTGCGGTTGCTGCTCGACACCGGCGCCTCCAGCACCCTGGTGACCCCCGAGCTGGTGCGCCGGCTGGACCTTGAGAGCCGCGTTGTGGATCCGAAGGCCTTCGCGCTCGCCGGGGCAGGAGAGGCTTGCCCAGACCTGAAGCCCCGGCGAGTGAAGTTGCCCGAACTCGTGCTCGCCGCTGCTGGCGAACGGCTCCAGCTCAGCGGTATGGAGGCGCTGGTGCTGCCGGTGGCGGGATTGCCCCCGGGGGTGGACGGTGTCCTGGGGGCCCCGCAGCTGCGGCAGCAGCCGCTCTGGATTGATCCCCACGGCCAGCGCTTGAGCCTTGGACCGCTGGCCCTCGCTGACGCCGGTCGTTTTCGCCGGGGAGACCACGCCGAGGCCTCCACCACCCTGCATCTGGTCTGGAGGGAAGGGGTGCCGCTGCTGCCCCTCAGTACTCCGGCGGGATTGGCTCTCGCCCTGGCCGACACCGGCGCGGAAGGGCTGTTCATCACGGCGGGCCTGGCGGCGCGGCTGCGGCCGCTGGCACCGGCCAGCGCTCTGCGACTCACCGGATTCTGCGGCGAGCAGAGTGCCCGCCGCCAGGCCGTCTCCGGCCTGGCGCTGCCCGGGGGCGATCCAGGCCAGCCGGTCGACGCCATCGTCACCGCCAACCCGATCTTCGAGAGCCTGCGGGTGGAAGTGATCGTGGGTCAGGAGCTGTTGCGCCACCGGGCCCAGCTCTGGCGGCTGGACGCGGTGCCTGCGACCCTGCGCCTCTGGCCCTAGAGCCGTGCCGATGCCGCCAGGATTCCCGTTCACCGCCCGCCTGTCGCCACAACGGCGGCCACCCGCGGGGCCGGTGCCCTTGCGGCGGGCTTTCCTGTTCCTGCTGGCCCTGGCCGTGTCGCTTCTGCTGGCTCCTGTTCAGGCGAGCGAGCCCGCCACCAAGCCAGCCAACACTTCAACCGCCAGCCTTGCCCCCACCAGCAGCTACGCCCTGGCCCAGGCCGCACCCTTCAACCGGCCCAGCCACTACCCGCTCAGCCAGCGCCCCGATCCGCAGCTTTACCGTCCCCATGCCGACTGGATCGGGCGCCTGATCCTGCCCGGCGAGGCGGAGAGCAGCCGGGAGCCCGGCGACTGGGTCTGGGTCGAAATCGAACATGCTCCGCCGGCCTCGGCTGGGCTCGTGGGGCAGGTGCTGCGTCTGGGCTGGGCGGAGCGACCGGCCCTGCGGGAGCTGGTGGAGCGGGTCAGCACCGATGTGCGCTTCGCTCCGGCGGCGCAGGAGATCGAGTCCCAGGGCAATCTGCTGCCCCGGCGCCTGGATGGGCGCCTGCGGGTGGGCCCCCTGCAGTCGTTGGCCGGAGCCCGCCCCAACGACGATCTGATCGTGCAGCTGGAGGAGGTGGAGCTGGAGCCGGGAGCTGATGATTCCACCCGGCTGACCATCGGTCGGCCACCACTGCAGATCAGCGGCCGCTATGTGGGCCTGGTGCGGATCCTCGGCCCTGTCGCCGGGGATCCGGAGCGCTTCCGGGTGCGCCACTGGAACCCAGGCCGGGACAACTTCAGCGGCCCCCGGGAGGTGGTGCGTGTGCCCCAGCAGCCGCTGGATCGTTTCGGTCGCTGGATCTCCACTCCCCGGGGACTCAGCTCCAATCCGGTGGGTGCCCAGGGGTGGTACCTCTACGGCGCTCCCGACGCCGAGGGGCTGTTCACAGTGCAGGCCATCAAGCCAAGGGCCCTGCACCTGCTCCGCCCCGATGCCGTGCTGCCCGCGGCCCGCGAGGGGATCCCTTACATCCTGCGTGGCAACTGGGCCGATACCCCCCGGCAACGGGGCCGGATCAAGCGGGTGCTGCTGGAGCACGCCGCCGCCGATGCCGACACCCCAGCGGTGCCGGTGGGCCAGCACTGGCGGTCGGGAGATCGGGCCCTGCTGATCCACAGCTTCGGGGGCATCGGCGGGCCGGGGGGTGAGCAGATCAGCGGCGCCACCGTGACCGGCCATTTCGCCTTCGGGGAAGCGCGCGTGGTGAGCGATGCCATCACCGGCGAGCCGCGCTTCGATCTGCGCTACCACCAGATCTATGCCAACAATCCCAATGGCATCGTCTCGGGAACCCAGGACTGGACCGCCTTCACTGGAGATCTGCAACGGGGTTGGCTGGGCTCCAGGCCCATCTCTGATGTGCTGATCAAGCTGCAGCCCTTCGACGACCTGACAGTGGATGGGCAACAGCTCTCGCTGCTGCGGGAGCTGGCGATCCAGGCGGAGGTGCTGATGGCCCGTTACCGCAGCGGAGACGGCAGCGGCGTGTCCACGGTGACCCCGTCCACCTCCTGCGTGCAGGATTCAAGCCAGGCCCTCTATATCGCCATCGATCGACTGCGCCGCCGGGCGGCGGACGAACCGGGGCTGCGGCGTTGGCTCAAGGACCACCCTCAGGGGAAATCCAGCCAGGCCTTCCGTCAGCTGGCGAGACTCACCTCCTCCCTCGACGAGCTGCTGACCCCCTTCGGCACGGCACGGCCCGACTGGCGCCACAACGCGACAGTGGCGGTGGGTGATGGGTTCGTGCGCGGCGAAACGGGGCTCGATGCTCTGATGAGCTGGCGCTCGATGCTTCCCCGCCGCGCCCACGACGACATGGCCCGGGTGTTCCTGCAGCATGGCGCCAGCCTCTGGTTCCTGCGCAGCAACCAACTGGCGGGAGGCGACACCTCAATCGAACCCCTGGCACCGACCCTGCTGCTGGGTCAGATCCCGATTCTCTCCACCCTGCTGCGGCGTTTCAGCGATGCCCTTTTCGCGCCCCTGGGCCCAGCCACCCTGGGCCGGGCTCTGATGATCCTGGTGGCCTATGCGGCGCTTGCCCTGCCTCTCGGCTGGCGGTCAGGTTTTCTGAGCCCCTGGAGGCTGGAGGCGATCGGTCCGGCGCTGCGGGCCATTCCGGCTCTGCTGCTGATGCCGGCCCTGGGGGAGGAGTTGATCTTCCGCGTGGCCCTGCTGCCCCACCCGCTTGAGGGTGAATCCCTTGCCAGCGCTGCAGCCTGGGGAGCTCTGAGCCTGGGTCTGTTCGTGCTGTATCACCCTGTGGCGGCGCGCTGCTGGTACCCGCCGGGGCGAGGGGTGTTCCGCGACGGGCGCTTCCTGGCGCAGTGCGCCCTGCTGGGGGGCGCCTGCGTGCTGATCTACGGGGTCACGGGCTCCCTCTGGCCGCCGGTGCTGCTGCATGGGCTGGCTGTAACGCTTTGGCTCTGGGGCCTGGGGGGCAGGGCGAGGATGCAGGAACAGCCGCAGCCATCGCCATGACTCTCGATCGCTTCAAGCAGGCCCTCGCGGCTCTGATGGAGAAGGCACCGACCGATCCTCTGGAGCGGGATGAGTTCTTCGAGGTCACCCCCCTGCCTGCCGAGGACGGACCGTTCGAGGTGGTGGTGGTGGATGAGGAGGCGGCGATCTTTGCAGTGCTCTACCTCGATCGGCTCTTTGCCGATGAAGAGAGCGAGGGGCAGCAGGAGGTGGCAGCTCTGGTGCCCGGCTACCTCAAATCACGGTTCCAGCTGGAAGAAGGGGAATGGGACTCCACAGCCCCCTTCGATCTGGGCTGGAGAAGTCGGGACTTCCTCTGGTTCCAGGAGTTCACCTTGCCCGGCCTCACCCCAGACTGCCGCTACGACTGAGCATCAACGGCGCCCGTTCACGATCACCGGAGTGCCGCCTCCGACTGTGCCTGGCAGAGCCGGCACGACGGAGGTCTGCCCGTCCCACTTGTCGAGGAAGAGTTTGAAAAGCACCTGATCATCAAGGCTTGAATTGAGGATCTGGTAGCGCTTCGCTTCCTGTTCGGCGATCTTTACTTCCGTCTGGGCACGCAGCAACCGCTGATCGGCGATCTGCTTCTGCTCGATCGCGGCGCGGTATTCCTCAGCGATCTGCAGTCCGGTGAGATCAAGTCCCTGAACCTGCACATAGTCGAACTTGATCAGTTCCTGAGCCACCTTGTCTTGCACCAGCTCCGAAATGCTGTTCCATTCGGTGGCGATGGTTACCAGTTCATATTGGGAGAACACCGACTTGAGTGCCTTCAGCAATGATGGCTGAATGATGCGTGGATAGATCTGCTGGTTGTCGGTGGCGATCGTTTCGTAGATCCTTCCTGCTTCCTTCGGTTTGATGGCGTACTTCACCGTGGCGGTTGCTTCGATCACCTGCAGATCCTTGGTGAGCGTGGAGAACTGCTCGGGACGCACCTGAGTGCGCACATCAAAAAAGGAGGTGGCCTGAATCAGTGGCACCTTGATGTTTGGTCCTGGGCTGCGCTGTCCACCCGTGACGCGCCCCAAAGTGGTCACGACAGCAACGTTCCCGGCCGGGACGATGAAGATGGTCTGAGTGAGCAGGATCAGCAGCGCCACCGCCGCGGCCGCGATCAGCTGAAAGCCGGCTCCTGGTCCATCGCCACCGGCCGGCCGCATCGAGCTCTGCATCAAGAAAGGGATCTGGGGCCTGAACCCTAGGGCCATGACCTCTGTAGTCGCAGAGCAGAGAAGGCCGAACGACGACCGCGGAGGTTTGCCAACAGCCCCATCGCCAGCGACCAGACGTACGACCTCCTGTCGTCTCACCGGGCTGGCACGCCATCATCTGGCAACCCGGCTGTGGCCAGACGGTGCCTCCAGTCTTCTGATGTGATCCATCTCTTGGAGTAACCCGATGGCCGTTCTGCCCATGCAACCGTTGGAGCTGATGGATCACCCTGAAGGCGGCCGTTTCCGGGAGGTGTTCCGTTCAACCTGCCATGTGATCACAGCAACCAGTGAGAGCCGCTGCGCACTCACCCACATCTATTTCCAGTTGAGGCCAGGTGAGCGCAGCCTGTTTCACAGGGTGGGCTCCGATGAGGTCTGGAATCTCTATCAGGGCCGAGGCCTCCGGCTCTACAGCTGGGATGGCACCAGTGACTGCCCCAGCTGCCTGATGCTCTCAGCTGAGGCCAACTCATGGTGCCAGGTGATCCCTGCCGGCTTCTGGCAGGCCGCTGAACCGATCAGCGAGACTGTCCTTGTGGGCTGCACGGTGGCTCCCGGCTTCGAATTCGCTGATTTTCAGCTTCTACAACCCGACTCCGCGCAGGCCCAGGCACTCATTGGCCGGGATCCGGCCATGGCCAGGTTTGTTGCCAGCCTCAGAGCTACCCCCTGCACGCCCTCAAGGTGAAGACCCTCGAGTTGCCGCGGCTGTTGATCAGCCGAGGTACCAGGCCAGCACGGCGCCCAGCTGGCCGACGATCCCCTTGCCGGTGAGCCACTCGCCGAGGATGGCGGCGCTGAAGCCCAGCATGGCCACCCGGCCATTGAGGAGCTCCACCCCGGCCAGGGCGGTGGTGTTCCAGGACCGGCTGGTGGTGAGCCCTTCGCCGAATTTCTCCACTGGCTCGTAGCGGAATTCGTTGCTGCTCATGGCTTGTGGCTCATCGGGTCCTGCTCACAGGGGATCGTTAAGCCAGCGAGGGCTCTGGCCCGAGGCAGCTTATGGGGTTCGGAGCGGAACCCGCCGGCCTCGGCAGGCCAGCGGGGGCAGCATGGAGCCGCAGCGGCAGTGACCCGACCATGGCCCCATCCCTCACCCGACGTCAGGTTCTCGGCCTGGGGGGGCTGGCCCTGGGGGGGGCTGCCTTCAGCACCTGGCGGCAGGCGCAGGCAGCCCCATTGGCGGCGGCGGGCGCCGCTGGCCTTGGGTTGCCACCGCGCGGTGACCGGCGTCTTGTGCTGATCAGTGATCTCAACGCCAGCTACGGCTCCACCACCTACATCCCCGAGGTGGGCCAGGGCATCGCCCTGATCCCCTCCCTGCGCCCGGACCTGGTGATGTGCGCCGGCGACATGGTGGCCGGCCAGAAGGCGAGTCTCGGCACCACCCAGCTGCAGGCCATGTGGGCAGGCTTCGATCGCCAGGTGCTCAGGCCCCTGCGCCGGGCAGGCCTGCCCTTCGTGCCGGCGATGGGCAACCACGATGCCTCCAGCAGCCTGGTGGGCGGCCGCTTTGCCTTCGAGCGGGAGCGACAGGAGGCCAGCCGCTACTGGCGCCGCCAGCAGGGGGACCTCGGCCTGACCTATGCCGACGCCTCAGGCTTTCCTTTTTTCTATTCAGTGCTCCAGGACGGGCTGTTCCTGCTGGTGCTGGACGCCTCCTCCGCCCAGATTCCTGCCGAGCAGCTGCGCTGGGCCGAGCGGAGCCTGACGAGCGCAGGGGCCCGTGGGGCCAGGAGGCGCCTGGTGATGGGGCACCTGCCCCTGCTGGGGGTTTCCCAGGGACGGGACACAGCCGGCAACGTGCTGGCCCAGAGCCTGGAGTTACGCCAGCTGCTGGAGCGCGCCCAGGTGGAGGCCTACATCAGCGGTCATCAGCACGCCTACTACCCCGGCCGGCTTGGCCAACTCGACCTGATCCAGCTGGGTGCCCTCGGCAGCGGTCCCCGCAAGCTGCTGGGTCAGAGCGGGGCGCCGTTCCAGACCCTGACCGTGCTCGATTACGACTGGAGCAGCGGCCTGCGCAGGGACAGCACCGTCAACATGCGCACGCGGCAGCGCCTGAATCCGGAGCAGCTGCCGCCACGCCTGAGGGACAGCCGCGGGCGCACCCAGATGCGGCGCTCCGCCGCTACAGGAGGTTGATTCGGTAGAGCACCTCTTCGAGGGCATCGGCTGCAAGCACTCCAGCCTGACGCTGGGGATTGTCCGGGGTGCAGCAACTGGCCAGGGGTGCCAGCAGGGTGGAGGGCCGGGCGTGGCAGAACTGCACCACGCTCAGCCGCTCCTGATTCGGATCGGGTGGCGCCACCACCCGGTGAAGGCCGGCAGGGATCAGGCCGTTGCTGAGCCGCTCCAGCATCAGGCCACTGTTGATGATCACCTGCCCCTCGGGCGGCAGGGCCGGCACCCAGCCCCCAGCCACCTCCACCTCCAGGCCGGCAGCGCTGGCCCGGGGCAGGGCGGTGATCAGGTTGATGTCGCCGTGGGCAGCAGCCCAGAGGTGACCGGGGCCGGGGGCGGCCGCCATGGGCGGGTAGCGGATGGCGCGGCTGAGGGTGGGGGCCTCGCTGACCATCTCCTCGAACAAGCACTCGGCCGCGCCCAGGCCCAGCGCGATCACCCGCAGGACGCGCCGCTGCAGATCGGCGAGCGCCCTGTGGAAGCGCAAGAGCACCTCAGTGATGCCTGGCACCACGGCTTCGGGCAGCACCGGCTCTGGGTAGAGCAGCGGATAGCGGCGGCGCAGGGGGTGGGCGGCCGGGATCGGCGCCGACCAGTTGAGCATCTCCTTCCAGTCGGCCCGCTCGCTGCCGGCAGCGGTTTCCACCAGCAGGCCGGTGTAGCCCGTCTGACCGGAGGCCCCGGCTGCTGTGAAGCGACCCTTGCTGGCCCCATCGAGGGCGAAGAAGCGGGCCAGCATGCCGTAGGCGGTGTCAAGCAGATCAGCGGAGAGATCGCTGCTGGTGTACACGAATCCTGTGGCCAGGCTGCGTCTCACCCCATCGACCACCGCCTGCCTGCGTCTGCCATCACCGCGCTCGAAGGCCAGCAGGTCGACATCGAGGATGGTGGGCTCCATCAGGGCAAGCTAGGTGCCCTCGTCAGGCTCCTGCAGGAAGAGCTCGGCGCTGGAGCCAGGCGCTGGCGAGACCTCGCCGCGGCTGAAGGCCAGCCAGCGGAAGTCGCCGAGAGCGGCGGGATCCACCAGACGCAGCAGGGCCTCGCGCCGGGCCAGCAGCTCAGCCAACCCCTCGTTCCGCCGTGGGCTGGTGGCCTTGGCCGTCGCTGCCTCCGTCTGTTGCAGCCCATGCAGGCGCTGGGCCAGCCCCATGGCCAGCAGGGCTTCGCCCTGCCGCCGCTGGCCCAGGCAACTCCAACCGGCCGCCTCCGCGGCCTCGAGCACGCTCTCGATGCAGAGGTGGGCGGTGAGGTCCCAGTGGCCGGGTTCCAGCAGAGGATCGGAGCTGGCTCGCTGGGCGCGATAGGCCATCAGAGTGCCGTTGCTGCGTTGGGGGGCGTAGTAGCGCCAGGCCTCGAGGGCGTAGTCGATCACCAGCAGGCGGCCCCGGGCCAGGGCGGCGGCACAGGCCGCCAGCCAGGGGGCCAGCCCGGGGTGGAGCTCGCTGCACCAGCCCGGCGGACGCCGTCGATCAAGGGGCAGCAGCCCGAGGGGCTCCAGCCGCGCCTGATCTTCCGGCTCCAGGGGTTCGCCGGGCACAAGCCGTAAGGTCCCCTCCTCGAGGGTCACCTGCTGCCGGCGCCAGTGGTCCCCGCTGCGCTCGATCCGCTCCACCGCCAGGGCATCGAGCACCTCGTGGGCCAGCACCACACCGGTGAGCGGAGCGGCCGCCATCTCCTCAAAACTGCTCCAGCGCAGCGGCAGGGGGCAGCCCTCCAGGCGCTGGCGCTGCCGTGCCACCATGCCGGCGTTGGGCTCCACCAGCACCAGCTCCAGCCGTTTGGCCAGCTGGGGCCAGCCGGCTGCCAGCTCCTCGGCCAGCTGCGCCGCCAGGCTGCCTTCGCCGGGTCCTGTCTCCACCAGGCTCAGACGCCCGCCGGGGAGATCCTCCAGCCAACGGGCGATCTGGGGAGCCAGCAGGGCCGCGAACTCCGGGCCCAGCGACGGGGCTGTGACGAAATCCCCCCTTGGGCCGATGCTGAGGCGGCCGGCGCCGTAGGCGCCGTGCTCGGGGTCGTGGAGCACCCACTCCATGTAGGTGCGGAAGGGCACGCTGCCTCCGGCCTGGAGCAGGCGCTTGTCCAGCCAGGCGGGCAGGAGCACGGGCGGGGAACGTCTCGGAGAGAATGGAAGGCCACTGAAGCAGCCGCATGGCCCCTGGCGCCAGATCTCTTCTCCGCTCCATCGTTGGTTGTCTGGCCGCCCTGGTGCTGTTGCTGGCGCCGCTGGGGGGAGCGCCTGGCGAGATGGCTCACGCCGCCGACAATCCCTCGCTCCTGCCGGATCACCCCACTCCCGTGATCGATCTGGCCCGTGCGCTGACCGACGGCCAGCGGGCCAGCCTGGAGGAGCACCTGGAGGCCTTCGAGGCCAGCAGCGGCTGGAAACTGCGGGTTCTCACCCAGTACGAGCGGACGCCCGGTCTGGCGGTGAAGGAGTTCTGGGGGCTGGATGAGCGCAGCCTGCTGCTGGTGGCTGATCCCCGCGGCGGCAACCTGCTCAATTTCAACGTGGGCGACGCGCTCTTCGCCCTGATGCCGCGCACCTTCTGGGTGGAGCTTCAAACCCGCTTCGGCAATCAGTACTACGTGCGCGACCACGGCGAGGACGGCGCGATCGTGGATGCCCTCAGCGCTGTGGAGAGCTGCCTGGAGCGGGGCGGCTGCCAGGTGGTGCCGGGACTGCCCCAGGAACAGTGGCTGCTCACCTTCTGCACCTCATTGCTGGGGGGCCTGATCGTCGGTTTTGCCGGCTACCCACGTCAACAGGGTGATGTGGTGGCCTGGAGCTGGGTGCTGTTGCTCTCACCGCTGTGGGTGATGTTGTTCGTGGTGTTCGGTCTGGGCCCTGTGGTGACCCGCACCTCCGACCTGCTGCCGGTGCTGCGCAACGCACTGGGTTTCCTGGGCGGCGCCGTAGCGGCTTATCTCATTGCCCAGAAAACCATGGGACCGCCCGCGGTCAGGGAAGGCTCGAACAGTGGTGACTGACGAGTGGTGACTGACGCGGCCTGGCCGGGAGTCAGCGTCCGGCGCTGGTTTCCTGCAGGGCGCAGCTGAGGCTGTCTCCGGTGCAGGCGGGCTGCACTGGAGGAGCTGCCTGGGCGATATCCGGCCGGACATTTTCGATGGCGCGCAGGCTGGCCAGGTTGGCCTCATAGAAGGCCCGCAGTTGGGCGTAGCGCTTGACGGGTTGGCCATAGAAACTGCGGCCGGCCAGGGTGGGGAACGAGGCCCACTCCGGCGCCAGCTTGGCGGCCAGTTCAGGGGTGAGTGTGCCGCGATCAGCCAGGGCCAGGGCGCCACGACGCTGGATCAGGAAGATGGCGGCCTGATCCTGAACCTGAGGTCCGAAGCCGGTGATGCCCAGGGCACGAGTGGCCATTGACCAGGTGAAGGGCATGAACTGGTAAGCACCAGCAGCGGCGCTGGCATAGCCGACGGTGCGGTTGACCCGATCGGGATGCCGATCCAGAGACGCCATCAGACTGCCGCCGAACATGATCCTGTAGCCCACGTCCTCGCCGTTCGCCCAGGTGCCCTCGGCATAGCGAATCGTGTTCAGGAGCGCCCGTCTCTCAGGGGTGATCTCGAAGATGGCCCGCTGACCAGGGAGATCCTGGGGAGTGACGATCGCCAGCGACTGGGGCTGGTTGGACGGTGCCACTCCGGGCAGTCGGATCTCCTGCCAGGCCGTGGCGTGGGCAGGTGCGCCCATGGCGACGACCAGAGCCGGCAGGCAGAGGCGGCTGAAGCGGGAGGCGATGGCGAGCAAAAGAGTTGAGGGGAGAAAGGATGATTGATGCATCGTTATGACCTGGTTGACCCAAGAGGATCGACCTGGAGAAACGCTGCCGTGGTGAAGAACAGGTTGGAAGTCAGTTCGAATCCGTTCGTGACTTCTGAACGGACAAAGACTTGCTGGAAAATGATGGCTGATGAATGGTGATCAGGAACTCTGATGAGTGTGTTCAGGGTTAGTGATCAGAGCAAAACTAGGAAGGAACCGTCGAAGCGCTGAAAGAATACATCTCGGCGGGCTTGGGTTGGACGCCAATTTGTCGAACGAACCGTTGGGCGGGGATCGCATTAGTGACAGTCGCACAACCGTCCACTCGCTATCAGAATTGGCCGAGAGGTTCACATCACTGTTCAGCACAGGGTTTGTTGATGTGAAATCATTCGACATGTTGATCATCAGTTCTGCTGATTGTGATCCTGGATGCGGTAGCGACGGACACCAGGTCGCCTGCGCTGCAATGCTCCCCGGCGATCTCAGCTGTAGGCGAGCGCCTGTTGCTCCAGCCAGGCGGCGGCCTGCTGGGCCCCGTCCAGCGCCAGGGGACCCACCGCAGCCGGATGCAGGGGCTGATCCAGCTGCCAGTCACCGGAGCGCAGCTGCTCCTGGCTGAGCATCCGGTGGCGGCCATGGCGGCGCAGCGCCTCCTCCAGCACCGGCGCCTCGGCAAAGCCTTCCCGGTGCACCAGGTGAATGCCCACGTCGTGGGCCAGGGCCTCACAGAAGCTGCTGTAGCCGGGCTTTGTGATCAGGCGCTCCACCAACGGCATGAACTCCAGCAGCCGCAGACCCTGGGGCAACAGCCGCACATTGGGCGCCCCTGCGGCCGAAGGATCGGTGCATACGAAAGCGAGCTCTGGCCAGCGGCGGAAGGGCTCCTCCCCCAGCTCAAACCCCAGCCCACCGAAGCTCACCAGCACGCAGCGACTGGCCTCAGGCAGCTGCAGCCGTTGCCTGAGGGCTTCCGCCCGCTCACGGGGAGGCGCCACAGTGAGACCCACCCGGATCTCCGGCAACCCCCAGTCCATCGCCATCGAGAATGGGCAGTGGATCAGGCCCTGGCCCGTTCGGTAGAGCCCACGGCAGCGCTCAGCCCAGACCAGAAAGGAGCCGCCCATCGGCTCATAGATCGCATCCCAGCCGAAATTGCCAACCCAGATCAGGGGCCAGGCTCCGGCCTGGGCCAGTCGCGCCAGTGCCGGTGGCACATCGCCCAGCAGCAGGACCGGGCCGGCCTGGGCCTTGAGCCAGCACGCCTCTTCGGCGATCTGATCGGGCAGGCGCTGCTCCAGATCGTTGAGGGCCGCAAGGGTGGCTGCGGGGTCGGCGCCGAGGGCATCGGCCTGCACCACCCCCACATCCCAGGAGCAGGGGCGCTGCTCGAAGGGCACCGCTCCCAGGACCGTGCGCAGGAACGCCGCGGGCAGCGAGGTGGAGAGCACCAGCCGCCAGCCTGGCTGCCGCTGGGCCAGGGCCAGAAGGATGGCGCCGCTTCGGGAGCCGTGGCCGTAGCCATGGCCGCTGATGGCGGCGTAGATCAGCACGGCAGTGCCACGGGCTGTTGGTGCAGGCGCTGTTCATAGAGCAGCCTCCCGGTTTCAGGGTCGTACCAGCGATGGCTGGCATGGATCAGCCGGCCTTCCTCCAGTTCCACCCACGACAGGTGGCACAGCTGCCGCCCCTCGCCGTCGACGGCATGGCGCGGCACGAAGGCGGCATTGAGATAGGCGGTGCCACGGCGATCGATCAGGAAGCTGCGTCGCTCCCCCCGCCCGCGCTTGAGGGCATGGTGCATGTGCCCGAAGACCACCAGAGGCACGGGGCGCTCGGTGCGGATCTGCTCGATCGCCTGGGCCAGGTCCTGGTCGCCCCAGTCGCAGGCGGGCGATTTCCAGTCGCGTCCGCAAGGATCGCTGGCCTCGCTGCCGAGGCCACTCGGACCGCAGTGGGCCAGCAGAACCAGGGGCAGGCGCGGGTCGGCCGAGAGGGCCGCCGCGGCGATCCGCCCAGCCGACTCAGCCAGTTCGACAGGACCCCAGAGAGCCTGTACCGCTTTGGAGAGGTGGTGGCCGCCACCGGCGCTGCCCGGTCGGCCACCCACCACGGAAAGACCGGGGGGATCGAGACGGCGCAGGGCCCAGCCACAGTGCCGCTCCCCGAGCCGGTCGATCTGGCGCTGCAGCTTGCGGCCGCTGTGATCCTTGCCGGTGTCATGGTTGCCGAGGATGCAGGCCACCGGCAGGGGCAGGTCGGCGAGGCTGGCGGCGATGCGCTGCTGGCCATCGCTGAGATCGCCCACCACCAGCAGCGCATCGGGAGCGAGCTGGGTGAGCAGGGTCACGTCACGTCGGTCCCATTGCCCGTGCAGATCCCCGGCAATGGCAAGACGTATATGGGCCGTGACGACGACTCCCTTCCCTAGGCTGGGCTCATCCTGCCCCAGTTGAGGTCAAGGTTGGTTTTTGCCGCCCTTGAAGCCCCCACCGTTCCCCACGACCTCCCGGCCGCGATCGATGGACTGCGCCGGGCGCGCAAGGCCGTGATCCTGGCTCACTATTACCAGAGTCCCGAAATCCAGGACGTCGCCGATTTCATCGGCGACTCGCTCGAGCTCTCCCGCAAGGCCGCCGCCACCGACGCCGAGGTGATCGTCTTCTGCGGCGTTCACTTCATGGCCGAAACCGCCAAGATTCTCAGCCCTGGCAAAACCGTGCTGCTGCCGGATCTCGCCGCTGGCTGCTCTCTGGCCGATGCCTGCCCTGCCGATGCCTTCGCCGCCTTCCGCGCCGAGCACCCGGAGCATCTGGTGGTGAGCTACATCAATTGCTCGGCGGCGGTGAAGGCCCAGAGCGATCTGATCTGCACCAGTAGCAACGCCGTGCATCTGGTGCAGCAGCTGCCGGCCGAGCGGCCGATCCTGTTCGCGCCGGATCAGAACCTGGGCCGCTGGGTGGCCCGCCAGAGCGGAAGGGAACTCACCCTTTGGCCAGGAGGCTGCATTGTTCATGAAACCTTCAGCGAGCAGGCTTTGCTGCGGCTGAAGCTGGAGCATCCAGAGGCCGAGGTGATCGCCCACCCGGAGTGTCTGCCCAACCTGCTGGATCTGGCCGACTTCATCGGCTCCACCAGCAAACTGCTGGCGCGCGCCGCCAGCAGCGACGCCACCAGCTTCATCGTGCTCACCGAGCCCGGCATCCTGCACCAGATGCGCCGTCAGCTGCCCCACAAAACCTTTGTTGAGGTGCCGGGTCAGGACGGCTGCAGCTGCAACGCCTGCCCCTACATGCGTCTGAACACCTTGGAAAAGCTCTGGCACTGCCTGGACACGATGAGCCCGTCGATCGAACTGGATGAGAATCTGCGGGTCAGGGCCCTGGCGCCGATCCAGCGGATGCTGGAGATGAGCCGGTAGGGGATCGCGGTGACCACCGCTCCCACCACATTGCCCACCACGAAGATGACGCGCGGCGCGTCAATCCTGCTCAAGCGTCAGGGCCCGGCGAGGAGGCGCTAAGGCTCCGGCCGCAGGACATTGACGTCGAGGACGGGCTTGATCAGTCGCCTCAGAATCAATTTCGTGAGGGGCTTGCCGATGATCTGACGCAGCATCCAGCGAAATGGACCGGAGCGTCGTCGCGCATCCAGCCTGTCGAGATAATCCTCATTGAAGAAGTCGACCAGGGAGTCGACGCGAGCCCTGATCTGCTCAGCGATGAGCTGGCGACGCCTGGGGTCCACCCTCCCCATGAGCTGACGCAGTTCCAGCAGCTGATCGCGCCTGCGCTCGCCGTCTGAGGTGGATGGCTTTTATTGGACAGATTCGGCCCCTGACATCGTTAACTCCGGGCGGGAGGAACAGGGTTTATTCTCAGTGTAGACCTCATGGGGAGTTTTGCCTCCCAGGGAGCTGTGTGGTCTTACATGGCCATACCTCCAGAA
>CALRVC020000014.1:0-83441 GCA_943371515.1 Synechococcus sp. UW140 | reverse complement strand
GCTCTACGAAGAGCACTCCGCCATCCTCAAACGCCTGTGTGAGGCCCTGTGCTATCTGCAGCCTGCCATATCCATGGCCTGACGGAGACAGTGATTGCAGGTGACATTCCTGGCGTGGGTTCTGCCCATTCTCGAGCTCTGGGCTCTATGGGTGCGCATCAAGGCGGCGTTCAGGCCCCAGCACGGTAGGAATGCGACCGCCGCTGCACCCACCATCCGGGCGGCGGGGTTCACAACAACGGTGGCCGCTTCACGGCGTTGCAGAAGACCGAAGCCTGAAGGATCACGACGAAGCCAGACGCGAGCGTGCGCTGGCATCGTGAGTGCCGTGCAGCCTTGACCCCCGTGGAGCCTCATGGCCATGACCACTGAACCCATCCGCTTCACCGATGGGGCTGGTTACGACCGCTTCATGGGGGTCTGGAGTCGTCTTGCTGGCCAGGATTTCCTCGACTGGATCGCGCCGCAGCCTGGCTTGCGCTGGCTGGATGTGGGCTGTGGCAACGGCGCTTTCACGCAGCTGATCGCGCAGCAGTGCACACCGCTCTCGCTCGTCGGCATCGACCCATCCGACCCGCAACTTGCCTTCGCCCGGCAGCATCCACTCCTGCAGAGCGTGGAGTTTGTCAACGCCGACGCCATGGCCCTGCCGTTCGCTGACGCCAGCTTCGATATCTCGGTCATGCCGTTGGTGATCTTCTTCGTGCCCGAGCCGGCAAAAGGTGTGGCAGAAATGGCGCGGGTCGTGGCCCCCGGTGGCACCGTGGCCGCTTATGCCTGGGACATGGAGGGTGGTGGCTTCCCATATCGAGACGTGACGGAAACCCTGAGCGCGATCGGCTGCTCCACACCCATGCCCCCCAGTCCAGAGGCCTCCCGCCCTGAGGTGCTGCGGTACCTCTGGACCAGCGCCGGCCTGGGCAACATCAAGACGAGAGTGATCGCCGTTGAACGCACCTTCGCCGACTTCGACGATTTCTGGAGCACCCTTCTCGGAGGCCCGAGCGCCGGTCAGGCCCTCGCGGCCATGAACGAGGAAGAACGTTCCGGCTTCCGGGATTTGCTGCGAGCCCGCCTGCAGCCGGCCGGCAGCGGCCCGATCACCCTGTCAGCGCGGGCCCATGCCATCCGGGGCACGGTGCCAGGCCCGTGATGCGCCTGCTGATCGATCGCCATGACCTCGGCCCACCCCTGGCAGCTGGGTACGGTGCCGATAGAGGCGAGCGATGGAATGCTGCGGGAGCTGGTGCTGGCCATCGGACTCCCCGTGGCCCTGCTGGTGCTGGCGGTGCTGGCGCTGGAGCAGTGGGGCGATCAGCTGCCGCCATGGTTGCAGCGTCTTGCCGAACGCCCATCCTGGCTGTGGAACACCGGCATCGGACTGATCATCGGCTTGTCGTTGCTGCGCTGGTTGCTACAGCGATGAGATGTTCAGGGAATGAATAGCTCCTCGTAGCCTTCCTTCTCCGCCCGGCGAGTCAGTTATCGGCACTCAGGCCAGTGCAGCAGCAGCGGTGCTCCGAGCGGCTTGTTCCAGGACCAGCCGGGACTGCTCGAGGCTTACCACTGGGAACAGTTCGACGAATTCAGCGAAGGAGACGCCGTCTTCCAGGTTTTCCAACAGAGCCGCCACTGGAATCCGGGTACCGCTGAACACCCAGGCGCCGCTCACGCGCTGAGGATCCCGTTCCACAGCACTGCAGCCCGCCCAGGCCAGATCGGTTTGCGTGGTCATGGCCCTCAGGGCGGCCGGACACATGAATGGTAGGCAGCTCAGGTCGGGTGAGCTGCCGGATGACTGGCTCTCAGGCAACAGTCTGGCGCTGAACCAAAAACGCCTCAATCCAATCGTGATGCCGCTTCTGGAGGATCCGATCGGCGATGGAGGTGGCCTCCTCCGGCACCTGGAACCGCTTGCGGAACGCCTTGGTGAAGCCCTCCAGCACCGGCCGGGGCAGACCGCGCAGGGTGGCGAGGATCTGGCGGGTGGTGGCCGGGTCGAGGGGGATCAGGCCGGGGTCGTCGCCTGCTTCCGCTGCGGCGTTCTGGGCCAAGGGGGACGGGCTGCGGTGGATCGACCTCGTGCCGTTGCTGGCAGGACTCTGATCGGTTCTCTCCCCTGCTGAGCGGGTCACTTCCCGTTGCTGCTTGTCGTACAACGCCAAGCCGAACGGGTTCCCGAAGGTCATCAACGCCCGTTTCATCGCGTCGGTCTCGGCCTCCTTGAGGGCGGATTCATGGGCCTGGCCCAGGTCGACGTCGATGCCGTGGCCGGCACCGCTGCCCTCGCGCACGATCTCGCCGACGACCACTCTCACCCGGGCGGTGTAGGTGACACCCCAGCCGTCGCGCTGCGGTGGATCGGAGGGCTTGCTCGGCTCACGGCCGATGCGCCGTTCCGCCTGGGAGACGCACTGCAGCGCAACCGTCTCGCGCTGCCAGCCGTCGAACCCGAAGATCCGGTTGGCTTCTGCGATCACTTGCCAGCCCTCGAGATAGCTGACCTTGGAGCGGCCCTGTTCGCGCTGCTTGACGTTGGCGCGATCGAGGGGGGCGGAGAGGGACTGGATCTGCTCGGCAGAGAACGTGCAGGTCATGGCTTCGAGGGGATGGGCGGGAAGAGGGTTTGGGATCAGTGGGCGGAGGTTTTCGGCGGCGATTCGATCAGCACCCAGCAGGGCGGTTCGCTGCAGTGGATGTGATCGGGCGAGGGCCGTCGGCCTGGTTTGCGGGTGATGGGCACCACCCAGCTGCTCAGCCGTGTGGACCAGATGTGGCCTCTGGGACGTGGGCTGGTGGGTGTGGTGGTGGAGCTGGTGCTGCCGTAGCTGGAGAGATCCATGGCTTCTGGTGGTGGGAGGAGGTGATGGCGCTGACTGGCTGCCCTGGGCCCGCCCCTACAGCGGACCCCTATCGAGGGCGGTTCTGCACCCCTCAGGTGATCCGCCAGCTGCGGTGGGAGAGGAGCTGGGCGCCGGGGATCTGCTGGCCGGCCTTGAGGGCCTGCTTGATGGCGGCCTTATCCGGCTGAGTGGTGGTTTTCACCGTCAGCCACTCGGGCGCGAGCGCGGCCTCGTCGTCGATTTCGACAGCAGAGGACTTGCGGCTGCTCAGCTCGTGATTGGGGAAGCTGAACCGGGTGGCCTGCGGCTGCAGCCGGGTGAGCACTAGCACCAGGGAGTCCTCCAAGGCCTCGGCCCGGCTGGCATCGGAGCGGGCGAGATCGGTGAGGCGTTTGGCCTGCTGTTGGCGGTAGGCGGCCTGGCCGCGTAGGTGCTCGATCACCCAGCAGGTGGCATCGGCCTTGGCCGCCAGGGCCGCCTTGTTGCCCTCCTCTGCCATCAGGGCTGCTTCCAGCCCGGCGAGGGCCTGGCTGCGGCTGTCGTCGTCATCGCTCTGCAGCTGCTCGGCTAGCTGGCTGATGGAGGTGGTGAGTTCCTGGGCCTCGATGCCCAGCTGCCAGAGCGAACCAGTGCGCTGCAGGGAGCAGGCCGGGCCGGCGGCTTTTGCAGCAGCCCCGGCAGGAGCGGTGGGGATGGTGGTGAGAACAGGCATGACGGTGAGAGAGATAGGGGGGAATGCAACGGGCGCCGCAATGGCGGCCCTGGATTCACGAGAGGGAGGTGGCAGCGGCCCAGGCACTGGCGGTTTCGCTGACCTCCACCACAGAGATCGGCACCGGGGAGCGGGAGGCCAGGCGGCGGGCTTCTCTCACCAGCGAGGCCGTGCCGGACCCACCGGGGAAGGCCACCACCAGCACGGAGGTGGAGACACCTGGGGAGGTGTGGGCCTCAGCCCGGGCCACGGCCAGCTCGAGGAGTTCCCGATTGCGAATCGGACCGGCGGCCCGGCCATGGCGCCGCCATTCGGCGGGCATGACCAGCGCCGACCAGCCCAGCTGATGGGCGGCCCGGGCGATCGCGGCATCGGCGCCGCGGGCCTCGCCGTGGAGCAGCAGATGGACAAGCCGGCCGCCGCTGCGGGCCAGCAGCTCAGCGGCAATGCGTTGATGGGACCAGGCCAGATCACGGCCGCCGCCGGCCGCGATCACAAGGGAGCGACCGGGGCCCATTCCGGGCCTGGATGACATACAAAGAGCCATGGAATCAGTTGCCGTGGGTGACAACTGATCGGGGCATCACGGCCGCTCATGCATACGCGGCTGTGATGGCGAGATCAGGCGATGACGTTGCCGCAGGCGATGGGCTCGGGGCCTTTGGCGCAGCCCTTATTCTACCAGTACAAATGCACTTTAGACACTGCAGAACCACTGCGGTTACTTGGATCTGAGAAGTTCCAGCTCATGCTCACAGACCTCGGTTGAGTGACAGCCAGCTGGCCATCTTTGCGGCCGGCCTGGGGCTCCAGGCCTGATGGACAGCCGCGCAGCCGCGCGAGGCAACCCCTGGCGATCGGCGCCCCTGATCCATCACCTGCCGGCCGAATGAGCAGCGGCACCGCAGCTGCGGGAGAGCAACCCGGCAACCGTGACCTGAGTGCACCCATCCCGGCGGCGGCGAGGGGAGATCAGATTCACGCGAGCGCAAGGGTCGGCGAAGCCGACTCGCCCCGCCCTTGCGCCGCGTGACACCCTGCATCCCCGCCGACGGGTGGTACTGAGTCATGTCCGTTACGCCCGGGCATCCATGGGCTCTGAGCTGTAACAGGGGGTCCATTCTCTATCTCTTCATCGCGAACCTCTCCCCACTCGCTTGACCATGGAGTCGAGACCCCCCCAGGCGATTCAGCGGCTTGGTCTGCTGCTGTCCTGCATGACGAACCCCTGGACGCAGCAAGAGGACACTCTTGCTGCGTCCAGGGGTGAAGAGGGATGATTCCGCTGTCAGAATCTGGTCGGCCTTGTCCCTTCAGGCATGGTTCATGGGGCGTCTATCGAGAGCTCCTGCCCCTCAGCAGGATCTGAAAAGACCCTTCGAAAGCACGCCTTACTGGTAGTGGGTTTACGTATAGCGTTCCGTGAGATCCCAGTCAGTCCCTCCAAAGCAACCAAAAGTGGTGGTGTACGAGGTGGTGTATTCGCACCCCACCATCCCCTCTGAACGACTGCGCAGGAAGGGCTCTGCATGCCGTTTCAGAGGACACCCTCTCCGTTTTCAAAGGATCCGAAGGGATCCGCGGAAATCCTGAAACCGTTGTGGGGCAGTCGATCTGCCCTTTTGGGTCGTCCGGGCAGATCCGCTGAGAGCCCGTTACAGCCGCTGTGGATGACGGTATTTTTGACGGTATAGCCAGCCGGGTCCTGGTCTATACCGTCACCTGGCTTGCCGAACCGCCGATATCCCCTCCCGCGCCAGCGTTCCGGCGCTGTCCGTCATGCTCAGTGACAAGGCGATCCAGGCCCTGCGGCCCGACCCGGACCGCCCGGGCACCAAGCACCACGACCGTGACGGCCTCTACCTCTGGGTGGCGCGCTCCGGCTCCAAGACCTGGCGCAAGGACTACCGCTGGCAGGGAGCACGCCGCACCTTCACCATCGGCTCCTACCCGGCCATGCGGCTCGCCGATGCCCGCAAGCAGGCCCTGGAGCTGAACACCTGGATCAAAGCCGGCATTGATCCACGCACCCAGGCCCCAGGCCAGCAGCGCAAGCAGGTGCAGAACAGCCGCCGACCGTTCACCCAGATCGCCCAAGCCTGGTTTGAGCACCACTGCGCCAGCTGGAGCCCCCGCTATTGCAGAGATATGCGGGAGAAACTTGATCACTTCGTGATACCGGCACTGGGTCAACTGGATATCGAGGCGATCACCCGCAGCGACATTGAAGTCCGGCTGCTCGCACCCATCCTCGCCAGGAGCGCACTTGAACAGGCCCGTCGCTGCAACGACGTCACCCGTCGCGTGATTGAGCACGCGGTTGACCTCGAACTTCGGCAGGACAACCCCGCCGTTAAAGCCCGCAAGGTCATCGCCGCTACCCGCGTCACCCACTACCACCGCATCAGCTGGGTGGAGCTGCCCGAGCTGCTGGAGGCAATCGAACGGTTCGAGCAACAGCGGCTGGCTGAGCGCAGCAGCATCATCGCGCTGCGCCTGATGATGCTCACCATGGTGCGACCCAGTGAACTCAGGGAAGCCCGTTGGAGCGAAGTTGATATCGAGGGTCGTCAGTGGATCATTCCCGCTGAACGCATGAAGACCCGCGTTCGTCACATCGTGCCGCTCTCATCGCAGGCGCGGCTGTTGTTTGACCTGCAGCGGCCGATCAGTGGCCACACCGATCTGGTCTTTCACACCCCCAACCACCGAGGCAAGGGAGAACTGCGGGTGATGAGCAATGGCTGCCTCTCGATGCTGCTGCGGCGCATGGGCTTCCAGGGGCGGCAGACACCCCATGGTTTCAGGGGGTTTGGGCAGACGAACTGCATCGAGCAGCTCAAGATCCCCAGGGTGGTCACCGAAAAGCAGCTGGCCCATGCCGATGGCAACAGCGTCAGCCGCGCCTACGACTGGGCCGAATACCTCGAGGAGCGGTCCGACATGCTGCAGCGCTGGGCCGATCTGCTCGATCAGGTGGCCGTCGCTGCCGCTCTGGCGCCGGTCTCAGAGCTGAGCGCAGAGATGGCTGGTCAACCATCAGCACTGCAGGCCGCCTGACGCTTCGAGGTGATCCAGGCCTCCAGCTCCTGCTGGGACCAGGCCACCGCCCGCGGGCCAATCACGATCTGCCTGGGGAACTCGCCTGTGGCGATCAGGCTGTAGATGGTGGTGCGTGAAAGGCCGACCCGGTGGATCACCTCCGGGAGCCGCAGCAGTCGGTCGGTTGCGGATGTCATGGCTGATGGTCTGGGTCTCAGGTGCGTGTTTTGGATTGGTTTGGTGCCTTTCAGTTGGTCTGGTGCAGCAACGCCATCACTGCCGGATCCCAGAGGATCTGCTGGCGGCGCTCTCCCCGACTGCAGAGCGGCAGGGCGACGCCCCAGTCGCGACCGGCTTCTGTGAGCTGCCAATCGTCGTCCTCGTTGCGCTGCTGCAATCCGGCGGCAGCGAGCCGCTGGTTGGTGTGGCGGAGCGTGCCATCCAGTCGGTCCGCCAGCTGATCGGCCGTCAGCCAGGCCACCCCTGCGCGGTGCGAGAGGCGTTGCTTCACCTCAGCGCCGGCGGGACTGCTGCTGGCCTGGATCTCCTCCAGGACGCTGAGCAGGGCCTCGGCATGTGACACGCCGGTGAGGTGGATGATCTCGTCTGCCCCGCGCAGCACCTCTGCTGCGGTCTGCCTGCGGATCGAGTCGATGGTCCTGGCTCCTTGTGGCGCTATGCGTTGTTGGCGGCGCTGGATTGCGGGCAGCAGCTCATGGGTGAGCCAGCGCCGCATCCGCGGCGCGCTGGGGTTGTCGCTGTTCAGCAGCCTGCGCAGCAGCGCGGCCTCGTTGATCAGCGCCAGGGTGAAGCCACCGGCGCCGGGCCCCTCTTCTGAATGGAGGCAGTGCTCCTCATCGCGCTGGATCGCCACGGCCCAGACCATCGGGCTTTCCGACAGCGCGGCGCAGGCATCGGCAACGACGAACCAGGCCTCGCCCTCCTGATCGGCGCTCACCCGGATGCAGTGCCCCTCGAACACGTAGGGCACCAGAGCGGACGTGTTGCTCATGGCTGGGAAGGTGAGAGGACAGGGGCGCCATGCCGCGACGCGAATACTGCAGGGGTGAATCCCCCGGGGGCCGCGGCCAGTGGTACCGGCACCGGACCCGCCAGGACCAGCAGCACCGTGCTCAGCTGCAGGGCCAGCACCAGCCACAGCAGCCACTGCAGCTGCCGCAGGCTGCTCAGCCGCACGGTGGTGGTGATCGGCCGGCGCGTGCGGCAGAAGGCCGGCAGCTGTGGCTGTGACATAGGCCGCGGCGTGCGGCCGGGGTGTTGGGGGTGGGCCATCAGAACGGCACCTCCTCATCGGCGAACTCATCGCCGTAGTCCTCCCCATCCGCCAGCGGGATCGCCTGCTGCTGGCGGGCAGCGGCTTCATCGGAGCGGTAGGCCTGCTCCGCTGCCTCGATCCAGGCCGGGTCACTCCCCTCCCGGATGCTCAGCGGGCCGTAGAAGCCGATCGTGACGTTGCGCGGCACCGCGTCGGCGGCGGCCTGGTCTTCGATCTTGGGGCCCTTGGGGTTGCCGTCCTGGTCGTACTGCTGGGCCCAGCGGGTCTCGAGCACCAGCACATCCCCCACATTCAGCCGGCCGCGGCGATGCTGACGCCGTGCCTCGATCCAGTCGCCGAAGCCCTTGGCCTTGAGGATCAGCCGCACCCGATCCCCCGGTGCCGGAACGCCGCCCTCATCACCGATGCGAGCCTCCATCGTTGTGCCGGCCATCGCCACCGCATGGACGACCATCTCCTGCTTCACCTTCGGCCGGCCCTGACGGTCGGTGCCGTTGGGGATCGACTCCATCGCGCCAGTGGTGAGGTTCTTGCGCAATCGGTCGCGCTGCTCGGGACGCACGATCGCCAGGTAGGCCACCTCGCCGAGGCGCTGCTGACGGATCACCGGCGCCGAGATGCGGCTGCCGTCGTTGAGTTCAATCGCCATGGGAGTTGCTCGACAGGGTTGACGGGGAAGACGACAGGGGAATCAGCGGCTCCAGGCCGGCGCCCAGCCGCAGCAGGTGATGGGCGGCGCCGGAGAGGCTCAGCTGGTGCTCGGCCGACAGCTGCCGCACCTGCCGATAGACATCGCTGTGCACGCACACGCACAGGTAGTGGCGGCCGTGCTGCACCCGCGGCTGGGGCCTGGCGTAGGTGCGGCGGCAGACGCTCATGGCTTCACCCCCGCCAGCTCGCGCTCGAACACGTCGATGAAGTCCTTGTGGCGCCGCTGGGTGATGCGGTCCTTGATCGTCCGCACCTCCCTGGGCACCTGGAAGTGATGGCGGAACTCGATCGTGAACCGCTTGCGAGCCTCCTGAGGCATCGCCGCCAGGAATTTGTGCAGGGTGGCGATCTCCTCTTCCATCAGGGGCTCCAGGCCGGCCTCGCCGGCCTCGGGCACGTCCGGAGCGCCGGTGTCCCATTCGTCGTCTGCGGCGCCAAGGTCGTCCGCAGCGGGCACGGCGGATTCAGTACCAACACCCGAAACCAATGGCTGCGGCTGTTTCGGCTCGATAGTCCGAGGAGTGCTGCCCACGGGAATGCCCAGCAGGCCCGCCAGCAGGGAGGCGGTGAGCGCATGCCAGGCCGCGCTCCCCTCCTGCGGTGCCTGGGCTTCGCTGAACTCCTCGGCGCCACTGCGGTGCCGCAGGGTCACCCGCAGCACGTCCTGTTCGTCATGAAGCAGCTTCTGGGCACTAAACGAGAAGCCCAGCGCAAAGGCCGGCGCCGCCGCCTGGACGACCAAAGGCAGAGATGCCTCGGCGATCGCGGCCATCTGGAGCTGGAACTGGGCCAGGCCTTCGGCCCACTGGGCACGGGCCTGCTCGCGGCCCTGCAGCAGAGTGTGATTGAGATCAAGGACGGTAGAGGGACCAGGCGTCGGCTCCATCCGCCCGCGTGGGGTGGTGGTCATCGAAGGCACTGCGGGACCGGCGCCCGCTTGCTCAGGATATTAGCGGCTCGCTAATTCGAATCTGTATCTTGCGCAACGCAAGACATGGCGTACTCCGAGCCTGATGGTGCGTGCCTCAGCTGGCGCCCGTCTTGGTGGACCATTCCTCCAGCCAGCGCTGTGGCAGCCACGCCTCTCCGTCCCACATGCCCTGCAGCTGCTCCGCGGAGTACGGCTCAAAGCCGGCCAGCATCGCCTGAAAGGCCTGCCGCTGCTTGGCCGGCGCTGCCTTGGCGGCGGAACTCAGGGCCTCCATCACGCCGATGCCGTGCTGCTTGGCGGTCTGCGCCAGCTGGCCGCGCCACTGCTCGCTCAGCTTCGCCGCTTCTGCGGCATCGACCTCTGGCTGGGCCGGCACCGCAGGCGCTTGGTAGGCGCTCGGCACCGGCAGCAGTCCCAGGTGGCAACTCCAGAACTCCGCTGGCCCCCACACCCGCTGCTCGTCATCCACCAGAGGCCTGGCCTGGCTGATCTGGTCCTTGAGGGCCCGGGTGCGCACGCCACTGAAATCCCTGGCGGCAAGGCGGCGATTCACCTCGGCGAGGGCAAAGAAGCTCTCCGGGCGTGGCTTGGGCGCCTTGCCGTTCTCGAACACGCTCAAGGTGCTCGGGGCCATCACTTCAAAGCCGGCCTCCTTGGCCCACTTGTAGGCCGTGTACTGGGTCCAGTTGTTCAGCTCCCGCCAGCGCCTCAGCATCCGGCCGAACTGCTGACCGGCTTCGAGCTGTTTGGCCTCGATGTACCGGTACTCAGAGGACATCAAGACTGGGTTCTGGCCATTAGCGAAAGGCTAAGGCTTCTGCTGCCGATTGGAATTGGCAGCACCGTGATGCCAGCGGCCATGGGCCCTGGCCCGCTGCCGCCAGTGCCGGCCCTTGCCGCGCCGAGCATCAGGCTCCACCAGGCCACAGAAAGTAGCTTGAGCAGGCGTGTGCAGAGGCGCTGGCCAGCAGATGGCTTCCCGCAGCAGCCGCTCCAAGTGTTGGCGTTGCTCCGGCTCCAGCAGCGCCACCGGCTCCACGATGCGGCTGTCGGGTCCCAGGGTCCAGTCGTCGCGCTGGCAGCCGAACTCCCAGTTGCGCCCATCGGCGGCTCGGGCCCAGAGCAGTGTCCCAAGCTGGTCGCGCTCGATCGCGATCTCCAGCTGCCAGCCGCTGGCCAGATCCAGTCGCATTCGCCCCCACCAGATCTCACTCCAGGGCCGATCCGCCAGGAAGGCCTCCCCTGCCAGCAGCGCCAGCAAGGTCTGCTGGATCTCGGCGGCGCAACAGCGGCTCAGGGGGAGCAGAGCAGGTGACGCAAGCCATTGCCACGGCACCAGAGCGCCCACTCCCCCGGCGCGATCGGGTTGCCGCAGCACAGGCAGCGGCCGGGATGGCGGACGCGGATGCGGCGAAAGCCCGCCGGGCCTTGCCCCTGCTCCACTCCCGTCGCCACAGGTGGCTTGGCGGGCGAAGGGCGATGGGTCGCGATCTGCAGCCCGTGCTCGCGAATCAGGCGACAGGCCAGGAAGGCGCTGGTGCGCGCTTCCTCCAGGTGGGGCGTGGCGCTCATCGCCACCAGCTTCTCGACCTTGGCCAGCGCTTTCTGCGCCGCTGCTCCAGCGTCCATCGCCATTCAGCTCACTGGTTCAGCCTAGCGAGCCTGAGTCAGTGCCGATAGGCTGGTTCGGTCCATCGAAGTCCCCCATGGCTCCGCTGATGACCCCGCTCTCGGTGCAGTTCACCCCCGAGCAGCAGGCCTGGCTGGACCGGCGCACCCGCGGCGGTCTGCTGTCGCGCTCCTCGGTGATCCGCCTGATCGTGGCCGAGGCGATGGAGCGCGAACAGTTGAGCGCCACGCCACTGCAGCGCCAGGGGCTTCATGGCCAGCGCTGAACCAGCCTCCGCCCCCACGCTGGCCTGTATCGACCACGCCGCTGCCCAGCAGTTCCTCTCCCTGCTGGGCAAGGACCCCGCCAGCGCCCGGCTGCGCGCCTTCCCCCACCGCGCCAACCCGGCCAAGGGGGTGATTGGCGCCCGCAAAGGCCCCTTTGACCTGGAGCTGGCGAACCAGTGGCAGCGGGAAGGCCGCGGCATCTACCTGGTGATCAACGACGGCGGTGACCGCAAGAGCGAGATCACCGCTTGCCGTGCCCTGTTCGTGGAGTGGGACGACCGGCCGATCGATTGGCAGCTGAACGCCTGGCGGGAGCTGGCACTACCGGAGCCGTCGCTGATCGTGCTCAGCGGCGGCAAGTCAGCCCACTGCTACTGGCTGCTGCACCGCCCCATCCCGCCGCAGGAGTGGGCACCGCTGCAGGCGGAGCTGATCGCCTATGCCGGCGGCGACCCCCACTGCAAGGACGCCTCGCGGGTGATGCGGCTGCCGGGCTGCTGGTACGTGGATGCCTCCGGTGAGCCCACCGCTCTGGTGGAGCTGGTGCACGTGAGCGGCCAGCGCTACGCCCCGGAGGACATCGCCCTGGCGCTGCTGCCCGATGAGTTCGCTGAACCCGTGGTAGGCACTACGCCGCAGCAAGCCATCCCCCTGGAGCAGCCCTGCGAGGGTTCATCCAGCGGCATTCCGCTGCCCGAGCTGGTCGACGAGGACTTTGGGCCACCCCGGCCGCTGGAGCAGATCCGCAGCGCCCTGGCCGCCATCCCCCGCCGTGTGGCGGGCAGCAACACCTACGCCGACTACCGCAACCTCCTCTGGGGTCTGATCCAGGCCTGTGAGCAAGCCGGCCACGACCGCGAGCTGGCGATTGCCCTGATGGAGACCCACAGCCCATCAGCCAGCTGCGGCTGGGATATCCGCCAGGTGGCCAGCTCCGGCGGTGAACAGATCCGCTCGGCCACCTTCTGGTTCCAAGCGCGTCAGCACGGCTGGCTGCCGCCGCAGTCCCACACCAACGCCGACCAGCACACACCGCGGCCACCAGGAACGCAGGCCTCAGGGAGCAGCCGGAGCAAGGGCGACACCAGCGGGCGTCATCCCGGTGGCAGGAGCAGCGAGCGCAGCAGCAGCACCAACGGTGCCGGCGCCGGCACCCGCCAGCAGCGCTTCTCGCCCAGACCCGACACCCAGGTGCGCTGGGGAAAGGCGCACCTGCCGATCAACCGCCGCCTTAATGCCTTGGAGCACTGCATCCGCTCCCTGGTGGGCCGCGAGCGCAACAGCCTGCGCCGCTCGGCCCGCGTGCGCGAGTGCCACGCCGCCCTGCAACTCAAAACCGCCCTGCGGCTGCAGGAGATCGGCCAGCTGATCCTCGAGGCCCACGACCTGCGCAACGGCAACCGCTTCCGCGGTCTTGATCAGACCGAGCGCCTGGCGATGCCCCAACCCGTGGTGGAGTGGGAGATCCCCGGCTGCATCCCCCGCCGCGACCTCTCGATCGTGGGTGGCCGGGCCAAGGTGGGCAAGACGCGGCTGGTGCATGCCCTGGCCCGCTGTCTGCTGTGCGCCGAGGACTTCCTGGGCTTCGGGGGGCCGGAGGAACCCAGGCCGGTGATCCTGGTGACCGACGACCAGGGCGATGGCGACACCGCCCAAATGCTGCAGCAGCTGGGGATCTGGGATCACCCGTTGCTGCTCTGGTCGCGTCGCTTTCGCGCCACGGAGGCCAACCTCGATGCCCTGCTGGCCTGTCTGGCTGCGCGCCCCGGGGCGGTGGTGATCCTCGACTCGCTGCGCTCGATCACCCGCAGCTGCTGCTTTGGCGAGAACGACCCGGAGATGGGTTCGCTGATCTACGACCTCAAGCACCAGATCACCGATGCCGGCGGCACGTTGCTGCTGATCCATCACTGCAACAAGGCCAACGACACCACCGGCACCGAGGCCCTCTCGGGCCACAACGCCATCGCCGGGGCGGCCAACACGATCCTCACCCTGCACTACCTGGCCAAGGGCAACCGTCTGATCAAGGACTCGCCGCAGCGGCGTCTGGTGCGGGAGGCGCGCTCCGGCCCGCCGGTGGATCTGGTGGTGGCGATTGACGGCAACAGCGGGACCTTCGCCCGCCTCGGCACCTACGACGATCTCCAGGAGCAGCAGGAGCAGGAGAGCGATCTGGATCGCGCCGGCCAGCGGGTGCGCAAGGCGAGCGAGAAGCAGCTGGAGGCCCTGCGTTATCTCCAGGGCCTGCATGCCAGCGGCCTGGCAGGTATCGGTCTGCTGGAGCTGCTGCACACGATCGGCTTGGCGCCGGCTGAGGCACGGCTGAAGCGAGACCTGGAGGGAGAAGCCCTGACCACCTACAAGGCCCTGGGCCGATTCCTCGGCAGCCTGGATGGGCTGGTGACGTCCACCCGTGTGGGCACCAGCGGCCAGAGCTACTACCTGCGCTACGGGCTCAGTGATGCCGGGGCGGAATGGCTGGCCCGTGAGTTCAATCTGTAGAGGTGGATTCTTGCGATTCTTTGGATCCCCCTCCAGCGCAGACCATCTGATGGTCCCGGGTGAGCGGACGCTTTCGGGATTCTTTGGATTCTTTGCTGGCCACTCCCTGTCCGCCGCCGCTCACGGGCCACTGACCCACGACGGCTGGAACGGGAGCTGGATTCTTGGGTTTCTTTGGACCCGCCTCCAGCGCAGGCACTTTGGCGTCCCAAGGGGGATGGTTCCGATCTGGATTCTTGGGATTCTTTGCGGCATCCCCTTCCCTGGGGTCGAAAGCCCCTGGGTACCAAAGAATCCAAAGCAGCCAAAGAATCCCACGCCCGATCTTCTGCCCAGATCCCCTGCGCTGCAACGGGATCCAAAGAATCCAACCAATTTGGTGTTTCACGTGAGGTTCTGGTGATGGCGCTCTCCACCACGGCCCCCTGCTCAGAGCGCCTGAGTGAATCCACGGGCTGGTTGGCGCCGATCCCAGGCTTGCGGCGCACGGATCCAGAGCACCGCTACTGGCTGGGGGACCATCTGTTCCCGGTGTCGATCACCGGCGTGATCGGCTCGGCCAAGAGCGCCTGGGCCCTGGCCTGCATCGAAGCCACCCGCCACCAGTGGGAGCCCCGCGGCCACACCGTGCACCAGGCCCTGGAGGCCCTGCTGCACAGCCGCTTCCACCCGTTGGCGCCGCAGCGGCAGCAGGCGGTCCAGCAGCTGGAGGCGCTACGGGCCTCGGAGTACCGGGACTGGATCGAGCCGCTGCTGGCCCACCCCCACTGGCAGCAGGTGACGGTGATTGCCTCGGAGCGGCCCACCTGCTGCCTGATCCGCAACCTCGCCGGCACCTACGACACCGGCTATGCGCACCGCAGCAGCGGTCTGCGGGTGCTGGCCGACCTGAAAACCCTGTCGGGTCGGCACTCCAGCAGCTACTGCACCCGCGCCCAGCTGGGCGGCTACATGGCCCTGGAAGCGGCCTGGGGCTTGCACTACGGCGCCGGCCAGACGATCTGGGCCCGGCCAGGGGAGACGCGCTTTTCGCCGCTGTATTCCCGCGAGGAATGCCTGGCGGCGTGGGCAGCGGCATGGGCGGTCTACGTGAGTCGCTTTCGGCCGTGGTGACCCGCTATCCGAATCGCTGTGTTCGGACTATCGAGCCGCTATCCTGCAAGGCAGGCGCGCTGCCACCTGCGCCGCACGACGCCTCGCTTCTCCTCGCCGATGGCCGCCAGCTCCATCCCTCCTGATCCCGATGACGGCGCCGACCTCGATGCGCTGCTCGATCGCATCACCGTCCTCAAGGCTGAGCAGAAGGCGATCGAGGCCGCGCTGACACCGCTGCTGGAGCAGCTCAGCGGCGCCCTGGAGGCCGGCGAGCTGGATGCGAACTTCTCCCACAACGACTGCAGCTTCTGCTGGTCAGCCGGGCGGATCAGCTACGTCTACCCCGAGCATCTGCAACAGCAGGAGCAAGCCCTGAAGCAGGCGCAGCGGTTGGCGGTGGCCATAGGGACGGCCAGCGAGAAGCATGGCAAGGCGTTCTGGACGATCAAGCCGGGCCGGAGCTGAGCGATGGCCAATCCCCAGAAACGCAAGGGGGATGCGGCGGAACGGGAGGCGGCGCTGCTGCTGAGCGACCTGCTGGGGATGACGGTGCGCCGCCGGCTGGGGGCAGGGCGGACCACCAGCGCTGGCGGGGATACCGGCGATCTCGATGGCGTGCCGGGCCATGTGATCCAGGTGGCCAGCTGGGCCAACACCGCCGCCGCGGCCCGTACCAAGCCCGAGGAAGCCGCGCTGCAGGCCGTGCATGCCGGTGTGCCGTTTGCCGCGACCCTGGTGCGCTTCCGGGGCGGCACCTGGCGGGTGGTGCTCACCCCGCAGCAGTGGGCGGCCTACGTGGCCTGGATCCTGCCTAGCGGAGGTGGAGCATGAGCTCCGAGCAGCCACCGACAGCGGCCGCTTGCTCCGATGCGGGCGCAGAGTTGCTGGAGGAGCTACGCGCTGCCCCGCCCCAGCAGGACGACGACGGCAACCCGATCTGGCCGGCCGCCGACCCCAGCAGGCCGGTGGGGAAGGGCAACCCACCGCGGGGCCGCCGCAGCTCGAACCACAAGCCCCGCGCCACCCACATGGAGGTGGAGACCCGCATCGCTGAGGCGCAGCTGTGGATCGCGCAGCGGCTGCCGCTGGCCGTTATCAGGGAAAAATCTGCCCAGAACTGGGGAATCACCAACATCAAAACAGTGAGCCGTTACCTGGCCCTGGCACGGCAGCGAATGGTGGAGGAGCTGATCTCCGACCGCCGACGCCACCAGGCCGAGCAGATCTTTGCCCTGAACGAATGCGCCCGCCGGGCGATGGACGCCGAGCAGTTCAACGCGGCGGTCGGCGCCTTCCGGGTGATTGCCGAGATCGGTGGATTGCTACGGGCACCGATCAAGCCGCCGGAGCCACGGGCATGAGGGCGAGCACCACCGCCACCGCGATGCCTGCACCGGTTCTCACGCCACAGGCCCCTGCAGAAGGCGGATTGCTGTTGCCGGAGCTCGACCCATGGGGCGACGGTGGCCTGCTGTACCTCCCCACGGCCACTGCTGCCGAGCCATCCGAACCCCAGACCCTGCGCAGCTTCATCGCCGAGGCCTACCCCCGCTACGGCTTCCACCGCTGGGCCGAGCTGCTGATCGAGCTGCTCCAGCAGGTGGCCGATGGCCAGCTGAGCCGGCTGATCGTCACCTGTCCGCCGCGGCTGGGGAAATCGCTGCTGGTCTCCAAGCTGTTTCCGGCCTACTTCCTGCAGCGCTACCCGCATCTCTTCGCGGCGATCGCCTCGTACTCGGCGGAGTTGGCCTATGCCCACTCCAGAGAAGCCCGCCACTTCTACCGGGTGACCGGCCATCTGCTGGCCCGCGATTCGGCTGCTGTGGGCAACTGGCTCACCCGCCAGCGGGGCGGCTGCATCGCCGCCGGTGTGGATGGCCCTTTCACCGGCAAGGGCTACAGCCTGGGGATCATCGACGACCCCTACAAAGGTCCCGGTGATGCGGCATCACCGGCGCTGCGGAAGAAGCTGATCGACTGGCTGCGCTCGGTGTGGCTGACGCGGGCCGAACCCGCATCGGTGCTCGGGCCTGACGGCCAGGAGCACCCGAACCTCTCGGCCCAGGTGATCGTGCTCACCCGCTGGGACCACCAGGACGTAGTGGCCTGGCTGCTGGAGCAGGAGCTGGGGGAGGCGCCGCAGCACTGGACCGTGCTTGACCTGCCCGCCATCGCCGAGCCCTCCAGCGAGCGCCCGAAGCTGCCGCCCACCTGCACGCTCATTCCCGACTGGCGCCAGCCTGGTGAGGCGCTGTGCCCGGAGCGGTTCCCGCTGCCGGAGCTGATCAAGATCCGCGCCCGTCTGGGTGCCTACTGGTGGGCGGCGCTGTACCAGCAGCGCCCCAGCCCGGCATCGGGCTCGATCTTCCTGAGGCAGTGGATCCGGCCTCCCTTCCCCCGCGAGCAGGGCAGCCAGCGCCAATACGCCCTGCTGGCCCTCTCGTGTGACCTGAGCTTCAAGGGGGAGGCGGAGAGCGACTACTGCGGCTTCTGCCTGGTGGGCCTGCTGGCACCGCCGGCCCGGAATGCCATCCCCCGATCGGGTGAACCTCAGGGCCCAACGGCGCCAAAGGAGCTGGAGATCGAGGTGCTGTGGGCTGCCCGGCACCGCTTTGGCCTGCCGGAGGTAATCCGCTTCCTGCTGTGCTGCCTGGAGGCGTTGGAGCAGCAGGTCTTGAGGCCCAATGCCGTGCTGATCGAGGACGCCGCCAACGGCCCGGCGGTGCTGCAGACCCTCCGGCGACGCGTGCCAGGGATGCTGCCTATCACCGCCCGCGGCAGCAAGGAAACCCGCGCCCATGCCGTTGCCCCACTGGTGGAGGCGGGGCAGATCCGTTTCCACCACCGAGCCCAGCCGCTGGTGGAAGAAGCGATCCGCTTCCCCAAGGGCAGCAAGGACCTGGTGGATGCCTTCTGCCACGGCGCCCTGTGGCTGGAGAGCCGCTACTGGAAGGCCCAGGGCATTCAGCCGGTGGTGACGCCGCTGCTGGTGAGTCGGTGAACGTGCCGATGGTGTCCGCGGTGCAGGAACTTCCCACGCCATCCCTACCGGCGAGTCCAGGGGCTGCCGTGTTGACACCGGCTTTGGTGCAGCTGGTGCTGCCGATTACGGTGGTGCTGGTGGGCGATGCCGCCGGGGTGGCTCGGATGCTGCGGCAACGGTGTTACCGCAGGCCGGCGTGCCATGCGCGGGCAGAGCAGCTGGAGATCAGCCTCCATGCTCCAGTGAGACACCACTCCAGAGCTCAGGGTCAGCAGCCTCCTCGCTGCAGGCCCCGGCGAGAACGGCCGGTGCGGCCACACGCCGCTGCCGATGCCCTGGCGCTGCAGCACAGGGACCTGGCGGAGAAGATCGCCGGCAACTTCGCCCGGCGCACGATCCATCCCAAGGAGGATCTGCTGCAGCTGGCGATGATTGGGCTGATCAAGGCGGCGCGGCGGTATGACCCCTCACGGGGTCCCTTTCGGCCCTACGGGCGCACCTATGCCAATGGGGAGATTACGCATTTTCTCCGGGACAACGGCTTTCTGCTCAAGGTGCCACCGACGTGGAGAGAGCTGCATGCGCGCGGGCAGCGGTTGCTCACATCAGGAGTGGGATTGACGGAGATGCTGGAGCGACTGAAGATTAGTCGCGAGCAGTGGATTCAGGCTGTTGATGCATGCTCTGTGCGGGTTGTTGCTTTTCCTGTTGAGTGCACGCTTGCCGTCACCTAGCCGCACTAAACCAATGCCGAAGCAGATCCTTGGCGCCGGCGGCATAGGTGTGTGGCGATGTTAGGCGCCGTTCATGATTTGTGGATTCAGATCCCAAGTAGTCGCTATCACATGCATTATAATCTCTAGCGGGACAACAGGAAGACATGATCCCTTCAGGATGCCTCTTTCACTTGTGAAAGAACCCGCTTTAGGATGTCTAGATTTTGCTGATAATCAACTCGATATCTTCCAAAGGGATGAGACATGATAGAGCCGCGTTCAGCCCACCCCTCAATACGCCAACCTGACTCTACAAGATCAGAGGCTGCAAAAACAAACTCCAGCGTATCCACGAAGAAATTGACTAGATATCTATTTGCATCATAATCTACCTCAGAAGAGGTGCCATGGACGTAATAATTTCTACAGTTGACGGCATGATCTCCAACAAGGGCAAGCTCTGGAAATCGCTGGCCTACCCTCTTGGTAATCAATTCAGCCCTCTCTCTTATCTTGTGTTTTAGCGATGGTTTTCCAATTCTCCCAAGTGCATTGAGTATGCTGTCTCGCTCAGGGCTATGGGGGAGCAAGCGAAATTGCTTACGAGCTGTGATCTTCGCTTCTTCAAGCTCTGGTGTGAGCGCCGTTGCTCGTTGAAATGCTGACGAAGGTAATATATCAAACATATTTGCCGCACCAACAAGCCGATCAATCTCATATCGATTCTGGTATGAGAAAGAAGTGTTAAAGCGCTCCCTGGCACTGCGCCAAATGGTATGTCGCTGCATCCATGCCTTCAGTACAGTCTTAAACTCTTCCGGTTCTCTTATCGCACTCAAGAGAATATCTATATGATGCGGCTTGCGTTTGGCTACATCATTCTTGCGACATGGTGGCATGCTCCAGTATAGGTCGAGTGGCTGGCTATATCCTGCTACCGGTACAGGCAGGATCTTAATGTCGAGTATGTTTTGAGGCCTACCGGCGACAATGCCCAAGAAGGACGCAAGGTCATACAAGTTAGTAATTGCTTCGCCAAAGGAAAGCTCGGATGAGGGTTCAATGCTGATCTCTATTCTATTATTGACATGAATACCTTCAGGACCAGGAAAAGAATACGAGATCCGATGCCCAACACATATACGACCAATAGCGGTATCTACGGAGATGATCTCATCATTGCCAGTAAAATAGAAGATCTCAGGATGCTCGCCGATTGGGATCTCCCTGTCCTTCGTGCCAGCAATCCTCAGCATGTGATCCTTTGTGTCGCGCAAAGCCATCCCGAACGCATTAAAGTCGCAAAACACAGCTGGCGCATCATCAATTGTAAAATACACCGAATGCACTGGCCGTCCCGATGAGGTAATGAATCTATCTCCAATTGCTATGTAGTGAGGAAAGATGCTAGCAGTATGATAGATCATCTTTCCTGTGTCAGTGGACCCAGTGCCTGACATGGTGAGGCAATTAATTAGCGATATATGTGTTCCGTCAAAAAGCCTACCGGTTATATCTTCGCTGCCATGCGTGTCAAAGAACTCATCTGAGAAAAGAGCAAGTGCCGAGGATGCTCCCCTCAGACTTAGTTCGCCATTTACTTTGGTTCCATTTGCCAGAGTAAAGATGCCAGCCTTAGCTAGGCCTTCATGCTTTTGTTGATTCTGTTCCATACTTCCTGAAGTCATGACATGTGTTCGCTCCATCTCAAGGCTAGGAAAAATAGGCTCTAATGTTCGGTGCAAGCAAATTCAGCAGACCCGAACCGTAGATCACAAGGCCTTTTCATCGGCCTCATGCTATCGCCATGTTTTGCAGGATCAACGTTCGCATAGCGCTCAAGATTAGCGGCAGGCGAGGGCTCTTCCCTCCCATTATGCATAATTGGATCCCGGCCGCTGGTTCTTCTTGTTAGGCTTCGCCTTCAAGGGTGCCAAGGTGGAGCACCGACAAGTGATTCAACGTGGCTACGGACTCTTTCGTCAGTCTTAGAGACAAGACGCTCTACATGTGACAAGTAGTCAGTGCCCCAATCCTTGTAGACGGTTTCGTCATGAGTTAATCTATGCGCGATATTGCCTCGGACAGTAATGTAGTCATCCAGCTTTTCAGATGCCTGCTGGGAACTCATTCTCTGCCATGACCAAGAACCTGACAGATTTGCCAATCCAAGCAACTCATTAAACAGGCCGTTGACCTGGGCTGTTTTGGGGGTGTTTAATGTGTCAAGCCATTTTGCTTTCACCGTATCTCTGTGATCGGTTAAGACTTGCTTCCAGCCTTCGCCAGCAAGTTGCCAAATTTTAGTATGATCGGGGTTTTCTCGTAGTGACTTGGATGCAAGAGTTCTAACTCTTGCCGGGAAGTTGTCTGGATCTGAAGCGTTGGCGAGAAGAAAGTCAAAGGCTTCCAGGCATACATCTTCGACATAGGACTCCCAGCATGCTGTTATGAATACGATTGCAGCCCGATTGATAACGTCTACTCCATGCTTTCGACCAGCGCCTTGACCTGCGACCTCTTGGTGGATCCCCCAAAGCTGATCGATGTCTCCTCTCTGTTGGTCAAAACGATCTTTTGCTTCTGACGCCATCGCATGCCCCAACAACTTGTCTGCGTGAAAGTCTAACGCTCAGCATCAGCGGCGGCGCGCAGCGCTGTCGGCTGGATGCTGAGCGTTAGGCCTTCTCATCGAGCTCTTTAAGTGTGATCCCATCCTTGGTCTTCCATTCCGTAAGTCCATTTGCGCCGCCTCCATGCACAGTGGCTGCTGCAGCGCTCGGGCTGGAGAACTCAGCGTCCCTGGTGAAGGTCAAGTAGCCGCCCTTCTCAACAAGGACTCCGTCTGCGATGAGCTTCTTGCGAAGCGTGACCACGAACGGGTGCTGCTGTTGTGCAGACGGCCGGTCTTTCAGCACGGCTGTCGATCCACTGAACACGACGAACCCGTCAGGAGTGCGCTGTCCCCGAGCCTCTGCACCCTTGATGCGACAGATGAGTTGGCCCCCGGACTGGCCCTTGGCGTGGGCCTTCGTGATCGGTGTGAGAAGGTCGGATCCGAGGACGGGCAGTAGTTGACGAATACGACCAAGGAAGACCTCCATGTCTTCGCGATCGGACTCCGGCAGCTTCGAACCTCCGGCCTGATTCTGCTCAATGGAGAAGCGGCCGACTTGAATGGCTTCGGCCAACAGGCGACTCTCTAGGTACCGAACATGAGCCTTCGTAAGATTCTCGTCCTTGCTGACGAACACAATCGCCGAGACCCAGAACTCCTTCCCCTTGTGCTGCTTTAGCCTGTCACGAATGACCTCTGCCTCGCCAATGTAGGCGTGCGGCGCGTTTGTAGCCGGGTTGGTGCCTGTAAGGATATAGATGCCAGCCTTCTCACACTCTTCACGGGCAACCAGACCGTCCAGCTCAGTACGAGGTGCGGCGAGGGCCTTGCCAGTCCAGTTTGAGATCTCCGCCGTGCGAAGCGCTTTCGCGTCTCCGTGCGGGAGGAAGAGCTTGATAGTTGCTGATGTCACGTGTGCAGCATAGGCCTAGCGCCTCGTATAAGTGGCGCAGGGAGCACATCATAGCAGGCGAACAGAGGCCAGACTTTTTAGTCATCAGCACCTGAGAATATACACAGCCCTTCGCCCATTCCATGCTTTCGATATGTGCCCACGCAGCTACTGTTTCTGAACCGTATCGATAAATCCCTCGAAGACGCCGAACAGTTGCTTCAGATTCCACTCCTCGGCAAAAATCTTGAGAGGGATTGATGGACGCCTATTGATGGAATTCTTCGGCAGCGATACGCCCGCAATGGCATTCAACTGCTGGAGTAACTCCAAGCGCTTCACCTCATCATCGAATGGTGGCTTCCTCGCATACCAATAAAAGTAGATCTCGATGCTACCTGCTGTCCATACGGCAAACATCGGGTGGTGAGCCCCATCATGCTGGTAGACGGGGATGAAGGAGCCAAGGCGCTGCCCTTTGCCCCACCACACGTACTCCGTGCGTGGGCGTGCCCACTCCAGAATGCGACGTGCCACAGATACTTCTACTTCCGAGCATCTATCAGCCAAGTGGTGGAAGAAGCTCGGCTCGTCCCACTGACGCTTCTCGGCAGTGGGCGTACCTTTTCGCTGCTGAGCCTCTGCAGTTTGGCCGATGAGCGTCGGGACAAGCGTGCGCAGACCCTCTCCGGTGTACTGTTTGATCTCCACGGCCAGCACTTCCGCTGGATCCATCTGCTGATTGAGGAACTCCACAATCCTTCGCAGCTCTGAGGGGATCTCATCGGCTACAAAGACGAGCCGAACCTTTCCTGCCTGGAGATTAGTCTTTGCCTGCTGCCAGAAGGTGCTTGGCTCATCTTCTGGGCCGAGGAAGCTTGCCAGTTCTTGCTCAGGATCGAGACTGCGGGCGGTACATGTTGATTCGAACTGCGCCCGAAGATGCTCGACGGGCCAGTACACCACGGCGTTGGCTGCGTAGTCGAGCATCTGGCCCACCACCTCGCGACGAATCCGGGAATCGGTGCTTCGCTTCACCTCAACAAGCGTCGGGATCGCATCCTGGTCCAGGAAGAGATGGTCAATGGACCAACGCCCAACACCCCCTTCCTCCCCCGGAATGCCCGCTTCGCGCGCAATAAGAAGCCAGCGCCGGGGGGAGGACCGATCGATCTGGTCACCTGCGAGCAAGCTCGGGTGCGTTGCAAGCAGACGCTGGAGTAGATCCTCGGAGTCGTACAACTCCTCACGGAGCTCCACCAGCTGCTCTCCACCGTCGATCAGAAAGATGGTTCGATTCACAAGAGGCTGAAGAGAGGGTAGAACGTGTTGTTGCGCCTAACGCTAAATGGGCGGACCCTCGCTAAGAGGTAGCCGGGCCCTTCGTTGTCCGTATAAGAAGCCAATGCAGATCCTGCATAGCCCTTCCTGCCGTCCATTGCTGCCACTGGCAAGAGCTGTGACCACAAGCAGCAGCCAGTGCCCACCACCCGCCGCCGCAGGACAACCACCCCCAGCGGCTCCTCCTCCCCACCAGAGACGCAGCCCCAGCCCCCTGCCAAGCCCCCCTGGCTGGAACACCCCACCCTCTCTGGCCTGAGGGACCGCCTGCAGCTGGTCTACGACTGCTGGACCCTGCTGGAACTCCCCGACGGCACCAGCCGCCGCCCGCTTTATCTCCCCAGGGGCATCGAGGAACCAGAGACCTGCTACCTCAAGCGACTGGAGGCCGCTCGCCCCACCGGCTTCTACCGCGATGCCCTGCGCACCTACGCCGGGATGCTGTCGCGCCTGGCCTGGCACGAGTTGCCCGACTCCCTGACCCGGGTGTCCACCGATGTGGACGGCCAGGGGACAGACCTGGGGGTGTTCCTGTTCCTGGCCGACCTGCTCACCCTGCGGGATGGGGGCTGTCTGATTCTGCAGCTGCCGCCCCAACATCGATGGCCATCAGAGGGCGATCGGTTGGAGGCATTGGCCAAGGGCGATCGGCTCTCGCTACCCCGCTTGCAGCTTGTGCCCCGGGGAGACCTGCTGAATTGGCGCCTGCCTACCGATACCGCCACGGCGGCTCCGGCCTCGGGGCCGGTGGAAGTCGTCTGGCGGGAACCTCGCCGCCAGGCCCTGCCTCCCCGCTACGCCAGCGGCAATGCAGCGGTGCCCACCGTGGTGATCGATGCCCACGGCGGCCTGGTGCCGGACCCGCAGGCCTGGCTCTACCGCAGCCTGTCGGTGACGGACGACGGCCTGGTGCTGCACAGCTGGCAGGCCAACCCAAACCCTGCTGCCGCTGATGGCTACGACGGGGTGCCGGTGGGTGAGCCCGAGCGGATGCCGCAGCGCTTTGATCTGCCGGCCCTCTGGTACTCAGTGGATGGATCTGCCTTTGGCGAGGGCGACCTTCCCCATCTGGGCCTGGCGCACCAGTACCTGAACCACTACCGCTGCCGCAGCGACTACGAAGACCTTCTTTCACGCACCGCCCTTCCGGTTGGGGTGCGCACCGGCCTGGTGGATGCCTACGGCTTCCGCCGCAGCGACGGCGCCCTGGGCTCTGCTGCAGGCAACGGTGCAGAAGGCCAGCGGCCGCAGCGGTTGGTGCTCTCCACCTCCTGCTTCATGGACCTGCCGGAGGGCGCCAAGTTCCAGTGGGTGGAGATCGAGGCGCGTTCGTTGGCAGAACACAGGGCCTATCTGCAACAGCTGGAAGAAGCCATGCGCCGCGATGCCCTCATCCCAGCCGGCGGTCACGGGCCGGCCCGCACTGAGCTGGAGATTTCGCTTACTGCCGGCCAGAGCTTTGCGGTGCTGCAGTCGTTGGCCGGTCAGAAGCGCTCGATGCTCAGCACCCTGCTGCACCAGTGGACCCGGCTCACCGGCGAGAGGCTGTCGGATGAACCAGCCTGCACGGTGGAGATCTGCCCGCTGGTGCCGCCGCAGCCAGCGCGCAAACCCAAGCCGTCGGTGCAGGAGTGGCTGGTGCTGCATGAGCGGGGGGTGATCGACGGCGCCGAGCTGCGCCAGCAGCTGGGGCTGGGCGAGATCAATGGGGGCAGCGGCAGCTGAGCTGGCAAGGGAGGGCATGACCCAGTCCTCCCCACCCACCTTCACCTGGCGCCTTGGCGATGCCGAGGCCCTGCGCATCGCCCTCTCCATCCCGGTCACCCCTGCAGCCCTGGCGGCGTTGAATCGGGAGATGGCGCAGCTGCAGACCCACTACCCCACAGGGGTTTGCACCGCCCAGGGCCACCTCGATGCCATCGCTGCTCTGAATGAGCAGCTGGCGGCGCTGACCCCGGCTGAGGTGAACAGCCCGGTGCGCAGCAGACGCAAGGGCGTGGCCGGTGGCGTCGTGCCCAACCCGCTGCCGCTGAGCAAGTTGGCGGTGGTGGAGTACGCCACCGAGCTGCTGCTCGAGGAAACCGAGAGCGAGTGGGACCCCGCGGCCCCTTCACCGGCGGTGGTGCTGGGGAAGCAGCGCAGCCAGCACATCGGCCAACTGGCGCTGCTGCTGCCGCGGCTGCAGAACTGGCGCCAGTGCAACCCGGACCCCTTCCGTGGATCACTGGTGCGGGGCTGAGTGATGGAGCAGCCCCTCTCGCCGCTCAACCAGGGCCTCAACCCCCTGCGCGCGGCGCCGCTGTGGGGTCAGCTGGTCTCTCTGCCTACAGCTGCCCCAACGATCAACAGCCGGGTGGCCCAGCCCGCAGCTGCGCCCCCTGGGGCCTCGGCCCTGTGGCTGGCGCTGCAGCCCTACGCCAATGCCCGCCTCTGCCTGTTTGAGGTGGACCGGCCCGAGAGCCGCAATCCGGTTCCCATCCGCCGGCATGTGATCGACTGCTTCCTGGAGCAGAGCGGCATCGTCAGCGGCTACAACGACACCGCCCTCACCGACCCGGGGGATGTGCTGCTGCGCGGCTATCTCTGCCGGGCGGCGATCCTGCCGGTGAGCACCAGCAACACCTTTGACTGGCTGGCGGCCGAGCTCGATTGGGCCACCCCCGGCTTCCGCGACGAGGCGCCACTGCCCTGGGACCCAACGCTGCTGGGCACGGTGCAGGCCCCCTGCCAGGGGGTGATGTGGCTAGGAGATCTGGCGCTGCTTCAGCCGCAGGGCGGGCTGCCCTCAGGAGGCCGGGCCCAGTTCGCGGGCTGCCTGGTGCAGCACTTCGGAGCGGACTATGGACCTGGCGGCATCGGCCTGCTGGTGCAGCCGCTGCTGGGGGAAGCGATCCAGCTGGTGCTCAGACCCCACAGCGTGCTGGTGCTCAGAGGCGGCGACACCTTGAACCTGATTGCCGAGCGCTACGGCACCACCGTGGCCACGCTGCGGCGGATCAACCCCCAGCTGGAGAGCACCCAGACGATCACCGCCGTCGAGGGCGACTCCTTGGCGGTGCTGGCTGGCCGGCATGGCACCACGGAAAGCAAGCTGCGCAGCCTTAACCCTGTGTTGCAGCAGAGCGAGGCCTACGTCACCGCCGAGGGCGAGACCCTGAGCAGCGTGGCCGCGGCCCAGCAGATCAGCCTGAGCCTGTTCCGCCAGTTCAACCCGGAGCTGAGCAGTTGGCCCAGCGAGGAACCGCTGCCGGCTGGCACCACCCTGCTGCTGCCCGTGTACCGGTCCACCACCCCGATTCCTGCGGGGTTGGAGCTGCTGGTGCCCGGTTATCTGCCCTCCACGCCCCTGCCGGCCGGGGAGTGGATCTATCTGCCGGCCCGGCGCTCAGGGGGCGTGGCGGATGACCTTGCCGATCTGCCATCGGCAGGGGCCTGACTGCAGCTGACGGTTAGTGCGGACACCAGATCGCGGCCGTGCTGTCGCCCAGGGCGCACGTGCGGCCGCGGAGATGCTCCATCGCCACCCAGGCGCAGATCAGGGCATCGAGACTGTCTTCCAGGGGTTTGAGCTCCGTCAGCGTCGCCACCGCTGCGGGCTGCGGCAGGGGCTGGTTGATGGCCCCGATCTGCTGCTGCAGCGCGTTTTGAATGCGCTGGAAGTTGGCCAGGAGCTTCTCGATCCGCTGCCGGATTGAGGCAGCAGGCCAGTAGCGAGAGGAGCGGCTGACCTTGTATTCCAGTCGGTAGTCGAGACCCAGCAGGGCGAGCAGGGCCACATGGGGATAGACCTCCAGCACCCCACCAGAGCTATGGCGAGGCGTTGCCGTGGTTTGCAGGGGGTGGCCCAGCTGCTCCAGCTCTGAGCGCAGCCCATCCGCCAGGGCCCCGGGTCTGGCGGTGGTGGGGCTGTGCACCGCGCAGCCCCGGCTGCCGTACTGGATGGAGACCTGCTGATCGGCATTGCGGCGGCCGCCGATGGGCTCGGTGGAGAGGGGCATGTCGATGGCGATCAGATCCACCGGCCGGCCCGCCAGGCGGGCGCTGGCACGCAGCAGTGTCCCCATCTCGGGTGTGCTGCCGCGGTGGCGTGCCTCCCAATCCACTGGGTGGCCCTCGGCACAGGCCAGAAAGCTGGCGTAACTGGGTGCCACCGCAAGGCAATGCCAGCGCTGACCCTGCTCCTGCACCAGCGCCACCCCGCTGGGCTGATGCGCAGTCCAGGCGGCATCAAGACCAAGCACGGTGCGGCTCATGCCGCCTCGAGCCCCAGGTGCTCGACATAGGGCTGAAAGTCGCGGTCGCTGAACAGCAGCGGCAGGTTGGCCTCAATGCAGGCGGTGGCGATGATCCCGTCGATCGTCTTGCGCACCGTGATTCCCTGGCGGCGCAGCGTTCTGTAATTCTCCGCTGCCTTCCAGGCATTGCTGCCACCAAGCATCGGCAGCAGAGCCAAGGAGCGGAACAGTTGCCGGGCGGTGGCCACGTCGCGCTCGCTGCGGAAGCCCTGCATCACCTCCACCAGGATCAGATCGCCGATCGCCAGCGGTGTCACCCCGAGCCATCCATCCAGCCGCTCCACCTCGGGGGTGCTCACCCCATTGAAGAAGTCGATCCAGACCGAGGAATCGACCACGATCACGGCTGATGCTCGGCCGTCTCCATCCCGGCATCGAGCCGTTGGGCGTCCAGATCGCCATCCCAGGCCAAGCGGCCGCGGAAGGCACGGATCTGGGCCTGCTGCTGCAGCTTGACCAGCGTGCGCAGACCGAGCTCCACCGCTTCTCGCTTGCTGCGGGCACCGCTGGCCTGCATGGCCTGCTTCATCAGGGCGTCGTCGATGACGATGTTGGTGCGCATGGGCCCCAGGGGCGATGTGTAAAGCGTAGGGCGGCTATACACATCCGGGATCGGGCCGGCTGGCAACAGGAAGAGCGAGCGCAGCCCGGACGGGGCGCCCGCAGCACCACAGCCGTGATGGGTGATGCCCTCCTCCTTCTTCTCTGACTTCAGCCGCACCAGCCGCGGCAACGCTCCAGCTCCCCTGGCCCCTGCCGGCCCATGGCAGGTCTACAGCCAGCACCAGCAGCAGCCCAACCAGGGCCCTGCGGGCTCAGCCCCGCCTGCCGCCGACTCCGACCTGCTCGACAGCGACGGCGCCGCTGACGCGGGTCTGGATGCTGCCGACGGCGACGACGCCCTCGACCTCTCCCTGTCCCAGGACCCAGGTGTCAGCGGCAGCGGCGACAACGACGACCCCCCTGCCGCTGCTCCCAGCAGTGCTGATCCCCTACGGGCCGAACGGCGCCGCAGCAACCAGCTGGAGAAGGAGCTGCGCAAAGCCCGCGCCCAGCTCTCGCGTTTCTCCGAGATCAACCCGGATGAGTACGCCCGCCTGCAGGACGCCGAGCGCAAGCGCGAGGAGTTTGAGCGCCAGGTGGGCGAGCGTGAACGCCAGCTCAACGAGGCCAACCTGCGCCGCGTGCGCAGCGTCGAAAAGGAACGCGACGAGGCACGCTCCCAGGTGCAGAACCTCCGCAAGGAGCGCTTGATGGAGCGCCTCTTCTCAGAAGCGGAAGGCCGCGTGGGCGGCGACGAACGGGGCACCTTTTTTGACACCTTCGTGACGCTGTGCGGCGGCCACTTCCAGCTCGGGGATGTGGATGGCCGCGAGCGGCTGCTGCCGGTGGATGGCAAGGGCCAGCCCCTCACCGCCGACGGTGTTGCCCTCAGCGATGGCGACTACATGGAGGAGCTGCGCCGCCACCCCGTGTACAGCTTCCTCTTCCAGCAGCGCAGCGGCCTGTACTCGGCAGCTGTGCCGGAGAGCGGTCACGAGCACGGCGGAGCGGTGAACCTGCAGACCCTGAGCACCGCCGAGCTGTACCTGGAGGCCGTCAAGGGCACCACACCCAGGGCTGCTGCACCGCGGCGCTGATCACCCCGCCGGGAGAACGAGATGGCCTGGTATCTGGTGTTCTGACGCAACCGCTCCACCCCCACGGTGGTGCCGGCCGCCAGCGCCGGCCAGGCCCGCTCCCGTGCCCAGCGCCGACACAAGAAGGGCTATGGGTCGATCGTGGGCGCTCGGCGCGCCAATCTCCAGGACAGCCAGCTCATTCGCCGTGGCGTCTGGGTGCGCCGTCGCCGGGACGGCAGCAGCCCTCAGTTCGGCAGTGCTCGCTCCAAAGCCAGGGCCCGGCGGCAGCGGAGTGCCTACCGCCATTGGCTGTAGCTCACGGCTACAAGCCCCGGCTGTAGGCCAGCCGCACGGGCGACCGTCACTACCCGCGCGATCCACCAGCGGAGCGGGCGCTGCGGCTTGAGAAGCGATCTTAGCGGGCGGTCGTTCCCCTGGCTGCTGCAGGGCTACCGGTTGCGTGCTTCGCAGTCAGCTGTCAGTCGATCCCACGCGATCCCAGTGGAACCAAGTCGAACCAATCCACCGATGGCAAAACTGGCAGCAGTCGAACCTGTAGGCAGCAGTCGAACCGAACCCAGCGAAATCAATCGAACAAAAGAACAATCAAACTGTGTTCAAAAAGGCGGTATATAGGGTGAAATCGCTAAAATGTGGCCAACGTGCTTACGAAATCTCCCAAATTCTGGAGATTAAATTGTTCACCTGAGCACAGTCCTGCTGCAGCAGTCACGGCATCCGTCGCGCCTCACCCAACGCTCCAGATCAGAAGCGGTACGACGGAGCGGCGAGCTCCATCACTCTTTGAGTAACTTGCAAAAGATGAGCCGACGTTCGTAGCAGCCATGCCAGACGAGACCACGCCCGGCGGAAGACCATCCCATGTCGTCGTCATCGGAGCCGGATGGGCTGGTTGGGGCGCAGCCAAGGCACTCTGTGAAGCCGGTATTCGTGTCACCTTGATTGATGGGATGCCCGATCCAACAGGCAGTCAACCAATCACAACCAAAAGCGGCAAACCTTTCGAGGCAGGCACCAGAGGTTTTTGGAAAGACTATCCCAATATCAATGCCCTAACCGATGAACTCGGCGCTGGCGATATCTTCACTGATTTCACAACCAGTGCCTTCTGGTCTCCCGATGGGTTAGAAGCAACAGCGCCTGTCTTTGGAGACGCACCCCAATGGCCAAGTCCGCTTGGCCAGATGGTGGCAACAATCACACACTTCACACGACTACCCATTCAAGACCGGCTCAGCATCGCAGGGCTTCTCTATGCAATGCTTGACCTCTATCGCAGCGACAAGATTTTCCAGCAGTACGACGATCTCGATTCGCAATCACTCTTTGTCAAGCTCGGCATCAGCGATCGGCTCATCAATGAGTTCTTGCGCCCCACCTTGCTGGTTGGCTTGTTCAAGCCTCCCGAAGAGCTTTCGGCCGCGGTCACCATGGAGCTCCTCTATTACTACGCCTTGGCCCATCAAGACTCATTTGATGTCCGTTGGATCAAGTCGAAAAGCATCGCCGAACATCTGTTTGCACCTCTGAGTAGAAGGCTGATCTCCCGCCATCATCTGCAGGTCCTTGGGGGAACGTTGGTGAGACGGGTGAATGTGTCGCCTGACTTCCAGCGCGTCAGCTCGGTTGAGCTTATGAACGTGGCGACCAAATCAGTTCAGGTGATTGACGAGGTGGATGCTGTGGTCATAGCCGTTGGTGCAAAAGGGCTCAAGTCTCTGATGGCTCAATCTCCAGAACTCAGCAAGGCTGCACCAGAGCTTGTTAGCGCTGCTTCGCTTGGTTCCATCGATGTCGTGTCAGCACGTCTATGGCTGGATCGTTATGTTCCAATCGCTTACCCAGCCAACGTGTTTTCCCGCTTCGAATCACTGAAGGGCTCTGGGGGCACTTTTTTCATGCTGGATCAGCTGCACAAGGATGCGCAACAGGCTCTATGGGGTGATGAGCAGCCCCAGGGCTCGGTGGTCGCCAGCGACTTTTACAACGCATCGGCTATCGTAGCGATGAGTGATCAAGAGATCATCGATCGGCTCACGCGTGACCTGCTCCCCATCGCTCATCCAGAATTCACCAATGTCAGGGTGATTGATTCCGAGGTGCGGCGCTATCCGGGCTCGGTGTCGCTCTTTTCTCCGGGCAGTTTCAGAAAGCGGCCACCCTTGGAAACCTCAGTGGAATCGATCGTCTGCGCTGGCGACTGGGTGCGGATGGGCGACAAAGAACATGGAGCCAAGGGTCTGTGTCAGGAACGAGCCTATGTGTGCGGGCTGGAGGCAGGGAACTCCCTGATCAGGCGCAAGATTGTCAACGGTGCCGATCACTCGCATCCCGTTCTCCCTATTCGGGCAGACGAGCCACAAGTCGTTCTAGGCCGTGCTCTCAACAAGCTCGTGATGGATCCAATCGAAGCCCTTGGTCTGAAACTGCCGTGGTTCAACTCCTAACGAGTGCTGGACTGACGGCTGACCTCATCCAGGGCCCTCTCGCTGGGGGTCCCCCGCTCGTGGAGCAGCGGCTCGATGCGGAAGTTGAGGTCACTCACAATCTTGTATTGCCGCCTGGGTTCCCGTCTCCACACCAGCCAGGTGAAGTTGAGAGCACTGTCGCCTGATAGTGCTGATTCCCGGCAACTCGAGCACGGAGTCGGTGCTGCGGCTTGCGGCGCGCCGGGTTCTGGCGGTGCTGGTTTTGACGGTAATGCTCTTGCGCGTGCGGCGGCTGGTTCTGGTTCCCATGGCCTCGCTGGGCATACGGCGGCTCTTGCCAGCCCTGCTGCAAAGGCCCAGCCACCAACCGGCAGCCGGGCCAGAGCCCAACGGCTCAGCAGACCGAGACGGTGCAGCCGGGGGTGCCCTGCAGCTTGCGGGCAAAGGCGAACGCCTTCTCGGCAGGGATCAGCCGCATCTTCTTGACGGGCTTGCCGCGGCGGCCAAAGAACTCGACCTCACAGGGGGTGGTGCCGAGCTTCTGGACTCCTGGCTGATAGCGGTGAACCACAAGCAGGCGGACTTCGCAGACGGGGCCTTGGGGGGTGGCCATGGCTGGGGTGGAGCGGAGAACACCGACCAGACGCCCCGCAGGCTCAGTGCTGGCCAGGGGCGAGCCCAGCGAGCCTCGCGTCAGCCCTGGCCAGCGCAAGCCGGAGGGGCATGCTGCTGAGGGGTTTTGCTCCGCCCGGCCAGCCACGTCCCACGGGCATGGATGCAACTCCGTGCTGAACGCCCACCGCGCCCGAGCAGTGGAGCTGCTCCGCCAACCCTGGGATCGAGACACAAGCAAGGGGGCCGCAGCTGCAGCCCCCAACCCATGGCGCTCAGGCCATCTGCAGCTTCTGCTCAGACAGTGCCTGGCGCTGGAGCTCGAGCTCACAGCGCTGCATCAGCTCCTGCTCGGCCAGGAGCCGCTCATCCAGCTCATCCACTCGCGCCAGACACTGCTGGATCGCAGGGATCACTTCTTCCTCCAACAGAGTGATCTCCTCTTCTCCATAGGGCTGCTCGATCCAGATGCGGCGCAGCGGCAGCCCGCGGCTCCGGCCCAGGATCTCCTCGAGAGAGCGCAGCGTGGATTCGAGCAGCAGGAACGGATCCTCTTCTGGCCTGCAGAACGGGGAGGTGGCAGCGGAACTGCCTGCAGAGAGCGTGGCCATGACGATCGGCGCCAGGTGTGGCGCAGCGACGGGACCGATCCCAGCGGAGGCGCGGCCGCAGGACGGGCCTCAGACTGGAGAGGCCCGGAGCAAGCCCTCCTCCCGCTCCCAGGCGTTACCGGTCCATGCGCGTCAGCGCTGCACCACCCAGCAGCGCCAGCAGCAGCTTGAGGGTGGAATCAAAGCCGCCCTGCAGCTGCTCCAACGTGCCGGGGCAGATCTGCCCGATCGCCCGGCCCTCCATGGCCCGCTGGCCGCAGACCCCAGCGGCCAGCGAATAGATCAGCAGCTGGGTGCCGATCACCACCGCCAGGATCTTGAAGACGAACCGCTCGCGGTCGAACGGCGGCTTGGGCGGCCGGGGCAGTGGGCCTGAGTCCATCGCTGCTCCTCCCTGGCGATCAGGCCCCAGCCGGCGGCCGCACCAGCCCCGCCGTCACTTTTTTTCCTGGAACACCCCCACATAGACGGTGCCCTGCCGGTAGAGGGGCAGCACCTTGTCGCGCAGATCGGCGTTGTGGAGCCGGATGCAACCCAGGGTGGGATGGAGGGGCTGCTGCGGTGCCCAGGCGCCGGGCCAGCCACAGGCCGAGCCGCCGCCGTGGAGCATGATTCCGGCCCTGCCGTGGGCTGCCTCCTGGCCCTCCAGCTCATCCATGTCTAAGGAGTACCAGCCGTAGCCCATGGCGGTGTCGCTGCAGGGCGGGTTGGGGTTCTGCTCGTAGTCCGCGTAGAGCTGCCCCAGTCGGTAAAGCCCAGGCGGGGTGTCGGTGCTGTTGTGGCTCCAGTCGGTGTCGCTCCCCTGGCCGCGGGCCAGACAGGGGATCTTCCAGAGGAACTGGCCGGTGTGGTCGTAGGCCTCCATGTCCTCATCCCGGTCATTCACCAGCAGATAGGTGTCGCCGGGTTGGACGGGGGCTGCCAGCTGCGGCCCGGCCATGCCGGCTTCCTCTGAACCGCGGGGATCGAGGCCACCGCCGGGGGCTGCTGGCGCCGGGGGCGCAGCGGGTTTCTGGCTGAAGGTGAGCGCCCAGGGGGCCTGCTCATCGAGGACGGCCTCGCTGCCGGGCAGGGCCTTGATCGCGGCATGAAGGGTCCAGACGCCGGAGACCTGCTGGGATTCACCGCGGAACGCTTCAAAGCGGTCCTGGAACCGCTCGGGGGTCATGGGGCTGGCCATGGGCGTGGTGCTGCTGAGCCCTGTTGCCAGTGCTGGCCTGGGGCCGCCGGCTACGGGCAAAACGAGGGCGCCCCAGCCGCAGCCGGGGCCGCCCCCTCAGAAGGGCAGCTCGCTCTCGGGGCACCAGACCGGCACCGAAGCTGGCGTGGCCACCTGGCGCTCAAAGAGCAGATCAGCGCAGAGCTGCTCCAGCCGCTCCAGAGGAGCAGGGCGGTGGGCCGATGCCTCTTCCCAGAGCAGCTCCAGGGTGCGGGAGCTCAGGAGCTGGAAGGCGCGCGTGCGGGATGCGGAAGCCATGGCAGGCGTAGCGGAGACCCCGAAGCAGGCCGGGCGGGGTCAAGGGGCAGCCCCCTCTGCAATGCGGAGCGCAGCGAGGCCATCGAACAAGTCGGCGGACTCGCGCAGCCCTTGAGGCCGCCCGGACCATGAGGAGGGCTGCGCGTAGCCGATCCACTGAGCGCCGGTGGGGAAGATCTGCACCCTGCCGAGCGATTCGAGCGCATGCCCCCAGCCACCGCGGCGGCGGCCATGAAGCGATTACCTGTCACCAACCGCTTCATTGGATGAAGCGATTAGGCTGTGGTGATGGTTTCATCCTGGATCTGGCAGCAGCCGGACTGGCCCCAGTTCCGCTGGAAGGGCTCCGCTCTGGAGCCGCTGCTGGAGCAGGCCCGCGCTGCACGCCAGGAGCTGCTGAGCCGGCTGGAGACGCTGGAGCCCCCGCTCGATCGCGAGGCGATCTCCGCCTTGCTGGGCCGCGAGAGCCTGGGCACGGCCGCCATCGAAGGCGAGCTGCTGGATCCCGGCCAGGTGCGCTCCTCGATCGCGCGCCGGCTGCACCTTCCTCTGGCCGAGGGGCAGCCGGCCGCCAGCGCCCAGGTGGAGGGTCTGCTGGATGTGTTGTTGGAGGCCACCAGCACCCTGGAGGCGCCCCTCACCCTGGCCACACTGAACCACTGGCACCGGCGCCTGTTCGCCGCTGGCCCCGATGGACTGCGCGCCATTCGGACCGGTGAGCTGCGCGATAAGGCCCCGATGCAGGTGCTCTCTGGTGCCATCGGCCGTGAGCGCCTGCACTTTGAGGCGCCGCCCCGAGACCAGCTCGAGGAGCAGCTGGAGGCCTTCCTGGATTGGGTCGCCTCCCCGCCTGCGCAGCTCGACGGGCTGTTGCGCGCGGGCCTGGCCCACCTCTGGTTTCTCACCCTCCACCCCTACGAAGACGGCAACGGCCGCCTGGCCCGTGCAATCACCGACCGGCTGCTCGCCCAGGACTGCAAGGCCCAGGCCCAACAGGCGTTGTCTGGCCGCGCCCTGGGCATCTCCGCCCAGATCCTGCGGGAGCGGGAGGGCTACTACACGGCACTGGAGCGCTGCCAGCGGGGAGATTTGGATGTCACGAGCTGGCTGAGCTGGTTCCTGGAGCAACTCACGGCAGCGGCGGCCACCAATGGCGCCGTGATCGATGCGGTGCGGCACAAGGCGGCCTTCTGGTGGAGCCACCGGCACAGCGGCTTCAGCAGCCGCCAGCAGAAACTGCTTGATCGGTTGCTGGATGCCGAACCGGAGGGGTTCACGGGCGGCTTGACCCTGCGCAAGGCCATCAGCCTCACCAAGGTGAGCCGCGCCACGGCCTGGCGCGATCTGGCCGAGCTGGTGGAGCAACAAGCGATCGAGCCGATCGGCGAAGGCCGCAGCCGCGCCTATCGCATCCATTGGCCAGGCGCGCCGCTACCCGGGGATGGCGCGTAAGCGGGGATCGGTGAGCTGGGGATGGGTCATCGCCCCAGGCTCAGCAGCCTGAACCGCAGGGATCACACCTCACGCAGCCCACCTGGCAACAGCTGCTGTTGTCACTGGGGCGAGGCCCCGGGAGCGTGCCCTTGGGCCTGACCTTGATCGAGGCGCAGAAATACGCCCGCCGTGCCGAACAGCTGGCGGTGCTCAAGACCTTTGCGGAGGGGGAGCTGCTGCGCCGCCTGCCCTTCCGCAACCTCGTCGGTGGCTCGCTGAGCTTTCCGGCTGAAACCAAACTGCCCCGTGTCGGCTTCCGCGCGGTGAATGAGGGCTACCGCCAGAGCTATGGCGTCATCAACTCCGATTCGGAGTTCGTGCACCTGTTCGGCGGCGACCTGGATGTGGACCGCTCGATCGTGGATCTGCAGGGCCCCGAGGCCCGCGCTGCTCAGACAGAGATGAAGGTGCGCTCGATGCGCCTGACGCTTGAGGCCGCGATCATTAACGGCGACGACACCTTTGATCCCCGCGCCTTCAACGGGCTGAGCAAGCGCCTGGCGCCTGGCGACGACCAGACCATCGACAACGGCGGCAGCACCCTCAACCTGCTGGCGCTGGAGGCGCTGACCGACAGCGTGATTGGCTACGGCGGCGACAAGGTGCTGATCGCCAGCAAGGCAGCCCGCCGCCAGATCAGCACCGCCTCCCGCCAGGCCGGCGGGGATCTTTATGAGGTGATCGACGGGCGCCACTACTTCGAGGGGATCGAGATCCTGCTGGTGGAAGAGGACGCCGAGGGCAACGCGGTGCTCGGTTACGACGAACCGGGCGACACCACCTCCCTCTACTGCTGCGTGCTCGGTGATGCCGCCGTCTGCGGTCTGCAGGGCCCGTTCGAGGGGCGCTACGGCATCTCGGTGCGCGACTTCGGGGAGGTGCATGACGCGCCGGTGTTCCGCACGCGGGTGGATTGGTACGTGGGTTTTGCGGTGTGCAACCGCAAGGCGGCGGCCCGCCTGTTCAACGTCGCCCCCATGCCGCTGGTGCTGCCCTGAACCCTTCATCCCATCCCTTCCGGAGACCCTTCCATGACCTCTCAAGCCACCCGGCTGCTCGACGCCCAGACGGTGCTCGTCGGCTGGATCAACCACTCCGCCACCGACTGCTACGAGCACACCCGCAGCAGCGGTGATGTCGTCAACCTAGGCACCGATCTCGATGCCACCAGCTCCTTTGTGCTGGTGGCCTCCCACCCCGGCCACAGCGAGGCGGTGACGGTGACCCTGGAGCTGGCGCCGTTGCTGGCTGATGGCAACGCCGGCAGCTGGATCACCGCCGCGGCCGTCGCCATTCCCGCCGCCGGCGGCAAGGTGGAGGCGATCATCAGCGGCGCTGCGCTGCTGATCAACCCGGCCGACAGTGCGCTGATAACCCCGCCCTGCCTGCGACTGGCGCGGGCCGTGGTGTCGCCTGCCACGCCGGTGGGGATGACCGTGGCGCTCACCGCCAACCAGGGGCTGTGAGGTGAGTGCCATGAGCAACCCACTCGACACCCTCAACGTGGCGGCAGGGACTGAGGCCCTGCCGCTGAAGCTGCTTCAGCCACTGGATGGCAGCAACCCCGCGTCCACGCCCGTTCGCCTCTGGGGCCCTGAGCAGCGGCTGAGCGTCACACCGGATCCGGGTGTGGGCGATGCATCGCTGCTGCCGCCCAGCCAGCTGCTGATCGGCAAGAACGGCGTGACCCGCTCGGTCTGGCCGGTGCATCTGGCCGGCTGGCAGGCCCTGGGCTGGCAGCTGCTCAGCAGCACCACCGGCGCCGATGACCCGGCCCCGGTGGATACCGGGGACAACGCGCCTGAGCCTGCAGTCGACCCCGGCCAGGCACTCCCTGAGCAGGAGCCGCCGGAGCCGGAGTTTGTAGATGCGCTGGACCTCGAGCCCGAGCAACCGCAAGCGACGGAACCCGCCTCAGCACTCGATGAGCCCACTCCTACCGACGACCTGCTGGAGACCACCACCGATGGTGGCGAGGCCCTGCTGGCCTCACAGCCCACCGACTTCCAGGCCATGACCAAGGCCCAGATCGTCGAGTTCTGCTCCACCGTCTACGGCGTGGAGCTCGATGGCAGCCAGACCAAGTCCGAGCTGGTGGAGCAGGCCACGGCGCTGGAGGCCCAGGCCAGCGGCAGCCGCACGCCCACCCGCGACGGCACTGGTGTTGCCAGCAGCGATCCTGCCGATCTCGCGGCCCTGGAGCTGGGGGATGCCCTGCTCTGATCCCAGCCAGCGCTGCCCCAGTCAGCGGATCCCTTGCTGGGGGCTGGCAACAGCTGAGCAGCACTGCCCTGGCGCCAATGGCCACTCCCGATCCGGCTGTGCTGGCCGAGCTGACGGCCCAGTGCCGCAGCAGCAGCCGGCCGCAGGGGGTGATCTTCCTGGGCCAGGCCCAGCTGCAGGACGGCGGCACCCCTGAACCACCGCCGTCCGGGGGTGTCAGCGCCGTGCAGGCCCTGGCGCCGCTCATCAGTGCCACTGCCGGCGATGGGGTGGTGGTGATCGCGCTGGACCTGCGCCTGCTCAGCCCCCTGCCTCCTTGATCTTTTCGCTCAACCGCCTTCCCCTTCTGCACTGATCACCATGGCCACCACCACCGAGAGCCGCACCGCCGGCCGTTCCCTGCCCCAGCCCACCGACCTGCTGCTGGTGCAGCGCGGCAGCACGCCCTACCGGGCCACTGCTGATGAGGTCAAGGCGTTCATGCTCAGCCCAGCCACGGAGGTGGCGATCGGGGCGATCAGGCCCGGCACCAACCTCTCGGTGGATGCCGACGGCACCCTCCATGCCGCCATCCCTGGCGCGCTCACCTACAGGGGCGCGATCGACCCCACCACCACCGAGGCCCCGGCTGGGGCTGAGGCGGGGGATGTGTATCTCGCCAGCAGCGCTGGCCCTGCCCTGGCCAGCTGGAGCGGCATCGCCGGCCAGGACATCGCCCAGGGGGATCTGCTGCTGTTTGACGGCAGCAACTGGAGTGCCAACGCCGCCCTGGGGGCCGATGGCGCCGGCGTGATTCGCATCCAGGTGGTCGCACCGCTGAGCGTCGATGAGAGCGATCCAGCCCAACCGCTGCTGAGCGTCGAGCCCGCAACCACCGCCGCTGCCGGCGTGGTGCAGCTGGCTGATCCATTGGCGCTGGCGGATGGCATGTCCGGGCGGGTGGTGGATGCGGCCCAGCTGCAGGCGGCGATGGCCACTGCCCAGCCGGCCGGCGACTACATGCCCCTGGACCTGAGCACCCTGCCGGCCCTGCCCTGAGCGATGGCTCCGATCCAGCAGCCTCCTGATGACGCTCCATCCCGATGACCGGCTGGCGATCACCCGCCCCAGCGGTCTGCAGTCCGGCACCTACCAGCTGCCGGCCTCAGCGCTGGCGGAGCTGCTGAGCCCAGCGCCGGTGCTGGGGATCAGCGGGATTCTCTGGGCGAGCACCCGTTCCGCGGCGGACAACAGCTGGCAGGCGGTGTGCTGGTCGCCGGAGCTGCGCCTGTACACCTGCGTGGCCAACAGCGGCACGGGCAACCGGGTGATGACCTCCACCGATGGATTCCGCTGGAGCCCCCGAGCCGCGGCGGTGGAGAACAGCTGGGTGGCGCTCTGCTGGGCCGCAGGGCTGGGACTGCTCGTGGCTGTGGGCGACAGCGGCAGCGGTAACCGGGTGATGACCTCGCCCGATGGCCTCAGCTGGACGACGCGGACAACCCCGGCCGACAACAGCTGGACCTCGATCTGCTGGTCTCCCGAGCGCGGTCTGCTGGTGGCGGTGGCCAGTAGTGGCGCTGGCAACCGCGTGATGACCAGCCCCGATGGTCTGACCTGGACTGCGCGCCCTGCCGCCGCTGATCTGGACTGGCGAGCGGTGTGCTGGGCGCCGCCACTGGGCCTGTTCGTGGCCGTGGCCAGCACAGGGACCGGTCAACGGGTGATGACCTCCCCCGATGGCAGCCGCTGGACCCTGCACAGCTCCGCGGCCGACAACACCTGGATGGCGCTCTGCTGGGCAGCGGAGCTGGGCCTGCTGGTGGCGGTGAGCAGCAGCGGCAAGGGCAACCGGGTGATGACCTCTGTGGATGGCATCAGCTGGACAAGCCGGGCCTCGGCCGCCGACAACGCCTGGACCTCCCTCTGCTGGGCACCGGAACGGGGACTGCTGGTGGCGGCGGCCAGCAGCGGCACCGGTAACCGGATCATGACCAGCCCCGATGGCTTCAGCTGGAGCGTGCGCAGTTCAGCGTCCGATCTGGGCTGGCGCTCGATCGCCTGGTCGTCGCAGCGGGGGCAGTTCGTGGCGGTGAGCAACAGCGGCGCTGGCAATCGGGTGATGGTGAGCCCCTGAGCCATGACCGCCAGCCCCACACCGCTGCCTGCGCTCGGCGCGCATTGCTGGCGGGACGTCATCAGCCCCAGCACCGGCGCCACGGTGCTCAACCTCGACAGCAGCAGCCCCGAGGATCCGATGGTGGAGCTCGGGTACGACGAGGGCGGCAGCGGCTGGTGGCCGCTCAGCACCCTGGTGTTCGCTGCCGATTGAGCCCTGAGGGGGGCCAGGGGGCCGGCGCCCCCCAGCTGGGCTTAGGAGCTGGGCTCAGACCTGCGCCAACTCCAGCTCAGCCATGCGCTCGGCTTCAATGCGGGCGATCGCGGCCTCCTGCTGGGCGTGCAGGCGCTGATCCAGCTCATCCACACGCGCCAGCCACTGCTGGATCGCGGGGATCACCTCCTCCTCCAGCAAGGTGATCTCCTCCTCTCCATAGGGCTGCTCGATCCAGATGCGGCGCAGCGGCAGCCCGCGGCTCCGGCCCAGGATCTCCTCGAGAGAGCGCAGCGTGGATTCGAGCAGCAGGAACGGATCCTCTTCGGGCCGGCAGAACGGGGAGCGGGCAACAGCCGAGTCGCTGGCAGAGAGCATGACCATGACGATCGGCGCCGAGAGCGGCGCAGCGACGGGACCGATCCCAGTGGAGGCCCGACGCCAGGAGGGCCTCAGACTGGAGAGGCCCGGAGCAAGCCATCAGGGGAAGGCCTCAAGCCGCCCTCTCAAAGGCGTAGCTGTCCATGGCGATCACGTGGTCGCTGATACCGCGATGGATCGCCCGGGCACGGGCCCCTTCCCCCGCTGCACCGAGGGCGGTGAACAGGGGCAGCAGGTGCTCGTCGCGGGGGTGGGCATGCTCAGCATCGGGCTGGCATTCGCGGTAGTGCAGCAGCGCCTCCACATGGCCACCGCTCAACTGCGCGTCGACCCAGTCGGAGAAGCGCTGGGCGTAGCTGGTGTCGACGCCAAAACCACGGCTGGCCTGCTGCCAGTCGCGCAGGTTGTGGGTGATGTTGCCGGAGGCCACGATCAACCAGCCCTGCTCGGCCAGCGGCGCCAGGGCCTGGCCCACGCGGAAGGCATGTTCCGGCCCGCCGTGGTGCTGGATCGACAGCGGCACCACGGGCACATCCGCCGCGGGGAACAGATAGCGCAACGGCACCCAGGCCCCATGGTCCAGCCCGCGCTCAGGCTCAGTGTTTACCGGCAGCCCTGCGGCCTTCAGGGTCTCCACCACCTGCTGGGCGGCCTGGGGGCTGCCGCTGGCGGGGTACTGGATCGCGTAGAGGGCCGGATCAAAGCCGCCGAAGTCATGGATGGTCGTCAGCTGGCTGGCCGTGCCGACGGTGGCGAGCTCCGTTTCCCAGTGGGGACTGATCACCAGCACCGCCTGGGTCCGCTGCAGGGTCGTGGCGAGCTCGGCCAGCGCCGCCCCGGCGGCACCGGGCTGCAGGGCAAACATCGGTGAGCCATGGGCCACGAACAACACCGAGGCAGAGGTGGTCACGCCGCTCATTGAACCTGTGGGCAGTCTGTGGGGCATGGCCCCTCAGCTGCAGTGGGCCGCCGCTGCAGCCGCGCGGAGACCATGGGCCGGGAATGTGATCACGAACGGCCGATCGGCCTGGGCGCAGAGGGGAAGGCCAAAGCGGCCGCCGCAGCTGATGCACTGGATCTTCCGCCCGCCTTCCCCCCGCCGGCTGGCGGGGCAGGCCACAAAGCGCACGCCCTCGTGGCGGAACACCGCCGGCGCATCGGGCGGCACCACGCAGACCGCCGGGATGCCCTGGCGCTGCAGCCCTGCTGCCACGGAGCGGGATTCGGTGGAGGCATTCACCACCAACCCCTTGGCGGCCGCCTGAGCCACGGCGGCCTGATTCTCTGGGCCCATCGGGAAGTGGGTGAACGACCAGGCCGCCCGCAGATGCCGTGTGGCTTTGGCCAGCTGGAGCAGCAGGGCCTGATCGATGCGCAGCGGATCGGCCGGATCGGGCCACTGATCGCCCGCCACGCAATGGCGGAACAGGATCCCGGCCGGCAGTGCCAGCACCTGGCGGATGAAGGCCACCGCCGGCAGGCCGCTCTCGCCCCGGCTGAGCCGATCCCAGTGCAGCCGGGTGTGGAAGCCAGCCTCGGCGTAGCAGCCCTGATCACCGGCCAGGGGGCAGCTGGAGGGGCAGGTGTGCCGGCTGGTGCTGGAGACAGCGATCGGGCCGGTTTTGCCGTTGTCCGATGGAAAGGACAGGGAGGCACGGTGGGACTCGGCAGCAGCCACAGAAGGGGTGACGCAGGACCCGCCCTGCAGCCGCGCCGCCAGGCAAGGGCCAGCCACCAGCGAATGGCGCAGCGCAGCGGAGCCCAACGTGCAGCCCGGCTGGCTGGTGCAACCCTTGCCAAGGCGCGGAGCATGGAAGGGCCTGCGGCACCGACCTCAAGACGCAACCGATCGCTCATGGCACATCGCCACCGGCATGAACGCCAGTCGTGCCTGTGCCATTGGTTGCCCGGCCCTGTCACCTTCTGCGGTGGCGCAGCGGCCGGTCCGATCAGGCTGGTGGCCAGCACTTTCAGCCACCGCCATGCTCCGGATCCACGGCAACCGCGCCAGCCTCTTGGCAGCCCTGACCGCCCAGTGGGCCGACCAGCAGCTGCAGATCCCACCGACGCTCAAGCCCTTGGTGCGGCCGATCCGCCGTGGGCCTCGGCCGATGCGCTGAACTTGCTGTGAGCCCCACGGCAAGGCCCCTCCAGGGGCAGTGCCTCCTGAGGAGATCGGCTCGATCCGTGACGTGCTGGGACGACAGACCGACGGATGCGGTGGGTTTGGGATGGCCAGCTGGCGAACCTCGCTCCACTCGGCGGACGCCCCCCGCTCAAGGAAGGGGGCCGTAGCACCCTGATGCTCAGAGCACCTGCACCCGGGCCTGGGGACCGAGCACCCGCTGCTGATTGGCAGCCAGGATCAGGGCCTCCTCGCGGGGCACGTAGTGCGGCTCGGCAGAGATGTGGCCCTCGCGATCTAGGAACAGCACCCGCAGCAGCTGGCCGGCGGCATCGAGGAGATGCACCGAGATAATGCGGATTGGGCAGGAGCGGCTGAGGGGAGTGGCGGCCATGGCTGGGCTGGCGAACGACACCGCCGTTAAGCCCCGGCGCCGCCAGCGCCGCGCAAGGGTCGCGGAGCGACTCGCGTCAGCCCTTGCGCGGTGCGCAAGCCGGGGCAGGCCGGGTGGCGTGATCGCCAGACCCCATGGCGCAGAAAGGTTCCGCCATGCCCTGACTGCGACAGGTATCAACCAGCCGGCTCCTGGCGGATGACGCCAGAGAAGCCCATCACCACCGGCGGCTGATAGGGCCTGAGCTGCTGGGCCGTGGCCTCGAGGAAGGCCACCAGGATCGTGATCAGCAGGATGTAGTCCCTCAAGGCTGGCTCCAGGGGGCCGTGAGCCGAGGGCGGCTGTGCAGCCAGCACCGTCTCCAGGGGAGCCCAGAGGGGGTTGGTGCGGGCCTCGGCATAGATCTCCGCCAGGCGGGCGCTATGGGCAGGATCGGCCAGCGACGCCGATTCAGCGGAGTGCGCAAAGGCATTGCGCAACTTGCGCAGCACCGAGATAGCCCGCTCCACCGCCGGATCGATCAGCCCCAGCCGACGAGCCAGAGCCACCTTGGCACCGAGAGAACCCAGCGGCCGATCCGGTAGGAACAGGCCTTCACCGCGGTTGGGTGCCGGGGCCATCACCGCCTGTAGCAGGTGCTCAAGGGCGGCATCGACCCTGGCGACACCCACCAACACCGCACCCCGGCCGCGCTCCTCGAGCATCTGCAGGGCGATGGTGCGGGCTGCAGCAACAGCGGCGGCTTCCGGGGTGTGGGGCAAGCCTGTTGCCATGACTTGTGGCGGAGGGGTCAGCTGCGGCCGATGAAGGGTGACGCCTTGCCGCTGTAGCTCACCACCACGCGCTTCTTGGCACGGGTGGCCGCCACATGCAGCAGCGAGCGCTCCTGCTGCTCGAACAACTCCCGGGAGAGGGCGTCGGGCCGTTTGTTGAGTTCCACCTGCAGGGGCATCTGGGAGGCATCCAGTGCTGGCAAGAAGATCTGGTCGAATTCCAGCCCTTTGACCCGGTGCATGGTGGCGAGCCGCAGCGCAGGATCACTGGGGTCGTCGGACTCATCGGCGTTGATCACCCGGGTGGTGAAACCCTCCCCCTGGAGCAGCCCATTGAGCTTCTCCACAGCCTTGTTGGTGCGGGCGGCCACGCAGGTGGACGCCAGGGACTGCTGCTCGTCGCGCAGCTGACGCAGGGTGTTCACCAGGAAACGCTGCTCCTCTGCGGGATCCTCGAAGCCCTGCACTAGGGGATGATCGCCGTGGAGTAGGGAGCGGTAATCGCTGGCGGGATCACTGCCCCCATCGAGATCGTCGAAATCGAGGCCGTGGAGCACGGCTGTGGCCCAGGCGCGGGTTTCCTCAGTTGTGCGGTAATTGATGCGCAGCTTGCGGGCGCGGCCGCGGATGTCGATGCCGCAGCGGCTGAGCACCACCGGCTTGCCGTAGATGCGCTGGTGGGGATCGCCGACGATGAAGAGATCGTTGGCGCGGGGCTCGCCCACCAGGGCCCGCAGCAGCAAGAAGGAGGCCACGTCAAGGTCCTGAGCCTCATCCACCACTACGGCGGCATAGAGGGGCGGACGATCGGCCTTGTGGATCAGGTCGGCAGCGATCTGCTTGGCCTCCTCCGGCTCCCACAGGCCACGCTGGCGGAATTCGGCCCGCACCGCATCAAACACCGGCCAGACCTGGGCGCGCTGCGGGCGGCTGAGGCGGGTGCCGCGCCCCACGCGACGGGCCACCAGGTAGTCGTCGCGGCTGCGGCAGCCCTGGGCCAGCACCACCTCCTTCCACTCTTCCTTGTAGAAGCGCTCCGCAAGGCCGAGCGAGGTGTCGGCCACATCCATCGCCATGCTCCAGCAGCTGTCACGGGCCTCGTCGTTGAACACCCGCACCTGCAGCCCCTGGCTTTTGAGGAAGTTCATCACCCAACCATCGAGGTGAATCACCTCGATCCGCTGCAGTTCCTCGGGGCTGCAGATCTTGGTGAGGTTGGCGCGGATATCGGTTGCGAGATTGCGGGTGAAGGTGGTGAACAGCACCCGGCCTGGGCCGCCGGATTCGATCAGCTGCTGGGCCAGCCAGCGGGCGCGGTGCATGGCCACTACGGTCTTGCCGGTGCCGGCACCGCCGAGCACGCGCACCGCACCGCTCCAGGTGCGCTCCACCAGCCGCCGCTGGCTGGGATGGAGAAAAACCCGCCAGCGCTCCAGCGGTGCCGAGAGCATCGCCTCAAGCACATCGTCGTCGGTGATCACCAGGAATTCGGCCTTGCTCTCGGGCGTATCCAGGGCCGCCGCCACATCGGTGGGGTCGATGGCAACGGGGCGCTGTCGTTCCAGCTCCTCGATCACCGCCTCAATGGCCTTGCCATCGGCCAGCAGGATCAGGCCATCCACGCAGTCCACAGGCACCCATTCGATCAGGCGGCTGAGGGTTTCCTCGGTGGTGACGGCGCGCACCGCCGGAAGCAGGGCCTCGGGCACACCGAGCAGCATGAGCTGGTCGTCGCTGCAGTGGGCGAAGAGCGACGCGTCTGCGCTGGCTGATGCTTGCGCCTTTGTTGCCTGAGGCGGCTGAGTTGGTGCTGGCCCCACCTGGGCCGCGGCGGTGTTGCTGGCCAGGGCCTCGCTCACGGCCGCCGCGATGGCATCTCCCACCGCGATTTCGGCTGCCTCCACGTCCACCACCTGCAGGGCACCGGAGACCCGGTTCACATGGCAAGTGCGGCGCCGGGCCCACTGGTAGGCGTCGTCGTGTTTGTCGATCCAGAGGATCACGTAGGTGTTGCCCTCATCGGGGGCGCGCACGATGCAGCGGATGTCCTGATCCACCCGCAACGAGCGGATGAAGGGATCCTTGCCTCCCTCGATGTGCTCGTAGTTGAGCCCTGTGCCGCGGGGATTGGCGCGAAACTTGGAGATGAACGTGGCCACCTTGCCGCGAGCCTTCTCCGGCAAGCGTGCGAACGCCTTGAAGAAGTCGTTGGAGAGGGCAACGGTGAGGCGGGGCTCGCTCATGACTGGGGAGAGGAGGAGGAAGCGGGCGGGGCGAGTCGTTCGAGGGGGTTGCGGCGAAACGGGCGACTGGGCTGGCTGGGATCAGGAGGAAGCCAGCGCCTGGCGAATGGCCGTGGCGGTGGCCTCGGGAGGATCCTCCAACGACCAGCACTGCCAGCCCGCCTCCGCGAACGCGCCGGCATCGGCCAGATCCACCACAGCCAGCTGCTGATCGGGCCAGGCCAGCTCCGCCATGGCCAACACTTCGCCCCGTGAACCCTCCAGCTCAAAGCCGGGTTCGGGCATGGGGTGATCGCTGGCCTGCAGGGCGGTAGCAAGGGCCTTAAGCAGGGGTTTGGCCGGCTGGGGTGCAAGTCGGATCAGCTCCGCCCACGCCCCTTGACGCTCGGCTGCGGGGCCAGCCTGATCGGCAACGTCTGGGGCGCCATCACCAGCAGATTCCCGCGGGATCCATACCTGAGGGGGATCGATGGCCGAAGGCTCTTGTGCCCCACTCCAGCCCGGGGTGGAGAGCAGGAGATGGGGCAGGAACTGAAAGAGATTGCCCTGGCGCAACCATTCACGCCAGGCGGCCTGCAGCTGTGGCTCCGTGAGGGAAGGATCGCTCTGAAAGTGGATGGTGCGGAAGCTGGCGGCGGGATGGCGGCGCTCGGGTGCATGGCGATCGAGATCGACCAGATTGAGGATCTGCAGCCCGGGCGCGGGGGTGAGGTGCTGACCGATCCGGCGCGAGGGTTCTGAGGAAATCCACTCCTGCACATGGGAAGCCAGGTTGAGAGTGGCGCTGGCGGCGGTGAGTTCAGGGGAATCAATGGCCAGCGGTGAGGCCTGGGCCAGGCAGAACTGCTGGGCCATGCCCTGCCAGATCGCCTCGGAAGGGTTGGCGAGATAGGCCATGAGCAGCTGGAAGCTGCTGGCCAGCTGGGCTTCCCGGGACATCAGCTGCGGCGGCCTGTGGGGCGGATCCAGGAGGGACTGGGGCCACCAGCGCTCGCTGAAGGACTCCGGTTTGCTGGCGAAGACCGACACCACACCCACCGCCAGGCCATTGGGCTCCAGGGGTTTCTGGGCTGTGGGGGTGGCCTCCACCACGTCGTCCCAGCTGAGGGCCCAGAAGAGGTACTGGCCGCTGCGCTGCAGGGCCATGCGCTGCTCGGCATCGGTGGCGAGCCGACCGCGATGGAACTCCCAACCATCGGTGTAGATGGCGATCGGTTTGCCGCCTGCGGTGGGTGTGAGCAGGAAGTCCGCTCTGGAGAAGGCGCGAACCCCCTCGGCTTCCCCGATCGGCACCTGCTGCTCCACCTTCCAGCTCACCACGATTGGACTGCCATTGAGGCCCTGGTCGCTGCTGAAGGTGAGCAGGTAGCCCTTGTTCCCCTTGATGTAGTCATCGCGTAGGGTCACGTTCATGCCCGGCGGGGCGCATTTGCCCTCGCGCAGCTTCTCGATGAAGCGCAGCTCCAGCTCGCTCTCAGCGCGGGTGTTGAGCACCACCTCCGAGAGGCTGCGCTCGGAAGGCTGCAGCTCCTGCCAGCGGCGCAGGATCAGCTGCAACTGCTCGATGGCGCGGCGCTTGCTGGTGCGCTGGCGATCGAAGCGCTGCCGGTACCTGTAGAGGCAGCGGTAGCAGCCATCGCTGCAGGAACAGGCCTGCAGTGCCTGGAGCGAACGATCGAACACTTCGCGCAGATCCTGGCCACCGGCCTCGATCAGTTGGCGCACGTAGCCGGTACCGCCGGGCACCGAGTCGTAGAGATAGAGGAAGGTTTTGCGCTGCTGGCTGCCGGGCTGGGGTTCTTCCCCAAGGGCCGATTGCAGGTGATCCACCTTGCCCCCGAAGCGCTGGCGCAGGCCGAGGTGCAGAGCGCCCACGAAGGAAGGCTGGCCGGCCTCATCCCAGAAGCTGGCGCCGGGCAGCAGGAAGCGCACGGCCTCGGAGCTGAACTCCCGGTACATGAACAGCAGTTGGCGCAGCTGGGCGTCCTCGGGCTTGTCGCGGAACTTGCAGGCCCAGGTGTGGTTGCTGCCCTTGGGCTTGCCGCGCTGCACCTTGCCGCATTGGCGGCAGAGCTCGAAGCCCTTCACCTTGAGGGACTTGCCGGCGATCGCGTGGGTGGCGCCCACCATCGCCTGCTCGCCGAAGTTGATCTCGCGGAAGGTGGTGCTGGCCAGGTATTCGGCGCCGAAGGGGAACTCCTCATCGGCGATCGCCAGCGAGATCTCTCGGCGGTTGTGGTCCGGGAGGATCAGCAGCTCGCTGTGGAAGAAGAGCGGGTTGCGTTCCTCGCTGTCATCGCCGAAACGGCTGCGGGCGTCTTCTGTGGTGGCCTGCACCTGGCGCAGGCGGGCCATCTCCTTGATCTGGCCGTGGTCCGCGTAACCGCTATGGCCGCAGCGGGGGCATTCCCTGCGGCCGAAGTCGTCGTCGGTTTCGCGGCTGGCGTGGGAGCAGGAGGGGCAGAAGCGCCAGCGCTCGGGTTTGTTGAGGTTCGGGTCGACCTGATCAACCCGAACGCGGCGGCCCTGGGCATAGAACTGGCCATCGGGCACCAGTTCACGGATGGCCACGTTGGCGGGGCGTTCGTAGCTCAGGGCCGGCAACTCCTCACTGCGGCGGCCATCGCCCGTGCGGCCCGGGAGTTTGCGCCAGAGCACCGATTTGAGCGTCACACCCGCTTCCGGAAAGGCGTAGTTGGGCAGGAAGCCCTCATCGGTGAGCATCGCCAGCAGGGGGCGGCCATCGAGCTCCTTGCGCAACTGGTTGTAGGCGCCCTGCTCGCGGCGGATGGAATCCTTGGCTTCCTTCTCCTCGGGGGTGAGGCTGTCCTCGGGCCGCTCGCAGAGCTTGTTGTAGCGATCGCGCAACTTGCGGGCCTCAGCACCGAGGCGCTTGCGTTCGGCCACCAGATCCCGCAGCCGGGCGAGAAGCTCTTCGGCAAAGGGAGCTTCGAAGGAGCCGGCACCGCCTGATTCGGCGGGAGTGAGCAGGAAGTGGCGCAGGTTGTCGCGGCTGGCGGGCTGCACCTCCTCCCCGAAGAGCGCCAGGAAACGCTCCAACAGATCGATCTGATGGACCTGCACCCACTCCAGCCAGGTGTAGGGAAACAGGGGCGGGACGGTGCCGCCAGCTGCCTGCTCCACCCCATCGAGCACCGGCTTGAGCTGGCGTGGTAGCGCCAGGGGGTCCAGGCCACCGGCCACCCAGCGATCGAGGCTGTAAGCGAGCAACTGGCGGCGCAGGATGGCGGCGGCATCGAGATAACAGCCGGGCGGATTCACCTGCCCCTGCAGCATCTCGCGTGGATCGGCGAAGAAATAGAGGTCGTGGGCGGTGCCCGTGACCAGGGTGCCCACCAGGGCGTTGCCATCGCGGCGGCCGGCGCGACCGATGCGCTGCAGGTAGTTGGCCGGCTCCGGCGGAACGGAGGCGAGCAGCACGGTGGAGAGATCGCCGATGTTGATGCCCATCTCCAGGGTGGAGGTGGCCGAAAGCAGATTGGGATCGCTGCGGAACTGGCCGCGGATGAACTGGGTTTCGAGCCGCTCACGATCGGCCCGCTCCAGCAGGCCGGTGTGCTCGCGGGCCACGATGCGGTGGACCTCGCCGCGGCTGTAGAGGCGGCGGTAGAGGGGCAGACCACCGCGGGGATCGGGGCGGTAATGGCCGTCGCAGTGGCGAACCTGGCAGGGCAGGCCATCCCAGAGGCTGAGCTGCTCGGTGAGCACGCTGTGCTGATCGCTGCAGCGCTCGCAGCGCACGGGATGGGCCTCACTGCTCACGGTGATGGCGGCGGGAGGAATGCCCCAGATGCGCTCGCCCCGCCCGCCGTTGAACTGTTGCAGCAGGCCGGCCTCGGTGAGGGCGTTCACCACGGCGTTGAGGGCTTCTTTTTGCTGCTCGGCATCCAGGGTCGGTGGCGCGCCGCTGGCTGAGGCGGCGGAGAGGGTGCGCTGCAGCCAGTGCTGCGCCCAGGTGGGCCGGCCGCTCTCGCGCACCAGCTGCTCGAAGCCCCCCTTGCCGCGGAAGCTGGTGAGAAAGAGCGGCCGGATCGAGGCCCGCCCGAAGCCCGGTAGATAGGGGATCTGGTTGAAGGGATAGGTGTTGACGCCGCCGCTTTCCAGGTATTCCGACCCCTTGCCCTCGCGGCCGACGAGCTCGGGTAGCACCACGGCGCCGCGCTGACGCAGGTGTTGCAACAGCCCCACCACCAGCTGCTGCAGGGGCCCGAGCCGCAGGCCCCGCAGGGGCTCGATCTCGTTCTGCAGACGGCTTAGCAGGGGCGGCAGCAGGCGGTTGACGGCGGCCGGATCCACGGCGGCGGCGAGCGCCCCGGCCTGCTCCACCGAGGCGCCGAGGCGGGCCCGATAACCGAATTCGGCCGCCACTTCCCAGCGCAAGCGATCGGCCACGTAGCGCGGCAGCAGGCTGTTGGGATCCAGCGATGGGATGAGCTGCTTTTGCATGGCATCCCAATCGCGCAGCCACTCGAGATCGTGGGGGATGAAGGTGGCCGCGAAGTCCACGGGGTTGGGGAGGCGCCGCTGCCAATCGCTGATCAGTTGCTCCTGGAGTTGATCAAGCCGCAGCGGTGGGCTGCCCTGCCGGTCGTGCTCCTGCACGGTGCGGGTGAGGGCGGTGCGGAAGGAGGTGCGGTAGGCGCGAGCGGCGATGAAGCCGGCGCGGTGGGCGGCATCCTGCACCGAATCGGAGAAGGCCAGCAGGCGCTTGTCGCTGTTGAAGGTGGAGGCATAGAGCGAGGCGCTCCAGGTGCTGGTGAGGTTGGCGGCCGAGGAACCGATCAGCAGCAGGCTGTCGGTGGCATGGCAGTAAGGACAGTCGCGGCTGATGCGCGGATGGTTGTTCTCATCCACGTAGGCGCAGTCCGGCATGTCGACAGGTAGGAGGTCTTTGCTCTGGCAGGCCGGGCAAACCGGCTGGTTGCCGGCGGCGGTGGCCTGCGCCAGGTCCTTGAAGGAGTGAAACGACAGGCAGCTGGCGCAGAGCTGATGGCTGCACGTGGCGGCGGCAGGTACTGGCCCTTGGGGGAAGAGGTAGCGGAGCTCGGGTGCCCCGGAGAAGAAGGCCTTGTAGAAGGCCTGCAGGTTGGTGGCCCGATCGAGGCGGTTGGAGCCTGAGGTGAGGGCGGTGGAGGTCCAGGCGGTGGCGCCGCAGTCGCGGCAGTGCACCACCGGCAGGTGGGGGCTGGCGTCGCCGCCGGCGAGGTCGTCGGAATGGCGCAGCTCGGGCTCGGGTTCCACCGAGGCCACCATGCGTTTGAGTTCCCGCAACCACAGCTGCACGCGCAGGGTGAGCCAGGGCACAACCACCTCTGCTCCATCGAGCTTGGTGGTGGTGCGGCGGGCATGGGCGATCAAGGCCAGCAGGCTTTCGAGCAGCAGCACGCGGTAGCGGCGTGGGTAGCGTTCCCCCAGGCCCAGCTGGCGGGAGAAACGCTCCAGCAACTGATCCATCGAGCAGGTGTTCGCCGCCTGGCGCACCAGGTTGTGCACCGCCGGGAGGGTGCCGAGCTGCCAGCCGAGGGCCAGGCGCCAGGTGTCGGCGTTGACATCGCCCTCGGGAGGAGGCGGCAGGGTGTCGCCCAACCAGAGCGCGGCCTGGGAAGCGAGGTAGGCGTCGGCACTGGAGGCGTGTTCGGGATCCAGCTGCTCCTGCGCTCCCATGCCCGGCAGCGGCAAGGAAAAGAGGCCGCCGTTGTCGGGGTCGCCGTAGCCGGTGTGATGTCGGAAAAATTCCTCCGGGCTGAGCCGCTCCTCCTCAATCAGCGAGGCAGGCTCGAAATGGCTCGCGAAGATCTGACCGGCGTAGTCGAGCATCGCCTGGCGTGAATCCGGCCCACCGAGGGTGGCGGAGGTGCCCACGCACACCAGTTCCGCGCCGGGGCACTGAAGGCGATCGCGCAGGCGGCGGATCAGGCAGGCCAGATCGGTGCCCTGGGCGCCATCGAAGGTATGGAACTCATCCACCACCAGATAGCGAAGGGTGCTGCAGCCATCGGCCAGGCGGCCGTTGTGAGCCCAGAGTCCCTGCACCTCGGGCTTCAGGAGCAGGTAATCGAGCTGCTTGTAGTTGGTGAGCAGGATGTCAGGCGGGGCCTTGTGCAACGCCGCTTTGTCGGTGATCACGCTGGTGGCGCTCATCGCCGCGGTGGGCGTGTCATCGGAGGCGCCGATGTAGAGCCCGGCCCTAAGACCGGCCAACGCGGGGGTGGAGTGGATGAGCTGGGCGATGCGCCGGGCCTGATCGGTGGCCAGGGCATTCATCGGGTAGATGAGGATTGCCTTGATGCCTCGGCTGCCCTGGGCATGCTCCAGGCGGCAATGGTCGAGGAGCGGCAGCAGGAAGCACTCGGTTTTGCCGGATCCGGTGCCCGTGGCCACCAGAGTGTTGAGGGGGGAGGCCGAACTGAGGCGCAGAAAGGCCTTCTCCTGGTGGAGGTAGGGCGGGAAGGGCAGTGGGATCTGGGGAAACCAGTCGCGACCGGAACCCTGCTGGAAGGGCAGGGAGACCGAGACATAGGGCCCCTTCAGCAGCCGCTCGCGGTCGGCCAGGAAGCGATCGATCAGCCCCCTAAACCCCGGTGTGGTGGGGTGGAAGGCGGTGCGGATGGCATCGGCGGCGACCTGCTCCAGCTCACTGGCTACAACGGAGGGGAGCAACTGGCGCCACGATGCGTGGGCTCAGGATAGGTGCCGTGGCGGTCTTGCCAAGCCAAGCAACCCCTTTCCAAACCGATCCCGTGGATTATGCAGTTTCTGCATCCAAAGCTGCAATAGAGGCTTTTGCTGTTCTTTATCTTGTGTTTTGCTTGACACTGCGGAGATATGTCAGTACTGCTGGGAGATCAATCAGTTCCATTTGATCTGTCTGTTCATCACTCTCACTCGTCGTAATCCAAACGCGCCAACCGTTGTCGATGAATTGCTCGTAGTCGTCCGCTGTGAGGACAATGGCCGCCTTCTGTCTCGGCCAAGCCAGCTCGGCTTCTGCAACAACAAGGCCGGATTGCATAAGCTCATAACCCGTTTCAGGCTTGAAATGCTGAAGACTGTGGCGAGGATCAAGAAAGTACTCGTAAATCGAGTTGCAGAGAGGATCAATAAACATTTGATCTTCGCTTGTCATTCCTCCTGCTCTTTCAGGTCGGTAAGTTTGTGACAATGATTCGCTTGCGTGGCACGCTGCCAGAAAGTCGAGTGGGTAAACGGGGCCTGGCCATTGAAAGCAAATTCCGCCAGCTGCATCAAACAGTGTCAACTGCAGCCTAGTTTCACAAAATTCATCCACGAGTTCGGCAACATACCTTGCCACTTCTTGGAGACTGTTCTCCAGCTGCTGCCATCGGATGGGAATACCGTTTTCTTCTATATAGGAAAAGCCAAGCTCTTCTTTCAGCCTATACATGTTGTTGTAGAGGGCGTTTCTCTCTCCATCCCGGTTCGTTATTTCAACCTTGTAAAAGCCTGCAGGCACCTTGCGGACATAAGGCGCTTCGGACCAGTCAAATGATTCAAGTAGGTGTTTGGGAAGATAGTCGGGTAGCTTTTCTGGTGCGAAAGTTAGCAAGAAGAGCCATTGCCGTGCCCTTGAGCTGGCGACATAGAATAGCCGGCGTTCATCGTCAATGATCGTAACTAGATCATCACCAAAGATGCCAAGAAACGACGACGTTGGATGAATCAGTGGATATTGTTCCGGCGCCAGAAGAAAGACAACCTCTGCCTCTTTTCCCTTAGAGCGGTGGGCGGTTAAGGCACGGATACTGGCAGGTAGAAGCTCTTTTTCATAGACACTGACCAAAAAAGCATCCAGAAAACCCAGGCCACGACCTTTCGCTTTCTTGATAAAGCGAAAGTCTTCGGCGCTGACTTTCAGACCTCGTGGGTAATTCGTTCGAGAGAGCAAATAGAAGAAAGGCTTCAAATCTTCTGCGCCTTCATGGCTGGCTTCCGCATTGACAACTAGTTCTCTGAATTGCAACTGATTGATACACGCAGGAATAAGTCGAAGGAGAGAGCTAATTGTAGGATCGGATTTGAAATAATGCTCTTCCGCATCTGTGAGCTGGAGGTTGCTGAGGGCTACTTGCGCAACACGACCCTTCACGTCCTTGAGGTGGTTAGCGACTTGGGAGGGAGCGCCTTGACCCTCCATCACGGCATTGCAGAATTCAACGACCTGACGACTGCTTCGAAAGTTTGTTGTCAGTGTCAGTTCTCTTGGCCGTGGGAACGATTCTGAAAAACCATGGAAGAGGCTGAGATCAGACCCTGCAAAACGGTTGATCATTTGCCAGTCGTCGCCGACTGCATTGACCACAGCATCGTTTGCGTGTCTAAGCAGGGAGAGCACAATGGCTTGGTAGAGCTCTGAAAAGTCCTGAAACTCGTCAATGAAGACGTAGCGGAGTCGGTCTGGGTAAACCCGAACTGTGCCCTTCTCAACAGTAAAAGAACTAATTCCTTGATCCAGAAGATCTATGCAGTCCCATTTAAGCTGCGCAAAGTCAGTAGCATGGTTTGCTGATAGAAGGTCTCGGTAAGCCTGGTCGATGACTGGAAGGAGATCAACGAATTGTCTTTCGGCAGCTGCCTGTGTCTGATAGCGACTCACCATGGCGACGACATCAGCGTTGGTTCGACACCGCTGGCCAAGGCGTGTCAGCGAAGTGCTGAGTAGCTTTTCAAATTCAAGCTCTATACGCTTCTTGAGCTTGTCTAGAAGCTCTTCATCAGATAGCCGACGGAGTTCGATATCTACACATCCATTCTCGTTAAGAGCTTGTTTGATTAGTTCCTTGATAGCACCATAATCATCCTCGCGGCCGTCAAGGAAATCGGGTGACAGACCGCTCAGATGATGTGGGAAGATCTCAATGAGCGTGTAGCCTGGTTTCGTATCCCAATAGCGTCGCTTGAATTCAGCAGACTCGTCATAGTCTTTGTCTCCTTCCATGCCCCAATACTCAATGACGAGTTGAAACTGAGGCAAGTAGAAGTCTGGATAGATGACTACACCGCGATCAGTCCGCCAAGGGTATTCATACTTATAGTCGACACTATGTTCAAAGAGGAAATCGGCGATTCTCTTCTCACCTTTTGATTTCAACGGCGTACCATCGATGGCCTCCTCCAGCAAAAGGCCTCTCAGCTGGTCAAGTTGGTCTAAGCTATATCGCTCATTATTCTGTAGCCACTTGTTCCAGTCAGCCTGGAATGATGTCAGCATGAATTGCTGAATAAGCTCAGAGTTCTCGTTTTTCTCAGACAAGAATAAATGGACTAGTTCTTTGATCTTCTTGGAGAGTTCGGAGCCTTTCAGGATGTTTGCTTGAGGTTGAACAACGCCTCGTGCGAGGCGGTCAAAGTTCATGACCGCGTAGGGCCCTTTAGTGGAGAAGCCGGCTTTTCTTTCTAGCTCGCTAATCCGCCGGTTTAGGTCCTCACGAGCTTCTACATTGAATACAAGTGCGAGAATGTGGTACGGTGCTATTCCGACGAAATGCAGTAAGAAAAGAATCTTGATAGCAACTGTCTCGGTTTTTCCACTTCCAGCGCGTGCTGTAACCCGAATCGAGTGGTGGGTGTCAATGATGAACTCAAGCTGTTCTTCTGTCGGAATTCTGAACTGGTGAGAGTTTAGCCACTCGACCACAAGCTTTCGCTTTGCTGCAGTGATGTCTGAGCTGATTGCGTCTTCTTCAATCAGCTCTGCAAGCTGGCTGTCTTCTTTCTGCCAATGGATTCGTATTCCGTGCTCTGTAAAAGCCAAGAGCGCCTGAATCTTCTTTTCTTGTTTTTGTCGTCTAGCTTCTGCAGCAAGATCTGCTTCGCGCTTCTCCCTCTCCTTTCGGGCTCGCTCTTTAGCATCTCTTTCTCTAGCGAGACGATGTTCCTCTTGCCAATTCACTTTTATCGACTGAATCAGCTCGTTTTCATATTTAAGTATAACTTCAACCGCATGCTTCACAGTTACAAGGCTTTCTTGAGTCAGCCCATCCATGCCCGTTGCGCATATGACCTCGTGCTCTGCTGCGATAAAGCTCAAGCATCCAGAAGCTACTCTGTCTAATGAACTAGCAAGTACCTCAACCAGGAAAGGCAAGGGTTGACTAAGCAGTTTCCTTAAAATTCTCTGGGCATCAGAATTTTGGTTCGTGCGAAGGTGGCGACAAGCGACGGCCAGGTGAGATAGTTGATCACGGCGAAGTTCGTTTAACTGGAGCGCTTGGACCTCTTTTGAATACTCCATCGCTATCCACCCAATGAAACCTTTTTGATTGCCTGATCGATCAGCTCCAGCCGCTGCTGCAGGAACCGCTCGTAGTCATCACTCCACAACCCCGACTCCGGCCCATGAGGAATCAAGTGGCTGCTGAGAACGGCCTGCATGGGGAAGCCGGGTTCGTCGCGCAGTTCGGCCATGTAGGTGGAGGGGGCGCTGCAGCTGATGCGCTGGTTGGTGGCGCTATCGATCAGGCATCGGTTGAGCACGCAGTCGCGCTGGCGGGTGTCAAAGCCGCGATCTTCCAGGAACTTGGCGGGGAAGATGTGGTGGTCGTCGATGCCACTGCTGGCGAGCAGCTGATCGTTGAGCACGGCGCGGCTGTGGAAGTCGAGCGGACGATCACCGCTGGCGAGGATCAGGCAGATGGTGGCGCGGTAGAGGGAGCGCTGCCTGGGTGTGACATCGCGGAGCTGCTCGGGGTTGAAGTGGAAGCTGCGCACGTGTTCGGGAGCCGGTGCGCCCGACTCACTCAGCCAGGGGATCAACTCACCCACGTCACGGCCGCTCTGGGTGTTGGGGGAGCTCTCGTAGGCCTGGCTGAACACAGAGCACCAGAACCAGCGCTTGATCTGCTCCCGCTGGGCACCAACTGCGACCCCCTTACTCGCACGTGCTCGGGCCAGGGCTGCGGCCATGGGGGCCAGCATCGTGTTGAACGGCAGCCAGCGGGGCTCCAGTACCCAGCAGTCGTCGTGGAGGATCGTGAGGGAGAGCGCCAGGGCTTCAATCACCGGCTGCCACCACAGGGTGACGGTGGCTGCGGTGAGGTTGAGTACGTCGCCCCGTTTGCAGCTTGGGGTTTTGCCGCCGGCTAGGGCGATGGCCATCAGCACGTAGTAGGGATCCACATCGAAGTGGACGATCAGCGGGTGATCACTGCGGGCCTGCTCCCAGAGTTCGCGCAGCTTGAGGTCGTGACTCCAGAAGCGGGCCGTGAGCAGTTCGAAGACGCTGAGCTTCACGCCCGTGCGGTTCAGCGTTTCGAAGATCGTGCAGAGGGCCGCTGGCTCTGTGTCGGCGGAGAGAGTGACGACGGGGAAGACGTATTGATCGATGCGGTTGATCCACTGGGCCTCCAGCTCCTGCAGTTGATCTTCCAGTTGGTCGCGCTCTGGTCCCTGGCGCGTGCGCGCCACCTGGGAGGCCCACTTGGAGAAGCCGGTGCTGCCCTTGTGGAGCACCGAAAGCGGCAGCAATAGCAGCTCGGCCTGTAGCTCGAACGCCTCCCGCTTGGTCACGGCACTTTTGTTACGGCGTAGGTAGTCGATGGCGTCCTCAAAATCAGCCCCGTCGATCAGGGCGCGGATGTCGAGGTAGTAGCGGTGATCGCCTACTCCGTAGAAGGCTTGATAGAGCGAGGTGAGCCGCTGCTGGCCGTCGAGCACCAAGAAGGTGTGATCCGTTGTCGGCGGTGGAGCGCCTTCAAACTCACGGCTGGAGAAAGCGCGCTGGCGATCGCGGACGCGCAGGATGCTGCCGGCGGGGTAGTTGTTGGCGATCGAGACGATCAGTGCCTGGGTGGCACTGGGCTCCCAGACGAAATCGCGCTGGAAATCGGGCAGCACCATGTCGCCGCTGTGGATCCGATCCAGCAGATCGAGGAGGGGCTTGGAGTTGGTGTCTTCGTAGATGGTCATGCGCCGATCCCCTCCTTCTCGAAGAACTCCCATACCACCCCATAATCCTCCACCCGATTGCAGGTGGTCCACGGCGCCTCATAGGTGATGGTGCGCTCCACCGGCCCGCCGGGCAGGGTGTCATCGAGGATGGTGCGGGAGACGCTGCCGGTCTTCATGTCGGCGATGTCTTCCCAGCAGGTGGTCTTGTTGGTGCCACGGCCTGAGCCTTTGCGGGGGAAGCCGACGCCGGTGAGGCCCTTGCTGGCGGTGAAGACGATGCGGCCGTTGCGGTCGTACCAGGTGTCGCGTTCGTATTGCTGCATCACCGGGAACTGCACGCGGTAGATGGTGATCAGTTCTTCGAGGGTGAGCTTGAGGGCCTGGGCCACCAGCACATCGATCTCCACCAGGGCCTGGCGGCGGGCGTAATCGGTGCGCAACGCGCAATCGCGCTGCCAGGTGGGGGTGAGGTTGCTGAAGAAGCTGTTGGGTAGGCGGGGATCCTGTCTGGCCCAGCGTTGCTGGCGGAAGGCTTCATCCCAGCATTCGGACCAAAGATCTGCGTAGTGGGTGGTGAGGCAGTTGAGGGTGAGGGTGCGAGATAACGCAGGAAACTCAAATGCGCTTGATGTTAAAAGTGGAAAACGCTTGAGAGTTGACTCGTAAAGGTCACTCTTTCCGGTTGTTTTGACCCAGAAGTCAGCGGGAATGGAAGACAGCACGGAGCAAAACAGAACAGCCTCCCTGGAAACGTTGAAAGTCAGGGAAATGACTGGATGAACATGACCGGTGCCTGTAGGGCTGAGCGATGGTACAAGTGTCCTCTCGCCTGACTGGCTGAGCTGCCGGCGGCAAGTCACCCGATTAAATTCGGTCACCGGTTTCTTCTCTCCCCACGGCACCAGTGGGGTGCGGGCTTGGTATTCGGAGGGTGACACATCTGGGCGGTAGTTGGTGCGGGGCAAGTAGTCGTCCGGCAGGGCCGTGAGATCGAGGCAGTCGTAGGCGCGATTGGTATTGCAGATTGCCTTTGGTGTTTGATAGAGTGGGTTGGCCACACTGAACAGAGGTCCTGAGAGAATCAGTTCAGTGGGATTAGCTGGAAAACTGGTATCGCGGCGGATCGTGTCATCTTTCTGGGCATTGGTTTCATGCCACATCTCCAAAGCGATGTATTCACCCTGCAGATCGCCTAGCCGTTTCGGGGCCGCCGCAAACTTCTCCAAGACACTCTGCAGTTGCTGAGAATGAAGTGCAGGTAAGCGAGCTTGCCGACCAGGGGTGCCTGGTTCGTCATAAAGGCATGCGAAAAGTCGCAATACCTGCTCATCCACTGACACGATCCTCTGAGGATGCCCTTTGACTTCCCAGCGGCTGTTCGCGTCCTTAATGCCTGGAACGGCGCCAATGCCCTCCGAGGTAAAGCACTCATCCAGTGTTGATGCTGCAAATAGGTTGGCCAAAGAGACAAATCTTGCGCTCACCTGCTGCTCTCGGGGCTTCGCATAGACGTTTATGCTGAACTTAACAGTGTTGTGAACCTCGCCAAAGAGCTTGTACTCGTTTTCGAACTGAAAGTGGCCTCTAAGCCATTGATAAAGCACCTCCCGCAACGCCCCACCCTTCGGATCGTCATACACCCCCTCAGGATGCAGAAACCCCTGCACTCCCTGCGATGAAGCCACCCGCCACGCCTGCGGCAGAAAGCACTTGAACAGATTCGTCTGGCTGCCCTTCAGCAGCGGATAGTTCGCAACGGCGTTCAGAAACGCCTGGCTGCCGTTCTGCCCCTCAAACTCCTCCAGATAGGCCGCCCGCAACTTGGGATGACCCTCGAACGCCTCCTTGCGTCGATTCGCGAGCGCATTGGCGCTCACCTTACGAATCAGCACCATCGGGTCGGCGTCGCCGATCACGCCCTTCTCCTCCCACTCCACCTTCAGCCAGGGCGGGTTGCCCACGATCAGATCGAAGCCACCCCCTGCTAGCAGGTCGGCAAACTCCAGATCCCAGTGCAGCGGCCGGATGCGGTCGTAGACCGCCTTTACGAGGCGCAGGCGTTCGAAATCCTCCAGCAGCTTGTTCACATTCACGAAGCCGTGTTGGTCGCTGAAGTCCACCGCCAGCTGCTTTGGTTGCGTATCAGCAAACAGATTCCCCTGGCCCAGCTCCGGCGTGATCCCCTGCTCCAGGTCGCCCAGGATCATGCTCAGCTCCATCAGCCATTCATCCCGACTTGGCAGCAGCGCCGCCTGGCGGATCGGCCAGAACCACAGCGCCACCCAGTAGTCCATCGCCCACTTCAGGCGCAGGCGGGCGTTGGTGTTGGCCACATCGCGGCCCAGCACTTCCTGGTCCTGGATGCGATCCTTCAGGCGCAGTGGCGTCCAGGCTCCGTCCTCTGTGCCGGTGGGGTCTTCCCACACGGGTAGCGGGTCGGTGGTGCGCTGGCGCAGGGCGGTCTGGTCGTGGGCCCACTTCTTCCAGAGCTCATCCACCAATTGGCTCAGGCGCAGCAGGTGGTCGATCTGCGCTTCCGTGAACGCTTCGCCCACGAAGGCTTTGTTCCAGCGCTTGCAGCGCTCGATCGCTTCGGGTTCCAGCTCCTTGATCACCTTGTCTGAATAGGCGGCCATCCCCGGATCGGGCAGCAGGAAGTGGAAAATCCCGTCCTTAGGCATTTCTGCATCCCAGGCCAGCTCCACCGGCGCGTGGTCTTGCCAGAGCCTTGTGGGCTTCGCTTTGCGGCCCGTGCCCGTGGGCAGCTGGCTCACCCTGTAGATCTGCCGCCTGGCCCCGATCAGCGAATTGCCGCACACCAACTGCTGGCTGAACCAGGGCACGAACGCCCGCCCCTGCTCCGGCGCAAAGATGCTGTTGAGCCACAGGCTCACCTCCGCCAGCTCCACCGCCACCGGGTTGAGGTCCACGCCGAACACGTTCTGATCGGCCAGGCGCATCTTCACCTTCTGCAGTTCGGTGTGAAAGCGCTCGTGAGGGATGGTTTTGCCCGTTTCCTGCTGGCGCCGCTCCAGATAGGCCTGGGCCAGTTGACTCACCAGCTCGTTGAGATAGGCGGCCGAGCCCATCGCCATCTCCAGCAGCTTCAGCTGCAGGATCTCGGCGGCGCTCTTGCCCACCAGCGCCTCCTTGAGCGTGTATTTGATCTGGCAACTGGTGAGCACCTCCGGGGTGTAATAGCTGGCGCTCTTCTGGCGGTTGCGGCCGGCCAGGCGATAGAGGAAGCTGCCCTTCTCGTACTTCTTGGCTTTGCCGGTGAGCGGATCGGGCACGATCTCTTCGGCCTTGTAGGCCTTGAGCTGTTCGGCGGTCACGAAGTGGCCCACCTCCAGCTCGTCGTGTTGATGGCCGCTGGCCTTGCCGCCGCCTGGCGTGTCGTCGTCGGGGCTGTCGCCGGAGTCGTCGTCGCCGTCGAGGTCCGCATCTAGGTCATCGTCGTCGGCTGATGCACGGCCTTTTTTCGGGGCGGGTTGCACTTCGTAAAGCCCATCTTTTGCCTCCACGAAGAAGCCGGTGAAGCTGAGCAGCGCCTCATACACCGCCCCCAGCTGGTTGATGCCCAGCTGGGAGTAGCTCACCCGGCCGCGCCGCTTGCCCTTGCCTTCCTTGGTGAGCGACATCATCTCGATCACCTGCCGCAGAACACTGTTGCGGAAGCGCACCTTCGGCCAGCGTTTGCGGCCGTTCCCATCCAGCAGCAGACCGTTGATGATCGGCAGCCGCTCCGGATCGAACAGATGCGAGCGCAGCGGCACGATCTGGAAGGTGTCGAACTCAGGCTTGTCTGCCGTGAGGTCGGGCTGCACAGCCTCCTGCTCGCCTCGCTTCGGGTAGCCCTCCCAGATCATCTGGAACAGCCGATCCAGGGATTCGCTGATGTAGGTGCTCTCGCGGTCTTCTTCCGTGGCCAGCTCGGCCGTATCGAGATCGCGCAGGCTCTCCAGGCTGTAGCCCAGGCGGTACACGTCGTTGCCCATCGGCGCATAGCCCAGCTCCTTCGGCCGGCTCTCGATGAAGAAGAGGAACAGCAGCCGGTACATGAAGCGCAGCAGCTCCAGCGTCAGCTGCTCTGGATCCAGCCGCTCCTCGTAGACGCCCTTCTTCTGGGCCTTGATGAACGCCACCACCTCATTGCCCAGCAGCTCGATCGAGCGGCGCAGGGCGTATTTGAGGTCGCTGCTCACCTCATAGGCGTGCTTGTGACTGTTCTCATCGAGCTCATCAAGGAGGGGCGTGCCGCCGCCCGTGGGGCAGGTGTGCTCGCGGTGCAGCAAGGTGGCCGCCGCAAGCAAGGCATCGGGGTTGTTCTCCCCCAGGAGCGTGCCCAGCTCAAAGCGCAGCAAGCGAGAGGCGGCCCACTTCTGCCGATCGATCAGCAGCAGCTGGTCGCGGCTCACCGCCAACACCCAGCGCGGCGGGATCTCCTGGCCGAAGATCCGCTCGGAGATCAGCTCCTCCCAGGTTTCGGCGGGTTGCCCGTCCATCCCCAGCACCACCTTGCCGTTGGTGATGTCGGCCACCTGACAGGCCCAGTTCGTCGCGATCGTGAGGTCCAGCGGGTCGGCCGCCTTATCGCTGGGGTTGAAGCACTCCACCACCCACAGCCAGGGCTCGCCCATGGCGTTGCTCACCTCCCCCAGCAGAGGAACTTGATACGCCTCGCCGCCGATCAGCACGGGCTCCGCATGCGGGGCAAACGGATAGCCCAGGGCTTCGAGCAGGGGCTTGAAGAACAGCTCCCGTTGCAGCCGAAGCCGCTCCGCCGGCTCATCCGTGATGCCGATCTCGGCTTCCCGGAGTTTCTGCCAGGGTTTGCGCAGCGCCCGGAAGCGTGCATCCGGTGCGCTCACCGCCGCCGTGGGATCCGCCTCCAGCTGCGCCCTGGCCTCCTCCGCCCAGCGCTCGCGCACCTTCTTGATGTCCCCCGCCAGCACGCTCTCGAGGTAGTGCGCGGAATAGAACTCGTTGGCGTTGCTGATGCCGGGGAGGGCCATGGCTCAGGCCTCCCGGTGGAGCACCGCCACCAGCTTCAGGTAGGGGGTGGGGTCGATCGTCATCACCTGGCTCACGAAGCGTTCGTGATCCTCGAAACGCTCATCGATGGCCTTCTGCTTCTCCTGGCGCTGTTTCTCCTTGATCTGCTGCGGGCGCTGATTGGCCGCAAGGCTCAGCTCCAGCTGCTCCACCTGGCGGCCCCGCAGGCGCCGTAGCCGCTCCCGCTGCGCCTCCAGCTCGGGCTGCACGCGGGCGGTCCACTGCTCGCCGCAGTCGCGCAGGTAGGTGTTGGCCTGCTCGACGGCGTAGCGCAGCTGGCTGCTCAGGTGAGCGGGGGGCTTCTCGCCGCTGATGTTGGCGTGATCCCGGCTGCCCAGCTGCAGGCGTGTGGCCACCGCCTCGAACGGCTCCACCGCCACCACGTTCAATCCCGTGCCGGCAAAGCGCACTGCCACCCATTCCTGCACCACCGGCACCCCTTTTTGGTTGGGGATCGTGCCCTGAAACACCATCACCACCGCGCCGGGATCGAGGCCATCGCTGAGCTGCAGCACCGGCGCGTGATGGCGCGGGAAGCTGATCTGGCCTCGATCCGCCAGCCAATCCACCAGCGGGTGTAGATCCCAGAGGTATTCCAGCTCTGGTCGGCTGTTGTCCTGCCGCCGGCTCTGCTCCAGGGCCCGCTGCAGGGCCGCCGGCTCAGTGGAGAGCGCCAGGCGCTGGCCGCGGGGCGGCTGCAGCTCGCGGGGGTAACGGTCGTAGCGGCGCTGTAGATCAGAAGGCGGTGTGATCTCCAGTCGCTGCTGCTCGGGGAAGACGCGCAGATCAAGCTTTTCGCCGCGGCGCTCCATCTGCTGTGCCACCGCGTCCAGGGCCGTGTCCACATAGCCCCAGAGGCTGTGGAACAGGCTGAAGGACTGGCGGGTTTGGGCCACCACGGGGCTGGGATTCCCGGCTGGGGCGGGCCCATCGCCGCCGCCATTGCCGCCGCCTTCGGCTGAATCAGCGCTGATGCCGAACAGCTCCTCGAACAACTGATCGCTGCTGCTCGCCTGGCGCTGCGGTTCGGCGTTGACCTCCATCAGCCGGTTCAGATCCTCCAAGTTGCCGGCCTCAAACGCCCTGCTGATCACCTCCTCTTCCGCCGCCGCGTCGTAGACGCCGAGAAAAACGGCCGGATCGCCGATGTTCAGCTGGGCCTGCTTGTCTTTCTCCCGCAACAGCCGCACCACCTTCTCGGCATCGCCCATGCCCTCACTGCGGGAGGAATTGAGCAGATAGCGGATCAGGGGCTGCCGCGGCTGGCCGTAGCGATCGATGCGGCCATTGCGCTGTTGCAGCGTCATCAACGACCAAGGGATGTCGACATGCACCAGCCGATGGCTCAGGTAATGCAGGTTCAGTCCTTCTGATGCCACCTCCGTGGCCACCAGGATCCGCACCGCTTCCTTCTCCTGGGCGAAATGCTCCACCACCCGCGTTTGATCCACATCGGGCATGGCGCCATCCAGACCCACCACCGCCCCCTTGGGCAAGCCGAGATCGGCCGCCAGGTGCTCGACCAGGAAGCGCTGGGTTTCACGACGGCCCGTGAACAGGACAATCCGATCGCTGGGGTCCTTGCCGCTCCAGCTCCAGTCGGCGCGAATCAGTTGGAGCAGCCGCTGGTATTTGGAGAAATCGGCCGGGCTGATCGCGGCCAGCAGCGGCTCCAGGCCCTGAAGGGCGGCGCGGTCGGCGCTGGCCGGGGAGCCCGCGTTTGAGGTCGTCGCCTCCAGACGTTTCAGGCGGTTGCGCACCGTTTCCAATGCCGCCATCGGGCTCGACAGCAGGCTCTTGGCCAGCGTGGTCTTGAACAACTGGCCCGCCTTCGCCTTGCCGTCGCTATCGGGAAGCTTGAGGTCCTTGAGCAGGGCAAACACCCGCTCCTCCCGCTCACTCGCCACACACTCCACATCGGCGCTGTCGCGCTCCTTGACGCTGTTGCGCAGATCCGCAATCACGTCCTTGCGGAAGCGGCGCACATAGAGATCCCGGATGTCGTCTTTGCTGTAACGGCTCGGATCGGCAATCGCCGTCGGGTCGAGCATCGTCATCAGGCTGGCGAAGCTCTCCGGCTTGCCGTCGTGCGGGGTGGCGGACAGCAAGATCAATGTTTCCGAGCGGGTTGCCAGCCGCTCGGCGAGACGGGAGCGCTGGCTCCTCATGGCGCCACGGGCCCGTTCGGCCACGTTCTGGCATTCATCGATCACGATGATGTCCCAGCTGGCGTTATCGAGATAAACGCGATACTCGCGGTCGTTCTTGAGCGTATCGACGGAGACGATCGTCTTGTCGAAATAGTGGAACGGGTTCTGGTTGCCTGGGATCTGCTCGCGGATCCGCTGAATGCCCACCGAATCCAGCCGCACCAGGGGGATCGAGAAGCGCGTCCAGAACTCCTTCTGGAACTGCACCAGCATGCTTTTGCTCGTCACCACCAACAGCCGCCGCCCTCTGCCCCGGCGGATCAGCTCGCTGCAGAGGATCCCGCATTCCAGCGTCTTGCCCAGTCCCACCGCATCGGCGATCAGCAGCCGCTGGCGTGGCATCGCCAGGGCCTTGGCGGCTGGCACCAGCTGGTAAGGCAGGGCATCCATCGCTGCCCGGTGGCCCACCACCAGAGAGGCATCGGTGGGCACAGACCGGCGCAGGTGGGCCTCGATGAACAGGAGACTGTCGCGGTAGCGGGGCGAGGGGTCGCACACCAGCTCCGTGTCTTCCGGCTGAAGCACTTTGAAGCTTCCAGCCGCCCGCTCCACCTCCACCAGGAAGCGGGCCTCCTTCTCCCGCAGGAAGGGCGACACCCCCACCACATCCACCACCTGCTGGCCATCGGAGCTGCGGCCCAGGCTGCGCACAAGCCACTCGGCGCTGCGGCACTCGATCCGGGCCCCAGGGGCGAGAACGGCTTCAGGCATGGGCCTTGGAACTCCTTGAGGTGGTGCACTCTGGGCAGCCGGTGCTATTCGCCATCGCCCTCAAGCTCCACTTACGGCCACCGGAGACCAGCACCAGATCGGCTTCGCTGCTGCGGAACAGCAGCTGCTCGCCAAGGACGCCGTCTTGCCCGCGATACACCACCTTGCAGGCGGCCTCCCCCAGCATCTCGGCGGACACAATCCGGACAGCCTCGCGCCTAACCAGGCCCCTGACCTGGGCATCGGGCTTGAGGTCTTCCAAGCGGGCGGTCATCGCTACACCGCCTGCAGCGGCGGGACTGGCATGGGGGTAAGGGGACGCTGCGGCCAGTCTGCACCTAGCGGAAGCGATGCGGCAGCACACCAGAAGCACTTGGAGGCGCGAGTCTTGGATCTATGCACAGGGCGCATACTTTCAGCCCTCCAGCTGTTGCGGGCCGCCCATCCGGCCCAGCTCCTGGGCGGTGTGACGCAGCACTGGGTGCTCCTGCCAGTCGGCCGGCAGCGCCAGCCACACCGGACTGTGGGGGCGGGAAGCCAAGGGCCCGTGGCCCAGGGGCCAGCGCTGCAGGGAAGCCCAGGTGTCGGCTTCTCGATCGGCCACCACCAGAGCCAGGGCACTGCCCTGGATCCGGCTGATCCAGTCACCCGGGGTCTGCAGGCTGTTGCCCCCGCTGCGAAGCATCAGCCCCAGCTCGCGTAGGAGCCGCCGCAGGCCGGGCGCCACGCCCCGATCGGGCACCAGCACCTCCGACACTCGCCCCCCTGGGGCCGGCCTGCCGGGGACAGCGCCCACCAGCACTGGGGCCTCGGGGCAGAACCCCAGGGCCAGGGGCAGCTCCCCCAGCGGCACCAGCGCCAGCTCCTTGCGGTTCACCCCTTCCGCCTCCTCCAGCTCCAGGCCTGAGATCAAGGCGCCATCGAGCACGCCCTGGCGTACCAGCTCCAGCCAGTTGGCCGCTGCCCGGAACCGCTGGGGGGTGGGCAGCAGCCAGGGACAGCCCGCCAGCAGGGAGTGATGCAGGAGGTCGCTGCCGATCCGTGCCACACCGGCGGCCAGGCGATGGGCGCGGCAGCCCAGCCGCAGCAGGCGCATCGAGGCCGAGGTGCCGTAGCCGCATCCCCAGAGCTGGCGCCGATCGCGCACCAGGCCGAAATCCTCGGAGAGGATCCGGTAACGGCGGCTGATGGTGGGCTGGCTGAGTTGCAGCAGCCGGCTGGTCTGCACGGTGGTGCCGCAGAGCTCCAGCAGATCGAGCAGGCGGATGTCGTGCAGCAACTCCGGCAGGCGGTAGTGGGGGGCCTGGGCCAGCGACGGGGGGCGCGGGGAAGCCATGGGATGGATAAGGCGCTGGGAGCAGCCTCATCAGCTCGGGTGGTTTTTCTGCTGTTTCTCCTGCGAAATAGCAAAGCCGCCGCATAGATCCCTGTCAGGGCTTGGATCTGCGACTGCTCTTTCGCTTGTAGGGTCTTGCAATGGCACTCCCCAGTCGCCACGCTGCGGCCATGACCAGCCCATCTGTCAGTCCACCGGCCAGCCCCCAGGGGGCGCCCCTGCGCTGCCACCTGCTGATCGGCCCGCCCGCCAGTGGCAAGACCACCCTGGCCGCTGTGCTGGCGGAACTCACGGGTGCCGTGGTGCTCTCCACCGACGTGGTGCGCGGTGAACTCTTCGGTGACGCGGCGGTGCAGGGCCCCTGGCGCGACATCGAGGCCCTGCTGCACCAGCGCATCCGTGAGTCCGTGGCCGTAGGCATCCCGGTGATCGTGGATGCCACCCACGCCCGCCGCCCCTGGCGGCTGGCCATCACTCAGGCTTTGCGCCTGCCCGCTCCGGTGGAGTGGATCGGCTGGTGGCTCTACACGCCGCTCGCCACCTGCCTGCAGTGGAACCAGACCCGCAAGCGCCTGGTGCCCGAGCCGGTGATCCGCGAGATGGCCGCCGCCCTGGCCGATCCGGCCTTTGGTCCCAGCCGGGCCGAGGGCTTTGCGGCGGTGGTGGCGGTGGTGCCTACCCACGGCCGCGAGCTGGAAGGGCTGCTCCGCGATGAGCTGGCACGACTGGATCACCGCATCCGTTCCGCCCGCAACCGCGAGAAGCGCTTCCAGCTGCACGGCTATTCACGCCTGCTGGATCTGGAGCGGCTCCTCTACCTGCTGCGCCTGCTCACCTCCTTCCCCGAACTGTCCGCGGCCGACCCCGCCACGCGGGCGGAGCTGGAGGCGATCGTGTCGCCCTTGCCCGAGGGGGATCTGGCGGATCAGGCGGCGGCCTACCTGCGCCGGCTGGATGGCGAGTGCTACGGCGACGCGGCAGCTCTCCGCCGGGATCTGGCCTGGCTGGAGGCCAATGGGTTCTGCAGCGCTGAGCCCTCCCTGGCGCCGATCGAGCTGGCGCCACCCAAGCCTGAGCCTCCCGCCACTGGTCCCTGGCCTGGTGGGGTGAACGGTGGCTTTCCGCCGATGGGCGATGGGCCCGTCTTCGTGCGGGTGTTCACCCTGCTGCGCCATCTGCTGCAGCAGCCCTTTGATCAGGCCGAGGGCGTGCCCCTGCCCGAGCACCTGATCGAGCGCACCGAGGCCATCCCCGGTGCCTATCTGCCCTCCGAGGCCGCCACCCTGCGCAAGGACCTCGAGAAGCTGCTCACCCCCTACGGCTTCCGGTCCCCGCGCGACAACGTGCGCCACGGTTACGCCATCGGCACCGCCCTGCTCTCGGCCCACCGGCTGCGGGAGATCCATGGGGTGGTGAGCCAGGCGGCCGGCCGCCTGGACGATCCCACCGCCCAGGATCTGCTGCGGGAGCTGGAGCAGCGGCTCGCCTGGGGAGGCATCGCCGTGGACGGCACCACCCCGGTGCGGGCGTTCGCCAACCGCTCGATCGTGAGCAGCGCCCTGGTGCGGCCCGATTCCCTGGCGGCCGAGCGGCAGGCCGAAGCGCTGGAAACGGCGATCGTGGAACGGCGGCGGATCGAGCTGGAGCGCTACGCCTCGGTGGGCTCCTTTGCGGACAGCCCCAACGGCTTGTTTCGGGTGTGGCCGCTGCAGCTGCTCTTCCACACCATCGGCTGGTACCTGGTGTTTGAGGAGGACAGCCCCGGCCAGGAGCAGGGCCTGATCCGCTGCGAGCGGCTGGACCGCCTCGCCCTGCGCCGCAGCGAACGGGGCACCCGCCGCAGCGATGACAGCCACCAGCAGGCCCTCGCTCGTCTGCAGACCCTGCTGCACCACAGCGGCGGCATCTATTTCGGCGACGACCTGGCCGCCCAGCTGCGGCTGTGCCAGCCCCGCGGCCGCAGCCGCGAGCGGGAGCTGCGCACGTTGCGCTTCTGCTGCCAGGGCTGGTGCTTTGCCTTCCTGCGCGAGGGCCTGCAGCGCTACCCGATCGAGCACACCCGGCTCTCGCGGCCGCTGCCGGGCGACAGCTGGTGGTTTCACCCCAAGGCGCCGCACGTGCTGGAGCCTGGCTCTCCGGCTGACAGCCATCCTTATCCGGTAGAGCTGGATCTGCCCAGCTGGACCCTCGCCGCTGACATCGACCTGCGGACCTGGCTGTTTGCCTTTGGGGCCGGCGTCCGCATCGAATCGCCGCCGGAGCTGCGCCAGGAGCATCAGGAGCGGCTGCAGGCGGCCCTGGCGGTGTACGCCCCGAGCTGAGCCGGGGCCCGGGCCCGGGGGCCTGGAGCGAGCCTGCGGCCTTGGGCGGACTGATTCCGCCTTGTTCGGATGATTCCAGCAACATTGTGAAGATTGCTGCAGATCTGCAGCTCTTCTCGCACCCCTCTCGCCTCAGTTGCCACGCGGGGCGATGCCAGAACTATTCACCACACGCATAGATTAAGCCTCTTCTGATTAGCCGCTCGTTGCGGCTGCATCCGCAGGATGGAAGCCGATGTGCTGCATGGCATGGTCTTCCTGCCCCCAACCTCTGATTTCCCGCCAGATCCGGAACCGCTTGAACGCGAGGTGCTCAATAGCACCTATCTGGAGCTGAGGAATTGCTACTCCAGCCTGATGCGCAGCCGCGCCCAGCATCGGCGCCTTGCCAACAAGGCCAAGGATGAAACCGCCCTCCTCAAGCAACGGCTCACGGCCTTGGCCAGCCGTGATCTGCCCCAACGCAAGGAACTCTATGAGCTCCTGGAGATCGTGACGGCCATCGCGGGTGATATTGAAGATGCCGGCGATGACCTGGTGAATGGCTTCAGCCGCTACAAGAAAGGCCGCCATAGCTTTCAAGGTGGCGGGTATATCGGTGATCTCGTTCGTGCGGTGATTCATTTCATCAATCGCTGGGGTCGTACCAAGGACCGGCTCGGCGATCTCAAGCAGAAGCAGCAGGAGCTGATTGAAAAGTCCCAGGATCTGCTGGCGCCCCCGCCACCCCCACCAGGCGGCAACGGCCACGGACCCGCAGCCGGAACATCCCCACCGCCTGGGGACAGTGCGCAGCGGCCCATCGACGTCAGCACGAATGGGCTCCAACCCCAGCAGCCGGCAGAGCCCACAGACCCTCAGCTGCAGCCACCACAGCAGCCCCAACCCCAGCCGCAGCCCCAGGATCAAGCCAAAGGAGCCGACGACCATGGGTGAGATCGCCGATACCCTCCGCTCAACCCTGCGGCAGCTGGCCCAGGCCGATGCCCGGCTCTATCGCGGCCTGGCGGAAGAACTGGGCGATAGCGCCACCGCAGTCGAGGAACCCCGTGCCCTGATCCAGCCCGAGGGCGGTGCCCCCGCCACGGAAGCCCAGCTCCTAGCTCTGAAGAACGACGTCCTACAGGAGCTCTGTGGCCGGAGGGGCATCAAGGTGGCGGCGAGGGCCAAGAAGGACGTGATGGTGGGCCTGCTGCTGGCGGACCCCAATGGCCCGCCACTCCAGTCCCTGCTGCCCCCTCCCAAGACCAAACCCACCTCCGGTGGGAAGGCCACGGGGGGCAAGGCTCTGCCCGCAGAGCTCCAGGCCCTGGAGCAGCGCCTCGATCGGCTGGAGCAGCTTGTGCTGCTGATCGCTCAGCAGGTGGGCGTGCCCCATCAAGCGATCGAGCGGTTGCTGCCGGCGGCCTGTCCTGAGTAAATGGTGCTCACGCCAGCCTGGATCCACTAGCTTCAAAGCCTTGCTGGCACCAAAAGTTCTCTAACAAGCCATCATGACTCTTGAAAAAAGGGACTGGCTCAATCGGATCAAGGCCAAGATCCAAAACGAAGTAACCCAGATAGAGAACAGGGAAGACCTGACAATCGAGCAGAAGGTCACAAGAACGATCCATATCTTCTCTGCGGCATGTGCCGCGGCAGCATCCCAGCCGCTTCCTTTTGCCGACATCTTCATCCTGACGCCAATACAGGCTTATATGGGCTCGAGGATAAGCGCCATCCGCGGGATGCCGCTTAGCGATGCAAAGGCGAATGAACTCCTTAAAGAGATCTTGGGAACGATTGGAATGGGAATGCTCGCGCAGCAAGCCGCGCTTGGGCTTTACAAGACGGGACTTCCGTTCCTCGCGGGCATTACCACAATTCCACTTGTTTATGGCCTAACTTATGCAATCGGTAGGACCATGGACTATTACCTCAAAGAAAAATCTAAAGGCCGGACCGTTTCTTCGGCAGACATCAAGCGAATGTGGAAGGAATATAAGGCAGAAGGTCGTAACCGCGGGAAGGACTACAAACCAGAAGAATGAGCAAGACACCATCCATACGCTTTCTAAGTTGCCGCTTTGACGAAGCAGCAATCCTTGGCGCTCTTGCCAAGGTTGCCTTTTCTTCTCAGGCACTAGAGGAAATAGATTACGGGGTTCTGGCAGCACTGCAGCGAAGCTCTCCAGAATGGAATCTGCCGCTTGATCAAGTCGCCGAAAAGCTCAATGCCTATGACGAAGACCAGATCGCCGGTCTTGTGAGCAATGTCAAGGGTATTTTGCACGAAATGGAGTTCCAAGTGCTCGAGAACTCAGATGGTGACAGCGTCTTTGCTGCGCTCTTTCCAGAAACCAACCATCAATCTGTTGATGTCCAGCTTTTCGATCAGGCAACCAATGAATCATGGGAGATACAACTCAAGGCTACAGACAACCCTGGCCTTATCTCGTCATGGATGGAATCTAATCCTGACACTGAGATTCTTGTCACCGAGGAGATCGCTGAACGCATGGAACTGAAATCGTCAGGCTTACGCAATGACGACCTCACCATTAGGGTTGAAGACTTTGTAGATAGGATGCAGGAACTAGAGACGAAGGCCAACGAGTCTATATGGAGCTATTTCCCCTTGCTGCCGATCCTCTCGTCAGGCATCATTGTATTCGAGCTATGGCGTCGATACCGCCAGGGCGCTATTACTCTTGAGCAATTTAAATCTCTCACATTAAAAACGCTTGGAATCAAAGCGGCCAAGTACGCAACATTGCTGACCGCTCTTTCAGTGCCTGGCCTCAATATTGTCGTTGGCACTTATCTTCTGGCTTCTCTTGTCATGTCAAGCGCGGCATTCACTAAAGAAGCACTGAGTTTTCGTCCGTTCGGATGGTTGCAGTGAGAACTCATATTCATGAGCAGGCCATCTGTCTATTTGTATGCCTGATAAATACCTGGAATGGTTATCCAGGGCCGTTGCCATGGCTAGTAGACTTATTCTCTGAACCCAGAAGCGGCTCCATGATGCCGCAGGCAATCTGATGGCTAGTCTCATCAACACGCATCTGATTGGAGCACAGATATCTGAGGTCTATAAATGGCTTTGCTTTGTTGGCTATCTATGCCTCTCTGAAGATGAAAAAAATGCGGGGAATCTTGATGACGTCCAGTGCATCCTCGAGTATGTGGCCAAGCATCGAGCAAGGGATCTCAGCGAATCAGGGCAATGGTGGGAGCAGTTTAATGATAACCGCGGCGAACGAATGTATGCTTCTGTTCTAATTAGAAGCATTCGAAACAGCCCAAGGACTCTTTTACTCGGACTCAATCCACAGCAGAAAAAAAGCCTTGCTTTGCTTTTTAGCGAGTTTCGTGGCCTAGCCCTCACATTGCGATCAGCAAGAGATTCAGAGGCTCACGGCTGCCTTGCTGCTGGCGAGGCTCTATTCAACAGCAGTTATGGCATCCAGGCGCTCAGGCTGTTTGATGTTGCCAATGCCCTTTACGAATTGATCCTTGTCATTGCTAATATCCATCGTGATGAGGTCAATCGATTTGGCTTTCGTGTCGCCAGACCAACGCCACAGGAAATCGATCCTTATCGCAACAAGGTTCTTGAAGTCCTGACTAGCTCTGGCATCCTTAGCGTCAATAGCGATGACGCCTCATCGGCAAGCCAAGTTGAAGATGGTGTAGAAACGCAGTTTTCTATGAATGATCTACTGGCCCAGGTCGAGCAGGTTTTGCAAGACGGATATGATGCAACCACGGTTCCAATCCAGGAGCTTCGGGAGGCCCTTACTCAGGAACTTGCATCTATTCGTAGCGAGCTTCGTGCCTTCACTACTCAGCATGGCCCCATCGTCCAAGATCACTCTGATGCTCCAGCGGCGGACAGGGCAGATGAGACGCGGGCTGATGCACCGCCGCACGTCTTCAGCGGGGACTTAGGCAAGGATCTTGTTGCCCTGCGAGATGTTATTTACGAGAGCACACAACGAAGAGTGCCTGGATTCAAGCACTATCACAATATTCTGCAGCGTCCAATCATCAGGCAGGTACTACAGACGAACGCCTCAACCTATGCCCAGGTCAAGGAATTGCCTGAATTTCAGTCGCGTATATTTGGTATGTCCAAGTCATTTGCGTTGCCCGAACAGGAAGATGGGTTTGCTGGAGAAATAGATCAACTTCTAGCCCATTACAACGGCATTCCTTTTTGAGCACTGGGCTCTGAGCGCTCTTCCCTTTCAGCTCATTATTGGCGCCGAGTCTCAGGGTGATCGCTGGATCGTGGGTGAAGGTTTCACCGGCGCGGAACACCTGCTCCAGCAGCGCCCAAAATCAGTGAACATGCTGTAGGGAACCGTGCCATGCGAAGCGGAAGTTCATTGACTAGGGTGAGCTAGGCAAAGAAGTATTCAATGAGTAAGCGAGAAGTAGTACAAAGAGTCTTCCGAATCCTAGGTGGGCTTATTTCGGAAACTGCAGCTCGGTATCGCGAAGCGACTAAGCCAGCTTCCGAGATTGCCGCCCGACAGGCCGCTGAAGCTGCTCGCAAAGAGGCTGCCAGGCAAGAGGCTGCCCAGCAGGCTGCTGAGGCTGTCCGCAAGGAGGCTGCCAGGCAAGAGGCTGCCCGACAGGCCGCTGAAGCTGCTCGCAAAGAGGCTGCCAGGCAAGAGGCTGCCCGACAGGCCGCTGAGGCTGCTCGCAAGGAATCGAATAAAGAACCTTTATCGCTGCCAGCAAACCCTCATGACGCCTGGGGAAATATAGATATAAAGAACAGGTTTATTGCAGAGTTGCGAGATCATCTTCAGCAGTGGGAGATGCACGACCTACTTACGGCCACATCAGTTGAAGAGCTGATCTCCAAGTCTACACAGATACTTGATGAGCTGCTCGCTGAGGAGACAGAAAACGCCATCTTGGCCCATGATGCCCTAGCTGCATCTCTGCAGGGACTTGGGATAAGCATTTCTCCTACGCACTCTAGCGCCTCTCCTCAATACTCAATTGAATCATTCGTTCGCGCAAGAAACATCAAATCCCTTGTTCACTTCACAAGGGTTGACAAGCTGCAATACATCCTGCGAGAGGGAATCCTTAATCACCGGAAGTTGAGAGAGCTTCAAAGGCCGGTGTTAGACCAATACAGATTTGACGGCAAGCCAGACCATGTCTGTGCATCGGTTGAATTTCCTAATTTCCAAATGTTTTATCGATATGCGCAAGATGACGCAGCAGACTGGTGTGTCTTGACTATTTGCCCAAGCATACTGTGGAGGCAGGACTGTCTATTTTATCCTTATAATGCCGCGTCTTCAGAGCTAGCTCGTAGGCCAGCTTCAGATTTCAGAGGTTTGGGAGCATTTGAAGATCTGTTTGCAGAGGTTGTTCAGAATCGAGGGCGGCATCCACGTATTCCTGATTCATTCCCAACCTCCCCTCAGGCTGAAGTGCTTGTTCCATCAGTAATCTCGGTATCTGACATCTCGGGTGCTCATTTCTACAGCTCTAACGCAATGGACTCTTGCCAGCAACTCATAGTCTCAAGTCGAATGCGGTGTTTTTTGTCAAGAGAACTCTTCAAGCCTAGGCTTGATTGGGAACAATGGAGGAGGCCTTAAGGCAATGGCAACTCGGCCCGTCTTCTTCGCTGATGATGACCACGGAGTAAATGCCAGAATCAAAGAGATTCAGATAGACTTTGACTGGCACCCTGGATTCTCTATTGCTCAGAAGCAAAGATCTATCAAGTCATTGCACTCTCGCATCCTTGTTAACACCAATCTCCAGAAACCTCTGGAAATATCATCCAAGTCTCCATTGGCATTAGGCGTAGAGCTATCTGCATTCAACTTGCAGCTGAGCATTCGCTCCTCTTCGCCGATGAAAGCATCCGTGGAAACAGTCTATCAAGGAAGCAAGCAATTTAATGACGCGCCTCGAAGCGACGGTGATAGGTATTATCTGCAGCCTAGGGATGCGCGGAACCGGGCAAGAGAATTCGAAGATGCAGCCAATCTATCTGGATGGACGATGGGAGACTTCTTTTTTGACTTGTCTTCCGGGACAGAGTTCTACAGCTGGCTATATCTGGGCGCACTGTATCAACAGAAGCCTCTGCTAGATCAGCTGGTTGAGTACGATTGTTTTACAGACATAGAGTTTAATCCCAAAAAGTCTTTTGCCTGTCAAGCTCGCTCGGCCGCATTGGCTAGATCCATATATATGAATGAAGGTAGTCTCTTGCCATATTTGAAACGAGTGGCCAAATCAAGATTGGCTCCCGAGATGGTCGCAAGAAATCTTGAGGTAAACAATGAAGATCAAGCCGAGCATCTCAGAAGCCAGCTTGAGTTGGATATCTAACTAAGCCAAGCCGATCGCAAGAGATGTTGCCTTTCATGTTAGGCAGGTCTCGGACTAAGGCTAGATCCTGTGTACAGAACTGTTTGCCAAACACCTCGTCAAGGTATTGGCTGGTGGGCTGGTTTGGAGCAGAAGCATTACTAGATCACTCCCTTTGCCCTCAAGCTCGACTTGGCGGGCGTCGCTGCTGCCCCGCAGCGTGGCCATATGGGACGGGGCATTCACCTGGGCGCTGGGGATCTTGCCACCAGCTCCCTGGAAGCCCCGCACACACATCTGTGAAGCCTCGTTGCCCTGGGTGAAGAGCCGTGTCAAAAGTGCTGCTGCCCTTGCTGGCTCCGCTGGGCGGACCCATCGTGGCTGCAACGGGATTCGGAGGCTCCATCAATGGAAGACACCCCCCCTGAGCAGCCGCGAGGAGCGCGCTGACGATCCGGTCCCTGCTCCAACACTCTCAACGGATCACTGACTTCCCTGGCGTGTCGCGGCTGTTTGATCCGCCCTATCGCCGTCCACTGCACCGTTAAAGGCCTCGCCTCAGGTGCCCCGGACCCAACGGGAAGTCCCACTTGTCAACTGGCCCCAGGTGCCAGCGTCAGCAGCTCCGCCCCCACAACCAAACTTCTTCAGAGCCCGGTGGCCTCGTCACCGGGCTTTGTCATGCCTCCTCCAGTCTGGGGCGCAGCAGCTCGAACACCTCCCCCAAGCGTGTGTAGTCATTCGAGGCCAACTTGCCCAACGGGCGGAGAGCTTCCACCGAAGCAGAACCCGAGGCGCCCAGGCAACGCTCCTGTACGTGCACCATCACCACCTGGCCCAGCGCCATCGTGAACGTGGTGCCGGACACGGGGATCAGCTCGAGCAGCTCACACTCGAGGCAGGCGGCAGCATCCTGCACCCGTCGCGCCGCGATCCGGCTGCAGGGCACGGCGATGAGTCCGGCGGCATCAAATTCATCGGTGCCAGGTGGATAGTCGGTGGCGGTGATGTTCATCTGCTCGACCAGCCGCTCATCCACTACATGCACCGCAAAGCAGTGGGTCTGACGGATGTTCCGCAGGGTGTCCTTCTCACGATCGCGCCGGGCACCGATCGAGACCATCAACACCGCCGGCTGATCACTCACGGCATTGAAGAAACTGAACGGTGCGAGGTTGGCTTGCCCATCGCTGCTGATCGTGCTCACCCAGGCAATTGGCCGAGGCACCACCAGGCTGGTGCAGAGCCGGTAGAGCGCTCCGCCATCGAGGGTGCCTGGGTCGATGGAGCGAATCGGCTCGGGTCCGGGCATCGGCGGGCCGAGATCAGGGGCACTTCATGCTGCAGCAACCGCCCCCAGCTGGCCCCTGCTGACGATGATCTTCTTCTGGGAAGCCAGGGCTCAACCGCTGAGCAGCTGCCGCAGGAACTGATCGCTCAACGCCACCGCCGTGGACCAGTTCTCCGCCTCGCTGAGGCCGGAGCTGCGGGTGGGCTTGAAGCTGTGGTCACCGCTGGGGATCCAGTGCAGCTGCACCTGCGGCGAGAGGCTGTAGGCCTCCACCTCCTCGCGGCGGCCGAACGTGTCGCGTTCCCCCTGCAGGATCAAGGTGGGCGTCTGCAAGGCGCTCAGGTGCTCGGTGCGCAGCTGCAGCGGCTTGCCGGGTGGGTGGAAGGGATAGCCCAGACAGAGGCAGCCGCACACCTTATTGCTGGCGGCCAGTTCATCCACCAGCAAGCTGGCCACCCGGCCGCCCATCGACTTGCCGCCGATGAACAGCGGACGCTCCGGCTGCTCCATCTGCTCAAGCCGCGCCTGCTGGCGGAACGCCTCCTGCAGCACCGGCATCCGGTTGGGACCCTGTTGTTTGCCCAGGATTCGCTGCCGGGCCATGTACGGGAATTCAAAGCGCACCACGCGCCAGCCCCGCTGCGCCAGGCCGCCGGCGATGGCCGCCATGAACGGGCTGTCCATCGGTGCACCAGCCCCATGGGCCAGCAGCACCGTGGCCGATGCGGCGTCGGGTCCATCGATCAAGCGCGGCGCACCGACGGAATTAGGGGCCTCAGCAGTCATGGGCTGACCTGCTCCGGTGCGTCTCCGGTCGCTCCAGGTAGCCCGCCGCCCACACCGCCGGCGCAATCCCCTCGGGCACGATTCGCCAGTAGGCCTCACTGGTGAGGATCTCCTTCACGGCTTCTCCCAGCACTTCGTTGGAGCGGCTGCGCGGCAGCCGGTGGCTGAGGGTCTGGTGGATCCGCAGCAGGTACCAGGCGGTGCCATCAAGGCCGGCCTTGAACCTCTTCCAGCTGCTTGGGTCGCGGCGGGCATCGAGCACCATGTCGCGGGCGTTGTGGGCCTTATCGGCTGCCGTCACCAGCAGTGAATCGAGCGGCTTGTGCTCCAGCGAGGCCACGTAGCGCGTCTTGCGCACGAGCCAGGATTCCTTCTTGCCTCCCGGCGCCACCGGCCCTGCGGTGTCTGTGAAGTCGGCCACAATCTGGCCCACACGTATCCCGTAGCGGCCGGCAATCGAGGCCTCGTCCTGATCGGCATCCTCGATCGCATCGTGCAGCAGGCCTGCAATCGCCTGCTCCTCATCGCCGCCGTCTTCCCACACCAGAGCGCTCACGGCGATCAGGTGGGAGATGTAGGGCACGGGTTTGCCTTTGCGCCGCTGGAGGCTGTGCAGCTGTGCCGCCCAGCCCAGGGCATCGATGTAGCGCGGGCTGTGGAGATGGGGCAGGTTGGTCATCAGCGATCGGCAGCCGGCGGGGGCAGCCGCTCCAACAGCAGTTCCAGCTTGCGGTCCTGCTCGCGCAGCACTCCCAGGAAGCCGGCAGCGATCAGAGCCAGCACGGCAAGCCAGGCCATAGACGTCCACAGCACGGCCTTCAGGACTCCGGAACTACTCATCACTGCAGGAGGGGCGCCAGCCTGGAGGACAGTCGCGGCGGGTGCCGTGTCCTCAATGTCCAGATTGAGGACCAGCCGCAGCACTGCTTCCGGCGTCACCGGAACGATGGCGGAGCTCAGTGCTGGGGATTGCGAGGTCTGCAGCAGTTCCTGGCGGCAGCGATGCAGCCCACCACCTGCCCAGAACATCCCCCACGCTCTGTTGTTCCGCTGAAGCACCACCCACCGCTCGGGTCTGGCATCAAGCCGCGCAAGCTGAGCGGCCTTGGCCAGCGACCAGCTGCGGCCAGCCGCAACAGAGGGATGGGCCTCCAGAAGCAGTTTTCCCTGTGGATCACGGGTGAAACCCGTCACCACCTGCAGCGCAAAGACATCCACGATCTGGCATGGCACCGCTCCCTGGTCTTCTCTCCACTCCGGTGCCATGAACAGCAGTGCGCCGCCATAGCGGCGCAGGCAGTCGTTGACGAGCTGGTTTTCGTGCACCATGCCCCTGTCAGGGTCAGCAACGCTAGGGAAAGTTGTGGCTCACACCCTCAGCGACTGAGACCTTGACGCCACCCGTAACAGGGCTGAATGCTCCCTCATTCCTCGTCGTCGCTGCCGCCAACTGGGATCAGCCGGATCTGTTTCTTGCCCAGCTTGATCTCGAACTCATCGCCAGGCTTGAGGTCGAGGAAAGCGGTGTAGGCCTTGCCCACCAACAGGTTGCCGTTTCCTTGCACGGTTGCCACGTAGCTCAAGCTGCGGCCTGCTTTCCCTTTGCCGTTGCCACCACCATCACCGAGGCTGACGCCCTTGGCTTCCAGGAGTGCTTCATAGAAGGCGGTGAAGTTCAGACGCTCACTGCCGTCCTTCTTGCTGCTCACATAGCCGGCGGCTCGCACCAGATCGGACTTAGAGGCATCTCCCTGCTCCTTGACTTTGGCGAGCAGTTCAGATCCGATGAGAGCCATGCAGGTGATGCATCAATTATCTGGACGATAACGATCAGGCTGTTGGTGACCAGAGCAAAAAGGTGCGGGTGTCCGTCCCTTCAGCGGAGACTTTCGCAGGCCTCTCCTTCACCATTCGAGTCCAGATAGGTGTGTCCCTGACGCAGCAGCTCCTGCGCGCGTGCAAACGAGCCGATCTCACCACAGCGATAGCGGCGGCCACCAGGAATCGACTCAGTCGTTCTTGCTGATCGCCCTGCTGTTCGGCTGCGGCGGAAATCCCAGGGGCGGGTGATGCCGCCTGGCACTTGCCACACCCCGTAGCGGCTTTGGGAAGCCCGGACCTCAGCGTCGAGATACTCCCTGGCGTTGCACTGGCCCAGGTACTTGCGGTAGGCAAAAGCAATGCCGTCTTCCACCATCGCCAGGTTGATGTTCACTCCACTGAACACCTCGGCCACGGTGCGCCCGAAGCGATCCACCGTCTGAGGCCTGAGGGTCACACTGGAGCCTAGCCGCATGCGGCTCTGCAGATAGCTGCGGGCCTGGGCGCCATAGGGGGCCTGGGCCATCTCGGGGGCGTCAATGCAGGCCAGTCGGATCGTCATCCGCTGCTGGCCCTGCTGCACACGGATGGTGTCGCCATCGCCGATCGAGATCACCGTGGCGCGAACCTCGGGGCCCGCAACCGCCGACAACGGGAATAGCACCGCCGGGGTTATCGCCACCGCCAGCAACAGAGCGGTGAGTGGGCGAAAGATCAGGGGCATCACCCCAGTCTGAGTGCCGATGCCCTTCCCTTCCGGCCTCACTCAGAGACCCTGCTCAAGCCCCTCCAGTGCCGTACGCAGCTCGCCGATGAACTCCTCATCCAGCTCGGTGGCGGTGAGTTCCTCGCCCACCAGATCCTGGATCAAGGGGTAGAAGCGCACCTCAAACCATTTGCGGAACACCGGATAGGTGCGCTCTGCCGGCCAGGTGCCGGGGTCGCGATGCCAGTAGTCGAGCTCCGCCTCGAAAATCGCCTCGTAGACCTCCTCGAGGATTTCTTCGGCCTCCTCTTCCGTGTCGTAGTCAGGGATCAGATACAGGCAGGGCTCCTTGGCGCCGGCAACCTCCACATCCAGGTCAAGTCCCCGTGCCCAGTCGAGCAATTGCCCGCTGGGGTAGATCCCCACCGCGCAGCGGTTCACCACGGCCATGGCCCACCAGGCGGCGTTCACCAAACGCTAGGCATGGCCAAGGGAGCGGGCATGCCACCACGAAGGAACCAAGAAAGCCTCTCCTGCTCAATGCACTGCAGCAGAGGGATGCTGGACGGCTCCAATGAAAAGGGCGCCCCGTGTCGGGCGCCCTTGGGCCGGTTGCAGGGAACTGGTTGGAACCGCCCTGGTCGAGGCCTCTGATTCATTAATAGATCCGTTTGGCCGTGGTGTCATTACGGCAAACCTCACTGCTGGGCCACCTCATCACCACTGGGGCTGACAGGGTCTCCAGCCCTCCTGGCGCTTGGCGGCCCACAGCTTGAGGGCCTCTTCCCGGCTGATCTCCCGGCGGTTTTTGAGCAGCGGCACCTGCTCGCCGGGAAGCAGTTCGCCGCTGGTGATCTCCAATCGCTGGTAGGTGCGCTCCCAGTTGGTCGGGCGGAAGCGCAGTACCTGGCGCCCGTCGCTCAACCAGCCCTCCCTTGGGGTCAGGGGGACACGCGGTGATGGCCGGCTCATGCCTCTGTGAGTCTGGCCTCGATCAACCGGCAGCACTCCTGCACATCGCTCGCGCTCTGTACCTCCTTGCCGAGCGAGCAGAAGAACTCACGCCACAGCGGCGGCACCGCCAGCAGGATCAGCGGCCTGCCCGCATTGAGCGCATGGGCGGCTTCTGATGCTGTGCCGGGGCCGCCACCGCCGCAGACCACCACCACATCGGCGCTGAGCACGTTGATCACGTTGCGGGCCTTGCCCATGCCGGTGAACACCGCCAGATCCAGCTCCGCCGTGCTTTGCCTGTCGTCACCCTTCCCTTCATCGGGCAGCACCCCCACCACCAGGTGTCCCTCCACACGAGCCGCGCCGCGGCTGGCCGCCGCCATCACGCCCGCTGGTCGGCCACCGGTGAGCAACACCCAACCCCTGGCGCTGATGCACTGGCCAAGCTCCTCCGCCAGACGCATGGCTTCTGACGAGGCACCGTCCCCCGCACCCATCACGCCCACCACCGGCCGCCGGCTGCTCATGCCACCTCCGGACACCAGCCCCGCTGGCGCGTCATGTCGTCCGTCCAACCCTGACAGCGGTGAGTGAGATGCTCGCCCTGGGCCAGCAGTCCTTGGTGCAGCTGGCAGGTGAGCAGGGGGATGCAGTTAGGGCCGGCGTGGTGTCGAAACCAGTGGCAGGTCATGCAGACCTTGCGGCTGCGCGTCTTGAGCAGAACGCCCTCGTCGAGGTAGGGCCAGTCCTCGACTGGGGTGTCTATCCGCGCATTCAGTGCTGTGGGGCGGGGCAGAGGAACACCCATGGCTCAGGGTCAATGCGTACGCATGTACTAGCACGGTTGCCGCTGCGTTGATCGTGTTCCCTTCAGTAGTCCTCAGGGTGCAGCACCGTGGTGATTGGACCGCCGCCTTCACCCCGCAGGTCCTCGGTGATCAGCCAGATCGTCCCGTGCTCCGGCGTTTCGTAGCTGGAGAACAGGCGGCCTTCCGCCTGGCTGTGATCGGCGTCATTGGTGGCCTTGTCCTCGGCGTCGAGTTCGCCCCAGTCGCGGGCGGCATGGCGATCCAGCAGGCCGATGATCACCTCTTCCGGGACGGAAGCCGCGACAGCAGCAGTGGCGACAACGCGGCCGAGGGAATGGCGCATGGGATGGGAAGCAAAGGGCGGCTCGTGCAGGCCTCAAGCCCAAGGTGGTTGTTCGGAGTCTGATCAGTTCAGGCTTGTTGGAGAGTAGCTACCCCTAGGAGGCTGTTGCGCATAGAACGCGCCGCGAGTTCTCCACAGACGGCCACGCATCTGCCCAAAAGCTAGTGACAGCAATGGCTTTGGGCGAGATCATGGGCCATGAGCAAGCCCAAGACCTTCCGCCCCTGGCTGCCTGAGCAGGC
>CALRVC020000013.1:0-84628 GCA_943371515.1 Synechococcus sp. UW140 | reverse complement strand
CCACGCTCTGCCGGTGAGGTGGGCTCATTCGTCTTCTCACATCAGCCTTGACGGCCTCGCTGTAACGACGCATCAAATCGCTCCATTAAGCCCCCTGGTGGAAAAAAGTGATCGGGATGGAGAGGCGTCAACTTTCCTGGCAGAGGGGGTATTTCCAAAACGGCAGCCCAGGCAAAGACAAGGAAGCCAACTGGCTTCCCGCCCCCAAGGGGCCATTCAATCTGACCATGCGACTTTATGGTCCAAGATCCGAGGCGCTCACCGGCAGATGGAACCCGCCGGCGGTTAAGCGAGTTCCGTAGGGCATTGGATCAGTCTGACGTTGGCAACCGTATGGCCAGCCAACAAAACGCTGAACTTGAATTGGGCCGCATTCTTGCTACGTGTGGGATGTAGTCCTTGCAGAGGCCCCGGCAAATTAGCTTTGTCGTTAGGCATCAACGGTGCCTCTGCCTCGAGAACTTCGCTCCTTCTGATGCTTCAGCGCCTCATAGCCTTCGTAGCAGGTGCAGCCTGGGGCGTCCTTTTCGGGTTCCCCTCCCTCGATGCAGGTCCAGCGGAGTCGGCCCACCTTCAATTTCATCCAAACGTGTCGGGTTCGATCATGTTGCTCGCATTTCTCGCTTTCTTCGAAACGAGCATCTACCCTCTGCAGCAGTGGTTTTCTCAAGGAAGCGAGGTCGCTCCTAGGCTTGCACCTCTTCGGTGAGTAGTCCACTGTCCTGCTTGGACACAACATTGACCAAGAGAGCGCTTTTTGGAACAAGTCAGGCGATGCCTCTCGTCACTGTCTACTTCGTCGAGCAAGTCATTTTGGGTACATAGAATCATAGGGTCCATGCAGCTGGCCTAACATCTTGCTGCGCCTGACCGCCTCCACAAGGAGCCATCCAATCATGGAGAGATCTGCGGCAGGTGAGCAGGGCGTTAGCCGAATACCTGGGATGGAAGCTGCGCCAGGCAGCGGGGGCTGCGTCTACACCCTGGTTTGTTGCTACGGTGGTAACAGCGCCGCGTAGACCATGAATTTCACTTTGGAGTGCGAGCAAGAGGTTGATGGACGCTGGATTGCGGAGGTCCCTGAGTTGCCTGGCGTTCTCTCGTATGGCGACTCTGCTGCAGATGCAATTTCCAAGGCTGAGATCTTGGCTCTTCGCGTTATCGCCGACAGGCTTGAAAATAGCGAGTCTGAGCCTGTGAGTATCAGCTTGTCGCTCCCTGTCAATGCATGAGTACGTGGTCCTCAGTCAAAGCGAAAGGGGTGTTAGCTGCTCTCCAGTCCATTGGCTGGCGGGTCAAGCGACAGTCAGGATCACATAAGACTCTTGCTCGTGATGGATATCCAGATTTTGTTTTTGCTTTCCATGATGGTGAGGAGATAGGGCCCAGGATGTTATCCCGCATCGCGAAAAATACTGGTCTTCAGCCGAGTGATTTGTGAGATGCTCGTGAAATCGGCTAGCAAGCCCCTCGAGTGGTCAGGCCACCTCGAAGACTCTGGTGCCGGCATACAATCCTTGCCTGCCACTTAGGGGCAGCGTTCGAAGGATGTGTTGTCTGACGTGGCAACCAACTGGTGGTCCTGCCGTTGCTAAGCAGCTTGGGTTGGCAGCTGGAACCAGCAAGCAGCGAATGTCAAGACGCCAAGCAGGTCCAAGCTCGGTTGGGGAACTTCATGAAAAGAAGTGACATCATCAGCGGTTTTTTTTCTAGTCGCCTTGAGGCCCTCAGGTCTCTAGTCTTCCTGCAGGCCTTGGCGCACCAGATGCCCATGCTGTGCCCAGCCCATCGTCGAATCAGGGGGAGCCACTGTTGAAGTCCACACGGAAGAACCCCTTTCAGAAACTGAAGCTGCTCTCCCTGGCCGGCCTCACCTGCCTGGTCTGCCTGATCTGGTTCGCCCTGGTGCCCGCCTTTGCGCTGGAGGCCAACCGGCCCGCTGCTGGGGCGGTTGGCGGGGCGAGCCGACCGAACATCATTTTCATCATGGCCGATGACCTCGGCAATGCCGATCTCGGCTACCGGGGCAGCGACATCAAGACGCCGAACATCGACAAGCTGGCCCGGGAGGGCGTGCGGCTCGAGTCCTTCCACGGCATGCCCGTGTGCACCCCGTCCCGGGCCGCCCTGATGACGGGCCGCCACCCGATGCGCTACGGCCTCCAGACCCTGGTGATCTTCCCCAACCACACCTACGGTCTGCCAACGGACGAGCGCACCCTGCCCCAGGCGCTGAAGGAGGCGGGCTACCAGACCTCGATGGTGGGCAAGTGGCACCTGGGCCATGCCGACAAGAAATACTGGCCGCAGAACCGCGGCTTCGATCACTTCTACGGCAACCTCGTCGGCGAGGTCGACTACTTTACCAAGATGCGCGGCGGCATCGTCGACTGGCAGCGCGACGGCAAATTCCTGCAGGAGACCACCTACTACCTGCCGCTGATCGGCGACGAGGCGGTGAAGCAGATCGAGCGGCAAGACAAAACCAAGCCGTTCTTCCTCTACTTCGCCTCCCTGGCGCCCCATGCCCCCTATCAGGCCCAGAAGGCCGATGAAGACCGCTACGCCGCCAGCATCAAGGACCCGACCCGCCGCACCTATGCCGCCATGGTCACCTCGGTGGACGACCAGGTGGGCCGCATCGTGGCCGCCCTCGAGAAGCGGGGGATGCGCGAGAACACCCTGATCATCTTCTCCAGCGACAACGGTGGCCCCCGCAGCGCCGTGATCGCCAGCGGCGCTCACTCCCGCGAGGAGCGTGCCGAAAGCGGCGTGAAGGAGGGCTCCCTGCCGGCGAGCAACGGCAACCTGCGCGGCGGCAAGGGCAGCCTCTACGAAGGCGGTGTGCGCGTGCCGACGATCTTCAACTGGCCCGGCACCTTGAAGCCCGCCGTGATCAGTGAGCCGGCGCAGATGGTGGACATCATGCCCACCGCCCTGGCCCTGGCCGGCGCGGCGCCGAACCCCGCCAGCAAGCCCCTGGATGGCAAGAACCTCCTGCCGATGCTCACAGAAGGCAAGCCTTCGCCCCACGACGACCTCCTGATCAACGTCGAAGCCTTCCGCGGCGCCATCATCAAGGGCAAGTGGAAGCTGGTGAAGATCGCCCTGCTGCCGGGCAAGATCGAACTGTTCGACCTCAAGGCCGACCCCGGCGAGAAGAACAACGTGGCCGAGCAGAACCCTGAGGTGGTGCGTGATCTCGAGGCCCGCTTACAGGCCTATGCCAAGCAGCAGAAGATGAGCGAGTGGTTGAAGGCCCAGCCCGACTACCTCGGCGCCCAAGGCGAGAAGACGATCCTCGACCCCGACTTCGACATCGATGACGGCGGACTGCCGCAGCAGAAGCCGGTGCTGCCCAAGCCATGAGGCATCCATGGAAAACCCTGGCTGTAGCGGTCCTTTGCCTGCTGCTGACCAGCGGCGTGATCTCCGCGGCCAGGGCCCGTCCAAGTGCATCAGCCACGACATCAGCCCAATCGGCAGCCAGCCCAGCCGCCACACCCACCGACGGCTCGGTGCTGCCTTTCCCGCCGGTGCCCAGCGCCAGCATCGCCAGACCACGGCTGCAGGATTCGGTGCACAAACGCCGCGCCCAGCCGCAGCACCTCAAAGCCGATGCCCCCAACGTGCTGATTGTCCTGCTGGACGACGTCGGCTTCGGCCAGGCCTCCACCTTCGGCGGCGAGATCAACACCCCCACCCTCAGCAAACTGGCGGACCAGGGCCTGAGCTACAACACCTTTCACACCACCGCCATCTGCTCCCCCACCCGGGCGGCCTTGCTCACCGGACGCAATCACCAGCGGGTGGGCAACGGCACGATCGCCGAACGGGCCGTCGACTGGGATGGCTACACCGGCGTGATTCCGAAAACCTCGGCCACCATGGCCGAAGTGCTGCATCACTACGGCTACAAGACGGCGGCCTTCGGCAAGTGGCACAACACGCCGGCCGATCAGACCACCGCCATGGGGCCGTTCGATCGCTGGCCGACGGGCCACGGCTTCGATTACTTCTACGGCTTCCTCGCCGGTGAAACCTCCCAGTGGGAGCCCCGCCTGGTGGAGAACACCACCGCCATTGAGCCACCACACGACAAGAATTACCACCTCAGCGAGGACATGGCCGAGCGCAGCATCGACTGGCTGCGTAAGCACCGGGCCTTCTCACCCGATAAGCCCTTCTTCCTCTACTGGGCGCCCGGGGCCGCCCACGGCCCCCACCAGGTGGGCAAGGAGTGGTCCGAGAAGTACAAGGGCAAGTTCGATACCGGCTGGGATGCCTACCGCGAGCGGGTGTTTGCGCGCCAGAAGCAACTCGGCTGGATTCCCGCCAACACCAAACTGACGCCCCGCACCGCCACCATGCCCGCCTGGGACAGCATTCCAGCGGCCCAGCGCCCGTTCCAGCTGCGGCTGATGGAGATCTACGCCGGCTTCGTGGAGCACGTGGATGCCCAGGTGGGCAAGGTGATTGATGAGCTTGAGCGCCTGGGGGTGCGGGACAACACGATCGTGATCTACATCTTCGGCGACAACGGCGCCAGCGCCGAAGGCCAGAACGGCACGATCAGCGAGTTGCTGGCTCAGAACGGCATCCCCAACACCGTCGAGCAACAGATCGCGGCCCTGAACAACATGGGCGGCCTCGACCTGTTGGGCGGTCCCAAGACCGACAGCATGTACCACGCCGGCTGGGCCTGGGCCGGCAACACGCCGTTCCAGTACACCAAGTTGATTGCCTCCCATTTCGGCGGCACCCGCAATCCGATGGTGATCTCCTGGCCCAAAGGGATCAAGCCCGACAAGACACCCCGGGCCCAGTTCCACCATGTCAATGACATCGCGCCCACGATCTATGAACTCATCGGCATCAAGCCGCCCACAATGGTGGATGGATTCAAACAGGATCCGATCGATGGGGTGAGCCTGGCCTACACCTTCGCCAACGCCCAAGCGCCCACCCGCAAAAAAGTTCAGTACTTCGACAACAACGGCAGTCGTGCCATCTTCCAGGACGGTTGGCTTGCTGCCACCTTCGGCCCTTTGGTCCCCTGGCTGCCCGGCGCGCCAGGGCTGGCCTCCTGGGATTCGGCCAAGGATAAATGGGAGCTCTACAACCTCAACGCTGACTTCTCCGAAGCCGATGATCTCGCCGCACGCGAACCGCAGCGGCTGGCTCAGCTTCAGAAATCCTTCGATCAGCAGGCCGTGGCCAACAAGGTCTATCCGCTGGGCGCCGGTATCTGGCTGCGGCTTCACCCGGAAGACCGGATCAAGTCGCCCTACAGGAGCTGGCAGTTCGATGCCACCACCACGCGCATGCCGGAGTTCACGGCCCCGGGACTGGGCCGGGAGAGCAGCACCGTGAGCATTGATGCCGATTTCAAGGAGAACGGCTCCGGCGTGCTGTATGCCCTGGGCGGATCGGGCGGTGGGCTCAGCCTCTACCTGGACAAGGGACAGCTCGTTTACGAGTACAACATGATGATCATCGAGCGTTATACCGCTCGCTCAAAGGACAGGATCCCCGCCGGCCGGCATCGCATCGAGGTGACCACCACCTTCGCCAGTGCCCAGCCCCTCTCGCCGGCTGAGGTGGTGCTGAAGCTGGATGGTCAGGAGGTGGCGCGCACCACGGCGGCTCGCACCGTGCCCGCTGCCTTCTCCCCCAGCGAAACCTTTGATGTGGGGGTGGATCTCGGCTCGACGGTGTCGCTCGATTACTTCGAGCGCCGGCCGTTCCGCTTCGACGGCACGATCCACAAGGTGGAGGTGAAGATGAACTGAGCCAGCGTGACGTCTACAACCTCAGCTGTTCTTCGTTCCTGTTGCTCCATGCCAGCATCCGCACGCCTTTTTTCCAAGTGCTGCTCCGCTGCGATACGCACCGCCTCCTTCGCGGCCTGCGGGCTGGCGCTGGCCCTTGGCTGCGGTCGGCCGGCCCAGGCGCAGGCCTACGGCCCCCGTCAGTTTTGGCTGGCTCCCGCCGGCACGAACGTGTTCACGGTTTCGGGGATGTACAGCAGCTCCAACACCGTCGTCGACACCAGCATCATCTTTCCCAATCTCAACGTCGACACCTATGTGCTGGTGCCGAGCTATGCCCGCTTCTTCGGGATCGGTAATCGGCTCTCCCAGGTGTCGGTGGCGGTGCCCTATGCCTGGGCCAATGTCAGCCTCTCCACTGCCAACCGCGGGGTGACGCCGAGCAAGCAGGGCCTGGCTGACAGCTACGCCCACTTCACCGTGGGCCTTGTGAATACCCCGGCCCTGGCACCGGCGGAGTTCGGGGCCTACATGCAAAAGGAAAATCCCCCCGTGGTGGTCTACGGCCTGGTGGCGGCGCTACCCCCCACCGGCGACTATCAGAACGACCGGCTGGTGAACATCGGCACCAACCGCTGGACCTTCCGGGCCGGCCTGCCCACCACGGTGCGGCTCAGCCCCAACTGGGCACCGGGGAAGACCACCACCTTCGAGATCCTGCCCAGCGTGGATGTCTACACGCCCAACAACGACCCCGCCTTCCCGGAGTTCTCGATCCGGGGGCGGCAGGTGGGCAGCAGGCTCGCAAAAGCGCTGGCCCCGGATCAGACCACCCAGGCTCCTATGGGCACCCTGGAGATGCACCTCACCCACGACCTCAACAAGAAGCTGTGGGTGTCGCTGGATTCCTACTCCCGGCTGGGCGGTGAAACCTCCAGCGACGGCCAGGCCGCCGACAATCAACAGGCCTGGACGGCCCTGGGCGCGACGATCGGCGGCAGCCCCTGGTCGAAGGCCAGGCTCTCCCTCACCGGTGGTGCCGTGCTGGCGGGCAACGACAACAGTCCCGACGGCTGGCAACTGCGGCTGCAGTTTCAGCAGTCCTTCTGAGCGCAGGGAGGAGCCACACCCTCGTCAGAGCAGGGCATGGCCAATCTTGAGCAACAGCTGGCGCAGCGGGATCTGTGTGCTGATGCCGATCAGCGCTGGGATCAGCAGGGGCACCAGGATCTTGAGCAGTGCCGGCGGGCTGACCGGGGTGGCACGGGTGGAGCGGACAGCGTCGTAGATCGCGGCCGTGTCGGCGATCGGGCCCAGCTCAGGGGCCTCGAGGATCTCTGCGTCCGCCAGCCGCTCTCCAAGGATCCAGCGCTGTCGCACCAGGCGGCCATGGACACCCACCAAGGCGCCATAGTCCCGCAGGGCCTGGCGTCTGAACGCGATCAGCCGGGGGGCAAAGGCCAGCAGCGGTGCCACCATCACCAGGGTGGTGCCGGCGATGAAGGCCAGGAAGGGCAGGTGTAACCCCCGCAATGTCTGGCCGTGGTGGTGCAGTTCATGGGTCCAGCTCGCCATGACCACTGCCGACATCGCCAGGGCCCAGAGCGAGAACGCTTCGGGCAGCACCTCCAGAAATCCCAGCCCGCAGACTCGGTCGGGATGGGTGGGCACCAGCGAGAGATCCAGGCGGGCGATGCGCAAGCAGAGCAGGCCCACCAGCAGCAGGCGCCAGCCCCAGCCCAGCAGCAGGGCGATGTAGATCGGCCGAGCCACATAGAGGAACCAGGCCCCGCCGAAGCCGAGCCGTCCCCCGCTCTCCGCGGCCCAGTTGAGGCCATCGAGACTGGTGGGAGCGGTCAGGGTGATGGCCGCCACCACCCCGAGCACCAGCACCCAGGGGAGGGAATGGTCCCGCAGGCGAGCCGTGCTCTTCAGGATTGAACGGAACCGATCCAGCTGGCCCTCCACCACCAGTCCACTGCAGACGAACTGGAACACCGTGCGCTCCACCACCCGGCGAGCCACCCCCTCCCCCAGGATCAGCAGGGGAATCGCCACCAGGCAGCTGACGGAGATGCCGTAGTGCGCCAGCAGGGGTTCTGGCACTGAGATTCCGAGCAATCGGTTGTGGAACCAGGCCCAGATCACGATCGGCAGCCAGGCGAACAGGGCCACTCCGATCGCCCGCTGCACCAGCCCCTGGCCCTGCCGCGGATTCAGACCGAGGCTGCGAAGCCAGCGATAGGGGGCATCCTCCACCACCGGAGAAAAGCTGAGATCGATTGGAGTGATTCGATCGAAGGAGGTGCTCTCCTTTTCGTTCGGGTGATTCACGACGGCACGATGCGTCCTGAAGATCCAACAAAGCCGTTGGAAGTGGCGTAGGGAGCAAGCGACCCTGCCTGGATGTCAAGCGACGCCCTTGAACAAGAGCCTGGTGGGGACAGGCTGCTACGGCGAGGGGACAGGCCGCTCAAGCCGCCCCCTGCAGGCCTTTCTGCCAGCGCAGGAAGGGAATCGAAAGCAGCACGGTGACCAGCAGGTAGGCCAGGACGGCCAGCTTCAGGCCGGGCATCCCGGTGCCGTAGGTGGTGGCGAACAGCAACGCCAGGCCCGGGTTGCGCATCGAGGTGACCAGGGCCACGGTGGTGCGCTCGCGAGGCTCAGGGCCAGCCATGAGGTAGCCGATGGCCAGGGCCGCGGCCACCATCACCGCCATGAAGCCCAGGGCCAGCCAGTTGGAGGCCACGAACGGCACCAGCAAGGGGCCGGCCTTGATCAGCACGAGCACGATCAGCAGCAGAAGCAGGCCGTTGGCAAGCTTGTCGAGCGGCCCCTCCAGCCGGGCCACCCATTCGGGCTTCCAGCGCCTCAGCAGCAGGCCGGCCAGCAGCGGTAGCACCTGGGCCTTGCCCACCTGCAGGGCCACTTCCCGGGGGGCGATGTCCCAGCCATCGATGCCGAACGAGGCCCGGAACAGATCAGCGAGCAGGGGAATCGAAACGATCGCGGCCACGGCCGCGCAGGCCTGGAGCAGCGCCGCCAGCTGGCGATCGCCCCCCGTCTTGCCGACCTTGCGCAGGGTGAGCGGGGCGCTCGGGCAGGCCGCCATCAGGGCGATGCCGAAGCGGGCCGGCTGGGAGAGGGCGAAGCTCAGGGGCAACTTCATCAGCACCAGCGCCACCAGGGGCACCAGCACACAGGAGCCGATCAGCACCCGGATCACCAGGGCGGGCCTGTGGCGCAACTGCGCGATCGCATCCAGCTGCAACCCCAGTCCGAGGGCGAACATGATCGTGAACAGGGTGAGGCCGACGAGTGCGGCAGAGGCCTGGGCCATGGAGATCAGGCGAAGGGAAGGGAGGAATTGCGAAGGCTCAGAGCGCCAGCCCCCCGTAGGCCAGCATCGCAAGGGCGATGGCGCCGATAAGGGTGAGGCTCACGGCCGTGGCGGTGGCGATCGAGCGTTGCTCGCGATACACAAACGCGTCGCTGTTCAGGCGGCGCAGATCACGCCGGTGCTGCACCGTGGCCGAGGCCATCGCGACCATGCCGGTGAGCACGAAGGCCATCGACACCAGCCGTACCCCCAGGCCCGCGTGGCCCACCACGCCGGACTGACTTTTTATGGCAGCGACGATCTTGTCAAGGCCGAAACCGAAACTGATCAGCGAGAGACAGGTGCGGATCCAGGCCATCAAGGTGCGCTCCGCCGCATCGCGGTTGCGCTGCTTGGCCAGCTCGTTGGTGAGGTTCATGCCGGCGATTCTCCCTGGCCTGGCCCAGTGGCCGACTGCCTCAAGCCGGGTCTCGGCCTCCAGCTCCCGCGCCAGGAACACGTTTCTCGGAAGTGGTCCATGCATGTTTTTCATCTGAAGTCACGAATCCAATGAACCTCTGAGTTGTTCCTTGCGAAGCCCGGAACAGAATCTGAATGTCTCAAGACGACTGGATCAGGCTTCTCAGCACTGATCAAAGATTCGCCGGTCACAGATGTCATGATCTTGTATGGTTCAGTGCTCGATGGCCTCGTCTCAAGGTCAGGTTGGCTTTGCTCCAGAGATGTATAAAAATGTAGTCTTTGAATCTGGGAGTGGAGATCTGGCCTCAGGTCGTGCGTTCACCTGCGTAACGCCAGAGGTGGAGACGGCTGTCAGGAGATATCGAAACAAGCAGCCGGCTCAAAATGTCTTGAAAACAATCTTTGATCGGGAGGTGAATACTCTGCCTTGGGTATCACATACTGCGAAAGCTCCTCGCCACCGACGATCATGCCGCTTCACCCACCATATTCCCCATACTCCTCGGAGGCGGCCAACACGATCTACAACCTGTTGTTCTGCGACAACGCGTCAGCCTTCTTGGCACATTCAGGAGAGGAGCCAGCGCCGTGGCAGGCAACTCTTGCTTCTGCTCCGCCAGATCTCCAGGTGCTTCGAACCCTGGCGGCCGACGGCAACCAGGACGGGCGGGTTCGCTACCTGGCGTATCAGCTGTTGCGTCATGACGGCCAGTCAGTGCCTTCCAGGCAACTGCTCGGCGTCATCGTCGAAGTCCCTCTTGCCGGAGGTCTGGATACGCTTGCGGCATATTCCGAGGGAGGCGTTCGCTACATCAATCACAGCGGCAGGATCGCCGTGGTCGACGGAGCTCCATCGATGGCTCACCTGGTTCATGGCCTCTTCGCTGTGTCCCAGCCTGTCGTCAACGCCATCGGTCCCTGGACGGAGGCCCGACGGGCGCCTCCAGAACGCGACAACATCCGCTTGACCTTCCTTGTCTCAGATGGTCTGTACTTTGGCGAAGGCCCGATGACCGTCATGCAGCGTGAGCCGATGGCCGCAGCCATCATTCAACGGGCAACAGAGCTCCTGCAGGCCGTGGTCGCCACTGGGGCGACGTGACACCGGACCCTGTGCTGGGCCCTCATTCCACCCGGAAGGTCACACCCATCACGGCGGTGATGTCTTTCTCGATCGTGGTGGTGTCGTAGGAGCCGTAGCTGCTCATCTCGGTGGAGTTGGGCACGGTGATCTGGAAGGAGCCGGTGTCGGCCTGGGTGATCACGCCGATGCGGGAGCCGGCCTGGCGGGCGATCTCGCGGGCGCGTTGCCGGGCATCACGGGTGGCCTTGGCGAGCATGTCCACCCGCTTTTCGGAGAGCCTGGTGTAGGTGTAGGCCGGATCGTTGATGGTGAGCGGCACCCCCTGGCCCACGAGCTCACCGATCTGCTGGGCCACCGCGGCCACCTTCTCCACCTCGGGGCTGCTGATGCGGATCTGCTGGCGGGTGGTGAAGGTGGTGGATTGCAGCTCACCGGTGCGGGAGTCGCGCACGTCTGCTTTTTCGGACTTGATCGGGTTGCGGCTGATGGCATCGGCGGCGATGCCCTGCTGCCGCAGGAAGGCGATGGTGCGCTGCACTTCCGGCTGCAGCTCCTGATAGGAGGCCTGCAGGGTCGGCGCGCTACGGGTCACCTCCACGGTCCAGTCCACGAAGTCGCTGGTGATGCGCTCGGTGCTGGAACCGGTCACGGTGATGGTGTCGTTGCCGCGGCGGATCCCCTTCACAAGCACACTGCTGGCCACCACCAGACCCGTGGCCAGCACCGCCATCGCGAACACCAGCGGTGGCGTGCGGCGCAGGGTGTTCACAAGCGGGGAGAGTGGACCCATGGCCCTGGGGGTGGCTGAGCTTGTTGTGCAGTCTGAAGCCCCGAAGGATCGCGTCTTCGCGTTTCTTGCAGCCGCCTGCGTTCAGCAGGCAGTTTGTTGACGAGCACGTCACTCTTGTGGACAAGGAGCTGGCGCATTTGAGGGCGCTCATGGAGTCGACGTGAAGTGTCCTGTCCATTCACTCCAGCCGAGCCTCTTCTCGACGCGGCTGAGTTCAGGCGTCAGATGATGGGAGCATGGGTTTTCTGTCAATCCAGCATCCTTGCCCTACGCAGCCATGTCAAAAGTCATCCAAGCTGGTTTCGCGTATTGCGTCATCGTTCTGGGCGCCGGGTTCCTGCTCGGCCTTTTCAGGGTCCCCCTCGTTGTCCCGCGCATCGGTGAACGATGGGCGGAACTTGCGGAGATGCCGATCATGGCTTTGGTCATCTACTTGGCAGCCGGGCACATTCTTCGCCGCTTCCCTGAAATCTGCTCACCGATCCGCTCGCTGATCACTGGCGGCCTGGCCCTGGTCCTTGTCATTGCGGCGGAGTTGACCCTCGCCATGATCCTTCAGGAAAGGTCCATCGCGCAGTACATCAGCAGCCGAGATCAAGTCTCAGGCTCGGTCTACATGGTCATGCTGTTCGTCTTCGCCGCCATGCCAAGACTTCGTCTTCCCAGGCATCAGGCCTTCACCAGCCAGGACCATGTGGCCTGATCCATTTCGCCGATGAACCATCGTGAACCTCACCGGTCGCACTTGGCCATAGCCGTGGGCATCGTCGCTCTTGTCGCGCCAGCGCTGCACTTGATCACGGAAGTCTTGGAATGGTTCCACGGCGGCTTTTCGACAGCACAACTCTGGCTCAACTACGTCGAATCTGCTGCTGGCGCTCATTCTCTCCCCAGACATCCTTCAGACGATCGGCAGTGCGGTCCGAAACAGTGGGCTTATGGCCATGGGTTATGCAGTCTTGTTCCAGCGGCGGCCAGGCACTGCCTGACCTTTCCATCCAGACGACGTGACCCGCAAGTCCGGACCCGTCTTGCCGACAGCACGTTCTTCGGACACCAGACAGCGATCGTCCCAGGTCTCCCACCTGAGCCCCGGTAACCTGCAACCTTGCCCGGGCTTCGCCCATGGCTGCATTCAGGCCCCTCTCTGCCCTGGCCCTGGTGGGGGGCCTTGTCCTGGTGCTGATCACAGCGCTGCACGTCTGGAACTCACCCGCCTGGCGGCTGGAGCGGCTGCAGCAGGAGGTGGCCCCGAAGGGCGGCCGCGTGTTCCAGACCACCCTCAGCGGCGAGGAGCTGGCGTTTCTGCTGCAGGATTGCAAGCTCTACAAGCTTGAGGTCACCCGCCGCAGTCTCCGCAGGGAGCTTGTGCTCAAGCCCGATTTCTATCCCTTTGCTTTCTGTTTCGAGCAGAGCATCGAGCGCAAGGGAGACGCGCTGGAGGTGTACCTGCTGATGCAGGCCCTGGGTGCCGGCGGCGGCAACCAGGGTGGGGGAACGTACCGCAGCACCGATGGCCGCAAGTGGCAGTGACATGACATCCCTCTTGCTCGACATTGTCGTGATCTTCACGATGTCGGCCGTGGCGGTGGTGCTCTGTCACCGCTTCAGCATTCCCAGTTCGATCGGCCTGCTGCTGGCTGGTGTTCTGGCCGGGCCGGATCTGTTCCGGCTGGTGCAGAACGTGCACGAGATCGAACTGCTGGCCGAGATCGGCGTTGTGCTGCTGCTGTTCGTGATCGGGCTGGAGATCTCCCTGGCGGATGTGGCGCGTCTGCGACGGCACTTTCTGATCGGTGGATCCTTGCAGTTCTTTGGAACGGCAGCCCTGGTGGGGGCGATCTGCACGGGGCTGGGTCTCTCACCCGGCCAGGGGGTGTATGTGGGCTTCGTGGTGGCGCTCTCCAGCACGGCCATCGTGCTGCGCATGCTGCAGGAGCGTGCCGAACTGGAAACACCGCATGGACGCACAACTCTGGCGATCCTGATTTATCAGGATGTGGGTGTGGTTCCGGTGATGCTGATGGCTCCCCTGCTCGCTGGGGTGGGGGGGGCGTCGGGAGCAGGGGCGATCTCGGCCCTGCTGGGGAGGATTGCCCTTGTGGCCCTCGTGGCGTGGCTGGCCTGGCGCTGGATCGTGCCCTGGTTGCTGGAGCGCATCACCCGCACCCGCAGTTCGGAGGCCTTTCTGCTCGGTGTGTTCAGCCTCTGCGTGGGCATCGCGATGATGACTCAGTCGCTGGGGTTGTCACTGGCGCTGGGTGCCTTTCTGGCGGGTTTCATTCTCTCGGAGTCGGAGTATTCCCATCAGGCGGTGGCGGTGATGCTGCCCTTCCGCGATGTGTTGATGAGCCTGTTCTTCGTGTCGATCGGCATGCTGCTCGACATCCAATTCATGCTCGCCCACCCGCTCGCTGTGCTGCTCCTCACCCTGGGGGTGGTGCTGGTCAAACCCCTGGTGGCCGCCGGCTCGGCCCTGGGGGTGGGCCTGCCCCTGGGCGGCTCGGTGCTCACCGGACTGGCGCTCGCCCAGGTGGGTGAATTCTCCCTGGTGGCCACCAAGGCCGGCGTGAGCACCGGCCTGCTCCGGCCCGACATCTTCCAGATCGTGCTCGATGTGGCCGTGCTCAGCATGATGCTCACCCCAGCGCTGGTGGCCGGTGGTCCCAGGCTGGCCGCCTGGGTGGCCACCACACCTCTGCGGCGGCTCGAGCGCCGTCGCCTGGTGCCAGTCAGCTCAGGCAGCACCGATGGCCTCAGCGGCCACATCCTGATCGTGGGCTTCGGTGTCACCGGCGCCAACCTGGCCCGCACGGCCCGGCGCTGCGAGATCCCCTATGCCGTGCTGGATGTGAACGCCGCGATCGTGCGCGACGCCCTCAGCGCTGGCGAGCCGATTCACTACGGCGATGCCAGCCAGGAGCCGATCCTGCGTCTGGTGCATGCCGATCGGGCCCGCGCCATCGTGGTGGTGATCGATGATCCAGCCGGTGCCCGGCGCATCGTGGAACTGGCGCGCCGCTTTGCTCCCGACGCCTTCATCCTCGTGCGCAGCCGCTACCTGCGCGAGGTAGAAACCCTGCTGGCCCTGGGAGCCGATGAGGTGATCGCCGATGAACTCGAGGTGTCGATCGAGGTGTTCTCTCGTGTGCTGGCGCGGATGCTCGTGCCCCGGGACGACATCAAGCGGCTGATCGGTGAAGTGCGCGGCGACTGGCGCCAGATGGCCCGCAGCCTCTCGCCGGAGTCCACGGCCGTGAGCGACCTGCGGGTGGCAGTACCCCACCTCACCACCCACTCCCTGCGTCTGGGCCAGCAGTCACCGCTGGTGGGCCACACCATCGCCAGCTGCGGCCTTCGCGCGGAGCACAATGTCACGATTCTGGCGATCACCCGCGCCGGGGAACCCATCACGCATCCCCACGGCCACACCCGCCTGCTGGCAGGCGACATCCTCTTCGTGATCGGTCCCGAGGCGTGGGATCCAGCCAGCGTGCGCTGAAGACGCGACACACGGCATCAACGCATGGAATGGAGCCCGATCGGATTGCCCTCCGTGTCGAGAACCACGGAGATGAAGCCGAATTCGCCGATCGCCATTTTCGGGCGGCAGACCTGGCCGCCGGCCGGCACCACGCGGCTTTCTTCCACGGCGCAGTCCTCGCAGCTGAAGTACACCATCGTTCCGCCCTTGCCGGGCTCGCAGCCGGCCATCCGCATCAGCGCGCCGCCGGCGCCCATCTGCTTGTCGTCCATCGGGAAGCACCAGTAGTCCATCTCCGGATTCGACATGTCCTGGAACTCAACCTGGAACACGGCTCCGTAGAAGGCCTTGGCACGTTCGATGTCGTGCACGTTCAGCTCGAACCAGGTGACGGGATTGATCGGCATCGCTCGTCTGGCCAGGGGCAGGATCAGCCTAAGCGGCGTTTTGAGACCCTTTGGTCCCAGGTGCTGTCCGCCCTCCCGCTGGGCCGGGCTCACCAGGGCGCTGGCGGACTGTTTGTCAGCATGAACCGGCTTCTGGTGGCACGCGGCATCCGATGAACATCGACGGCAAGGCCTGGCGCACGATCTGGCTGGAGCAGGGTGGCCGCTCGGTGGGGGTGATCGACCAGACCCAGCTGCCCCACCGCTTCAGCACCCGCTCGCTAGCCACGCTCGATCAGGCCGCCGAAGCGATCGCCACCATGGTGGTCCGCGGCGCCCCCCTGATCGGTGTCACCGGCGCCTATGGGCTGATGCTGGCCCTGCAGGCGGATCCAGGCGATGCCTCGCTCGCTGCCGCCTTTGAGCAGCTCAACGCCACCCGCCCCACCGCCATCAACCTGCGCTGGGCGCTGGAGCGGGTGCGCGACCGGGTGGCGCCGCTGCCGCCGGCCGAGCGGGCCGCAGCCGCTGCGCTGGAGGCAGCCGCCATCGCCGACGCCGACGTGGCCATGTGCGAGGCGATCGGCGATCATGGTCTGGCGCTCTTCCAGCAGCTGGCTGCGGCGCGGCCTCCCGAGCGGCAGCAGGAGCCTTTCAGAGTGCTCACCCACTGCAACGCCGGCTGGTTGGCCACCGTCGACTGGGGCACCGCCCTGGCACCGATCTACAAGGCCCACAGGGCCGGCCTGGCCATCCATGTGTGGGTGGATGAAACGCGCCCCCGCAACCAGGGCGCCAACCTCACGGCTTTCGAGCTCGGCCGCGAGGGGGTACCCCACACCGTGATCGTCGACAACGCCGGCGGCCACCTGATGCAGCACGGTCTGGTGGATGCGGTGATCGTGGGCACCGACCGCACCACCCGGACGGGTGATGTGTGCAACAAGATCGGCACCTATCTCAAGGCCCTCGCTGCCTTCGATAACGGCGTGCCGTTCTACGTGGCCCTGCCCGCCTCCACCATCGACTGGACCCTCGCCGATGGCGTGGCCGAGATCCCGATCGAGGCCCGCTCCTCCGAGGAGGTGACCCACATCCAGGGGCTGTCCTCGGTCGGTTCCGCCGCAGGTGAGCTCGTCATGGTCCAGCTTCCGCCTCAGGGCAGTGAGGGCTTCAACCCCGCCTTTGATGTCACCCCGGCGCGGCTGGTCTCGGCCCTGATCACCGAGCGTGGCGTGGCCCCAGCCAGCGAAGCCGGTCTGCTGGGCCTCTACGGGCAGGCTCCGGACAGCTCAGAGCCATCGCTTGCGGCGAAAGTAGATCACTAGGCTCACGCCAATCAGGAACATCATGGCCAGAGCGCCCTGGTAGCCAAGGCGCCAGCGCAGTTCTGGCATGTGCTCGAAATTCATTCCGTAAACCCCGGCGATGAAAGTGAGCGGGATGAAGATCGAGGAAATGATCGTGAGGGTCTTCATCACCTCGTTCATACGGTTGCTCAGGCTTGAGAGATAGGTGTCGTGCATGCCGCCGAGGATGTCGCGGTAGGTCTCCACCATGTCGATCACCTGGATGGTGTGGTCGTAGAGATCGCGCCAGTACACCTTGGTGCTGGCAGTGAGCACAGCTGACTCCCCCTTTTCGATCGCGCTGATCACTTCGCGGCAGGGCCAGGCCGCCTTGCGCAGGGTCAGCACGTCACGCTTGAGGTAGTGAATGTCCTGGATGTCGTCCGGGCTTGGATCTTCGAGGATCTTGTCGTCGATTTCCTCGATGCGATCACCGATCTGCTCGATCGCCTGGAAGTAGTGGTCCACCACCGCGTCCATCAGTGCGTAGGCGAGGTAGTCGGCCTTCATGTGCCGGATGCGCCCCATCCCTGTTCGCAGCCGCTGACGCAGGGAATTGAAGACATCCCCCTCATCTTCCAGGAAGGAGAGCACGACGTTATCGCCTAAGATCAGGCTCACGTGTTCGATGCTGATCGCCGCGTTGCTGCGATCGAACTCCATCATCTTCATCACAATCAGGAGGTAGTGTCCGAACTCCTCCACCTTGGGGCGCTGGGTCGTGTTCACCAGGTCCTCCAGTGTCATCGGGTGCAGGCCGAAGTGTTGGCCGAGGCTTTCGATCAAGGCCACGTCGTGGATGCCGTTGACGTTGATCCAGGTCACGCTGTTGTCAGCGAGGGCCAGCTGGAAGCACTGGTCCACCGCCACGTCCTGGGCTTCACTCACCTGCTCGACGTTGTAATCGATGATGTCGACCCGCGAGCGCGCGCACTTGCGCTCGCCCACGAACACCATGGTTCCTGGCGACAGCCCGGCCTTGGTGCCGCTGCCAACCGTGCGTGCCTCGCGCCGCCGCCTGGACCTGCTGGATCGCCCCATCGCCGCGGCTGCTGCTGCAGGCCTCAATGATTCTGATGCTGGCACGGTTCAGCCGCTGCGCCCTTCCCTAGCCTCCTGGCCATTCGCCGCCATTCCGCCGGATGCCGAGTCAGAACCGCTGGTCGCAGGCCGAGGCCGAGGCCGCCGTGGCCCGCTACGGCGCCGAGGGCATCAGCGCAGACCTGGCTCTGCGCACCTACAGCGCCCGCCTGCTCGGTGCCGACCCCGATCTGGTGCTGCATGGTGGTGGCAACACCTCCGTGAAAACCACGGTCACGGGACTGCTGGGGGAGACCATCCCGGTGCTGTGTGTCAAAGGCAGCGGCTGGGACCTGGCCACCATCGAGCCCCCGGGCCACCCGGCCGTGCGCCTGGAGCCGCTGCAGGGCCTGCGGGTTCTCGAGCGCCTCAGCGACGAGGACATGGTGGCTGCCCAGCGCCGCAACCTGATCGATCCCGCCGCCCCCAACCCTTCGGTGGAGGCCCTCCTCCATGCCTTCCTGCCCCACAAGTTCGTCGATCACACCCACTCGATCGCCCTGCTGGCCCTGGCCGATCAGCCTGATGCCGAAGCGCTCTGCCGGGAGGTCTACGGCGATCGCGTTGCCCTCGTTCCTTATGTGATGCCCGGCTTCGCCCTGGCCAGGGCGGCTGCTGAGGCCTACGAGGCGGCCGAGCAGCGGGCCAGGGCCGCCGGGTTGGAACTCGAGGGCATGGTGCTGCTGCAGCATGGTCTCTTCTCCTTCGGCGCCACGGCGGAGCAGAGCTACGGGCGGATGCTGGCCCTGGTGGGGGAGGCCGAGGCGCGCCTGACCTTGGTGAGCGCCCATGCCCAGCCGATAACCATGCCGAAGCCCCCCATCCCCGCGGCGGTTGTGCTGCCGGTGCTGCGCGGCTTGCTCAGCCGGGCCGCCGAGGCCAACGCTGCTCCCCTGCGCTGGTTGCTTGATCTCCGTGCTTCAGAACCCGCCCTGGCGGTGGTCAACGATCAGCGCCTGCCAGCGTGGGCCAGCCGCGGCGTGGCCACCCCCGACCATGTGATCCGCACCAAGGCCCAGCCCCTGGTGCTGCCGGCCGCCTGCGACGATCTGGCCAGCTGGACGGCGGCCGCGGCCTCGGCGTTTGACGCATTCATCGCTGACTACAGGTCCTATGTGGCCCGCCAGAACGAGCGGGTCGGCGGGGGCCGCACGCCGCTGGATCCCCTGCCGCGGGTGCTGGCGCTGCCGGGTCTGGGCCTGGTGGGCCTGGGCCGCTCCGCCCAGGATGCCTCCGTCACCGCCGACATCGCCGAAGCCTGGGCCCGCACCCTGCTGGTGGCGGAGGCGCTGGGCCGCTTCCAGCCCGTCGGCGAGGACGACACCTTCGACATGGAGTACTGGAGTCTTGAGCAGGCCAAGCTCGGCAAGGCCAGGGAGCTTCCCCTGGCCCGCCGGGTGGTGCTGGTGACCGGCGGCGCCGGCGCTATCGGCGGGGCCACCGCCCGCGCCTTCGCCCAGCGCGGCGCCGATGTGGCGGTGCTGGATCGCCAGGGGGAGCAGGCCGTGGCGGTGGCCGCCGCCTGCGGGCGCCGCGCCCTGGGTCTGGCCTGTGATCTCACCGATCCCCAGGCGGTGCGTCAGGCGCTGGCGGCGGTGGCGGCCCACTTCGGTGGCCTCGACATCGTGGTCAGCAATGCCGGTGCCGCCTGGAGTGGGGCCATCGCCGAGCTCAGCGACGCCGACCTGCGTGCCAGCTTCGAGCTCAATCTCTTCGCCCACCAGAGCGTCGCCCAGGCGGCGATGGCCATCTTCCGAGCCCAGGGCATGGGTGGTCAGCTGCTCTTCAACGTCAGCAAGCAGGCGCTCAACCCCGGCCCCGGCTTCGGCGCCTACGGCATCGCCAAGGCGGCCCTGCTGGCCCTGATGCGCCAGTACGCCCTCGAGGGTGGCAGCGAAGGGGTGCGCGCCAATGCCATCAATGCCGATCGCATCCGCTCCAGCCTGCTTGATCAGGCCATGATCCAGGAGCGATCCGCCGCCAGAGGCGTCAGCGAGGAGGACTACATGGCCGGCAACCTGCTGGGCGAAGAGGTGCGGGCCAGTGATGTGGCCGAGGCCTTCGTGGCCCTGGCCCTGCTGGAGCGCACCACCGGCGCGGTGCTCACCGTCGATGGGGGCAACGTGGCGGCGATGGTGCGCTGAGGGCCTCAGCTGGCGCTTCGGGAGCCGGCCATCAGGCCCAGGCCCAGGCCGACCCAGATCAGCACCAGGACCAGACAGAACCCGGTCCAGGCCGGCAGACCCCAGTTGCTCACCGCCAGTGGCGCCACCACGGTGATCACCCCGCCGGCCACGAACGGTTGCAGCAGTAGTTGCTTGATCGAAAACGGCTGCAAGGCCTCGCTCCGATCCAGTGGATCAGCCATGCGCAGCAGCAGCAAGCCGCTGGCCGCCACGCCGGTGGCCTGGCCGAATTCGAGGATCCCCCGCTCGAACCAGGCCGAGGGCAGGATCCGCGGACCCAGCAGCAGCACGACCCCCAGATTCCAGGCCAGCCCTGCCACGGCCAGGGCCGTCAGCGACTTCCAGTCGTGGGCCAGCAGGGACAGATCCAGGCAAGCCGTGGCCGCCGCGATCAGCAGATCAGCCGACACCGTGGCCAGGCGGTTCTGCACCCGGGTCGAGACCCAGTGGTCCTTGCTGAAACGCTCCAGCAGCCAGCGCACTAGCAGCGATCCCACCAGGGCCAGGGGGAACACCGGGAACACATCGACCACCAGCGCCAGTCCACCGCCCACGTGGTCGGCCACCAGGCGCAAACCGGCCAGAGCCACCACGCCGATCGCTACAGCGATCCCCGTCAGGGCCAGGTTCAGGGCCAGGGTCGAAAATCTCAGCTCCGGCGGTGGTGGCAGCGGCAACATGGCCTGGGCTGGAGCGGCGTCCCCCTGATCGGATTTTGCACCGGGTTCTGCTTCGGGGGGGGGCGTCACTCCTGAGGCAATCGTTGAGCCCCCCATCAACCAGCCCCGGCTGCGGGCCAGCAGCACCACCAGCCCCCCCACCACCGTGGAGATGAGCAATCCCACCGTGGCCATGGCCAGACCCAGGGCCTCGCCGCCTTCGAAGCCCAGGCTGGCGTAACTGGCGCCCATCGCAGCAGCCGAGCCGTGCCCCCCCTCGTAGGCCACTTCGATCAGGCAGGCCATGAGGGGATGGACTCCCAGCCATGGCTGCAGCACCAGCAGCACCACCAGTCCTCCCACCATGTACTGGCCGAAGGCCAGAGTGAGGGCCAGCAGCACCTGGGCCGACAGCGGCCGCCAGAGCCCCGCCAGCTTGGGCAGGGGTTTGGCCAGCAGCAGCGTGGCGAACACCAGGGTGAGCAGCGCCATCGGCAGCTGCTCCCAGATTTCGATCACGGGTTGGCTGAGCAGGGGCACCAGCCCCGCCGGTGCCACCAGCAGGCCCAGCACGCCGGCCAGGAGCGCTTCCGGGATGCCCCAGTGGCGCAGCCCCAGCACATGGCCCAGGCTGCGGCCCACCACCAGCACCAGGCCCAGGGCCACCAGCGCCACGGCGGGGGTCTCGACTGCCTCCACCAGAATCCTGATGCTGACGGGTAAGTAGGGCATCAGAGGGCGAGGTGTTTCCGGAAAAAGGCTTCCGTGGACTCCAACACCTCAATCTGCACTGCGCCGCTGCGGAATCCATGCCCTTCCGCGGCAAATCGATGCAGCTCCACCGGAATCCTGTTGGCGGCGAGCGCCGCGACGATCCGCTCGGTCTGCTCCGGGGGAACCACCTGGTCCTGGAGTCCCTGAAAGAAGATCACCGGGCAGCGGATCCGATCGGCATGGCGTAGGGGCGAGCGGGCCTCATAGATGGTTCTCTTCGCCGGCCATGGCCCTACCAGGCCATCGAGGTAGCTGGCCTCGAAGCGGTGGCTGCTGCTGGCCAGGCCGGCGAGGTCGGCCACGGCGTAGCGGCAGGCACCCACACGGAACCCATCGCTGAAGCAGAGGGCGGCCAGCACGGTGAACCCGCCGGCGCTCCCCCCCTCGATCGCGATCCGTTCTGAGCTGGCGCGGCCCGCCGCCACCAGGGCGCGGGCCGCCGCCGCGCAATCGGCCACATCCACCACGCCCCAGAGCCCATCAAGCCGTTCGCGATAGGCCCGCCCGAAACCCGTGGAGCCGCCGTAGTTCACATCCACCACGCCCCAGCCCCGGCTGGTCCAGTACTGGATCGCCGGGTTGAGGCCGGTGTGGGCCATGCCCGTGGGTCCGCTGTGACCTTTCACCAGCAGTGGCGCGTTAGCGCTCTCCCCACCCTGGGGCGGGTGATACCAGGCATGGGTGGGGCGGCCGCCGTAGCCCTCGAACCAGAGCGCCTCAGCCGGGCTGCCGCTCACCGATGCCTGGCCCGGCGCGGCCTGCCCAGCCGTCAGCTCGGCGGCCGGCTGGTGCCGCCAGCGGTCGCTGCTCAGATCCAGGCTGAGCAGGCCAGCCTCGGTGCTGCCGTTGGCGGCCACGGCCACCAGCTGGCCGTTCTCGGCCCAGAGCGCCTCGAGATCATCGAAGGGACAGGGTATCGGCTCCCAGCTCGCCAGGGCCCCATCCTTCGATCCGCCTGGGCCTAGGTCGTTGAGCAGCACGCGGCCCAGCTGCCAGCGGCCCTGCACGCAGGCGGCAGCCACCAGCTGGCGGCCATCCCAGGCGGTGGTGCGCATCCCGTACACCCACTGCGGCATGGCGAACTCCGCCTCCATCGGCAACAGCCGCTGCCATGGCCCCGAGCCAGTGGCCTCCAGCCGCTCCAGGTTCCACCAGCCATGCCGGTCGTTGGCCACCACCAGATCCCCGTTCGGCAGCCAGAGGGGCTGGAAGACCGAACAGGCCACCGGCTGCCCAGGTGCGCCTGAGCCGGCGATCAGGCGAGCAGGGCCCAGTCCTCCCCCGGGCTCCACGTCCGCCAGCCACAACTGGCTGCGGTCCCAGGGCATGTGCGGCTGCTGCCACTCCACCCAGGCCAGCTGGGCGCCATCGGGGCTGAGCGCGGCATAGCCGCAGAAGTCGAGGGCCTGGCGCAGCAGCTGCGGTTCACCCCCCTCCAGCGGCACGGCCACCAGCTGATCGAGCCCACCGGCCTCCATCACCCCGATCCAGCGCCTCCGCCGTCCATCGATCAGCCCATCGGCGAAGGCCCGCTCCCCCGGCTCGGTGAGCCGCATGGGTGCCCCTCCCTGCTGGCCGGTCTCCAGCCGCCAGAGGCAGCGATCGCGATCGTTCACCACCACCACCAGCTCGCCCGTGCCAGGTCCGGCGGGCCCTCGGTCCACGGCCACCACCCCGCCGCCGTACTCATGGACGCGGCTGCGCAGGTTCCACTCGCCGGGGGTGAGCTCGATGGCCTCCGCTTCCGGCGAGGGCCTGAGCATCAAGGTGGTTCTCCCCTGCTCGGCGGGGCGTTGCTCCAGCCAGAACAGCCGGTCTCGGTGGAGCTGGGGCTCCTTGATCCGGGGTGTGCGACCCACCACCGCTCTTGCCGGCAGGGGGCGACCCGGGTTGGCGCCTGAACCCTGGCTTGAACCGTGCCCCACCAGCGGCTCCTACAATCGCCCCATCGTTTCAGGTGACGCTTTGGCCAGCAGCTTCGCCAAGATGGCCCGTCAGGCGGAGCAGACCAGCCGCACGGTCCAGGTTCCCAAGCAGGTGTTGGACGCCCCACCGCTGACGATCCACAAGCTCGGTGATCAGGTGTTGCGCCAGCCCGCAAAGCGCATCAGCAAGGTGGATGAAGCGGTGCGCGAGCTGGCCCGCGACATGCTGCGCAGCATGTACAGCGCCCACGGCATCGGCCTGGCCGCTCCTCAGGTGGGCGTTCACAAACAACTATTGGTGATCGACCTCGATCCGGAGAATGCGGCCACGCCGCCGATGGTGCTGGTTAACCCGGAAATCAACGCCACCAGCGCTGCGCTCAACACCTACGAGGAGGGCTGTCTGAGCATCCCCGGCGTGTATCTCTCCGTGGTGCGCCCGAGTGAGGCGGAGGTGAGTTACCGCGATGAGCAGGGCCGTCCTCGCCGCATCAAGGCCGATGGCCTGCTCGCCCGCTGCATCCTGCACGAGATGGACCACCTCAAGGGTGTGCTTTTCGTTGATCTGGTCAGCGATGAGCTCAGCCTCAACGAGGAGCTCAAGGATCACGGGTTCCGCCGTGATGATGTCCACTCCCAGCGCTGATCCCCCATGCCGATGCAACCCCTCGCCGGGGTCTTTCTCGGACTGGCCTGCCTGCTTGGCATCGCCGCCACCGGTTCCGTCTTCGAGCTCTCCTACGGTGACCCCGACCTAGGGGTCCTCACCACCCGGCTGATTCTGGCGGCCTGCCTGCCGGGCACGGTGATCAGCCTGCTGGTCGCAATTCGTCTCAACAAGGCCAGCTGACCCCCCCTGGTGTCGCTGGATCTCACTTCTACGATCGGGCTCACCTTGCCTCGTCCACCGATGCACGTCGCGCCATTGCCGCTCCTCCTGCGATCGCTCAGCGCGCTGGTGCCGTCCCTGCCGGTGTTGCTGGGCCTTGCGGCTGCCGGACCCGTTGCGGCCCAGGGGGCCCTCTTCAGTGCCCGTGATCTGGACCAGTCGAAGTTCGTGCTGGTGGCGGCACCGATCGGTGATGGTATGCGCGCCCAGCTGAACATCTACGAGCAGGTGAGCGATCGCCGCCCCTGTTTTTCCACCAGTGGCTCGTCCCCGGCCCGAGTGGAGCCCCTGCTGGGCAGCTTTGATTTCACCGGAATCTGCTCCCGCTACATGGATGCCAACGGCTACTCCCTGCGGGTGGGCGGCAGCGATCTGGCCACTGTGTACAGGCTGAGCGTGGTGCGTCAGGGCAGCGACAACATCCTGCTGGCGGCACCGGGCCGCAACCAGGCGGGTCCCGAGGTGGTGGTGGCCCGCACCCAGGGTCACAGCGATGGCTTTTTGCAGTTCGTTCCCGAACCGGGCTGGAAGCTCATGCGCCGCCACTATGGCAAGCGCGCCCTCGGCCACGTCTACATCTACCGGGACACCTGGCCCGGCCAGGAGACCTCCCTACCCGAGGCTCAGGCCCCAGCCCTCATCACTCCCTCCAGCCAGGCTCCTGCAGCCAATCCTCCTTCTTCAGTCGCGCCTGGGGCCCCTGTGACCCCGGTGGCCCCTTCCCCCAGCATCAAGGGCCAGCCGTGATTGGGGCCGGCTGAGCCGATTGCTACATTGACGTTCAACTAGCCCCACTGCGTGGTTCATGACCCAGGTCACCGTCGGCGAAAACGAAGGCATCGAATCGGCCCTGCGCCGCTTCAAGCGGCAGGTGTCCAAAGCCGGCATCTTCGCCGACCTCAAGCGCCTTCGTCACCATGAGACGCCCACCGAGAAGTACAAACGCAAGGCTCAGCAGCGCCGTCGTCGCCGCTGATCGCCTTCCATCGGTGCTCAGCAAGAGCTGATCAGTCCCGAGCCTCCCTCTGAACCGCGTGCCCTCACTTGCGCTCGGCTTCAGCCCTTCCAGACGCATTCAACGACGAGTCGTTGCCGATCTGGTCGAACGAACGGTACGACAACGCTTCGCCCAGGTGCTGAGCGCTCACGGCTTTGGTGTCCTCCAGATCCGCCAGGGTGAGGGCCACCCGCAGCAGGCGTTCTCCAGCCCGTGCACTCAGACCCCGCCGAGTGATCGCCTGTTGCCAGAGCTGCAGGGACCCTGCACTGAGCTCCACCACTCTCCTGAGGCACCTCCCCGTCAGTTGGCCATTGGCCCTGCCGTCCGGATTGCGATGGACCATCCTCTGTCGTGCTTTCAGGACCCGCGCTGCCACCACGGCCGAGTTCTCGGGCTGCTCCCCACGCTTAGCCGCCCGCTCTGCCTCCAAGCCGTAGCTGCGTGCCAGGGCGCCGGGTTCCAGCCGTCCCATCACCACCTGCAGATCAAGGCGATCGAGCAGTGGGCCTGAGAGCCGTGACCAGTAGCGCCGCTGCTGAGCCTCGCCGCAGCCACAGGTCCGCTCAGGATCGCCGAACCAGCCGCAGGGACAGGGGTTCGTGGCCGCCACCAATGTTGCGCGGCAGGGGAAGCGGCTCTGCTGCCTTGAGCGGCTGATCCACACCTCACCCTCCTCCAGGGGTTGGCGCAACTGCTCGAGCACCTCGCGGCGAAATTCCGCCAGTTCATCGAGGAAGAGCACGCCGTGGTGGGCCAGCGACAGCTCCCCCGGTCTTGGCGTGACGCCGCCGCCCACCAGGGCCGTGGCCGTGCAGCTGTGGTGGGGCGCGCGGAAGGGCCTTGAGCCCATCAGGGCGCCACCCTCAGGCAGCAGTCCTGCCACCGAATAGAGGTGGGTGAGCTCCAGTGCCTCCTGGCGTGGCAGGGGCGGCAGCAGACCCGCCAGGCGTCGAGCCAGCATCGTTTTGCCACTGCCAGGTGGACCCACCAGCAGCAGGTGGTGGCCTCCAGCCGCGGCGATCTCCAGGGCCCGGCGGCCGTGGGCCTGACCGATCACCTCGGCGAGGTCGGGTTGTCCCGCCCCCGGCTGCGCCAGGGCGGGCACCGGGACCGGAATGCCCCGTGGATCCGCCAGCCAGCCCATCAGCTGCGCCAGATCATTCGCCGGCCACACCGCCAGCCCCGACACCAGAGCCGCCTCGCCGCCATTGGCCTGGGGCACGACCAGGGCCCGAGCTCCGCCACGCCTGGCGGCCAGGGCCAGGGCCATCACCCCTCGCACAGGCCGCAGGCTGCCGTCGAGGCCCAGCTCTCCGGCGCTCCAGATCCCCTTCATTCGCTCGGGCGGAAGCTGGCCCGAAGCCAGCAGCAGTCCTAGGGCGATCGGCAGATCGAAAGCCGGCCCCTCCTTGCGCAGATCCGCCGGGGCCAGGCTCACGATCACCCGGGTGAGGGGCACGCGAAAGCCGCTGTTGCGCAGGGCGGCTCGCACCCGCTCCCGGGCATCGCGCAAGGTCGCTTCCGCCAGACCAACGATCTGGATCCCGGGCAGACCGGGGGCGATGTCCACCTCCACCGCCACCTCTCGACCTTCCAGTCCCTGGAGGGCGACGCTGCTGCAGCGTGCCAACATCGGCATCGGGGCATTGGACACCTAGTGAGTGCCCTGCCTGTCTCACCCTCATCCGTTGCCGGGTTCCGGCGGAGGCGCCATGGCCGAGAGCGAGACGATCTTTGCGCGCATCCTGCGCGGTGAAATCCCCTGTGATCAGGTTCATGCCGATGAGCATTGCCTCGCCTTCCGTGACATCCAGCCCCAGGCGCCCGTGCATGTGCTCGTGATTCCGCGCGAGCCGCTGGTGAACCTGGCTGACGCCGAACCCCGCCATCAGGCCCTGCTGGGCCATCTTCTGCTGGTGGCGGCTCAGGTGGCGAAGCAGGAAGGGCTGAGCAGCTGGCGCACGGTCATCAACAATGGCGCCGAGGCCGGACAGTCGGTCTTTCACCTGCATGTGCACGTGATCGGTGGCCGCCCCATGCTCTGGCCCCCCGGCTGACGCCCGCCAGCGGCGACAATGAGCCGACTTGCAGCCATTCATGCGTCCCCTCAAGGCCCTTCGCGAGCAGTTGGCCAAGCTGCAGCGCCTGGCCCAGCCCTACTTCCTGCCGCTTGATGAGGGGAATCGCGGCAGCGGCCAGTTCCTGCTGCTGGTGATCGCCCTGCTGGCGGTGGTGGTCGGGCTCACCCTGCTGCTCCTCACCGGGACGGTGGCCGCCGCCGGTGCCTGGATCCCCGACCTGCGCAGCCGCTTCGTGCCGGGGGTGCCCGAGCAGGTGGCGGCGATCTGGAACGGCCCGATCGGCGTGGTCGTGATGGTGCTGTTCGTAGCCGGGCTGGGCTGCTTCGTGGCCCTGCGGGGCAAGCTCCGCCAGGGACGCTGGCTGCCCTGGGTGCTGCTCGGGGTGATCGCCCTGCTGATCCTGGTGATCAATGGCATCAACGTGGGCATCAGCTACATCGCCCGGAACATCGACAACGTTCTGGTGGCCTACAAGGAGGAGGAGTTCTGGAAGATCGTCGCGATCTACGCCTTCTGCCTGGTGCTGGCCCTGCCGATCCGCGCCATCCAGAGCTACCTGATCCCCAAGCTGGGCCTGATGTGGCGGGAATGGCTCAGCGGCCGCATGCTCGGCCGCTACCTCACCAACCGCGCCTACTACGTTCTCAATCCCAACGACGAAAGCATTGAGGAGATCGACAACCCGGACCAGCGGATCTCCCAGGATGCGGCCAGCTTCACCGCCACCAGCCTGAGCGTGACGGTGGAAATCATCGCCGCCTTGCTCACCTTCTTCAGTTTCATCATCGTTCTCTGGAGCATCAACCAGACCCTGGCCCTCTGGCTGCTGGCCTATTCGGTGGGCGGCACGGCCCTGATCGTGTTCGCCAGCCGCAAGCTGGTCAACCTGAACTATCAGCAGCTCAAGCTGGAGGCCGATTTCCGCTACGGCCTCGTCCACATCCGCGACAATGCCGAATCGATCGCCTTCTACCGGGGGGAGCGCCAGGAGCAGAAGGAGGGTGAACGCCGCCTTGACGGGGTGATCGTCAACTACAACCGGCTGATCATCTGGGAAGCCCTGATCCAGGTGATCCAGCGCTCCTACGACTATTTCTCCCGCTTCCTGCCCTGGCTGGTGATCGCGCCGATCTACTTCGCCAAGCAGGTCGACTTCGGTGTCTTCGGCCAGGCCAGCATCGCCTTCTCCCAGGTACTGTTCTCGGTCAGCTACATCGTCAACAACATCGATCGGCTGGCCGCCTTCTCCGCCTCCATCAGTCGCCTTGAGGGCTTCCAGGGCAAGGTGGAGGCGATCACTGCCGAGATGGCCGAGTTCGTGGCCGCCGAGCAGGCCTCTGCTGGTGGCGCCATGGGCGCCGGGGCCGGTGCGGTGCGCCCCGAATCGATCCTGGTGAGCCATGTGGATCTGGTGCCGCCCCGCACCAACCGCCTGCTGGTGCAGGACCTCAGCCTGGAGGTGACCGCCAACCAGCGGCTGCTGGTGGTGGGCCCATCGGGCTGCGGCAAGACCTCCTTCCTGCGGCTGGTGAGCGGCCTCTGGCCGCCCGCCGCAGGCCATGTGCAGCGGCCGCCGGTGGGGGAGCTGATGTTCATCCCCCAGAAGCCCTACATGCTGCTGGGCAGCCTGCGGGAGCAGCTCTGCTACCCCCAGCCCACCGACCGGTTCAGCGACGAGCAGCTCCGCCATGTGCTCGAGGAGGTGCGCCTGCCCGAGCTGGTGCATCGCTATCCCGACCTCGACATCAAGCAGGACTGGCCCCGGCTGCTCTCCCTCGGCGAGCAGCAGCGCCTCGCCTTCGCCCGCCTGCTGCTCAACTCGCCCCGGTTCGTGGTGCTCGATGAGGCCACCAGCGCCCTCGACGTGGCCACCGAGAAGGCCCTCTACGAGCTGCTTGTGGAGCGGGAGATGGCTTTCGTGAGTGTGGGTCACAGGCCCACCCTGGTGGCCTTCCACGACACCGTGCTTGAGCTCGACGGCCAGGGCGGCTGGCGGCTGCTGCCAACCGACGGCTATGACTTTGGCCGCAACCGTGAGACCTGAATGTCTTCCCCAGCTCCTGCTCCTGCCAGTGAACCTGAGGCCATCCCCACCACCAGTGCCACCACGCCTGACGTCCCGGCGTTCGGCTGGAGTGGCTACGCGGAGCGGGTGAACGGGCGCTTCGCGATGCTCGGCTTTGCTGCCGTGCTGCTGATTGAGGCCCTCAGCGGTGACACCTTCCTGCACTGGGCGGGCCTGGTGCCCTGATCTTCAGGGCAGCTCAATCAGGTCCACCTGCCAGAGGCCGCCACGGCTGATCTGAACGGCCAGCACCCGGCCATCGGCGCTGAGCTGCACCTGCCTGGGCACCCCGGGCGGCTCCAGCGGCAGCGGCTGCAGACTTTCCCTGCTGCGTCGATAGAGCGCCAGTTCGGTGCGGCCGTCGCGCTGGCGGATCAGGGCCATGCGCTCCCCCGCTGCATCGACACTGACGTTCAGGGGCTGGGCGTCGGGGCGGTTCAGGCCCGGCAGTGGTACGGGCCGGTTCTGGTCCAGGTCCATCAGCTCAACCCGCTCGCGCCCGTCTCGGCCTCTGATCAGGGCCAGCCAGCGACCGCTCAGGGAAGGGTCGCGGTTACCGCCACTCTGCTCCAGCCGCTGGTTGATGGCGGGCAGGGGCCGCAGGGGCGTGGATGCACAGGCTCCGAGGAGGCTGACGGCCATCAGGGTCAGGCCCAGCTGCGCCAGCCTGACCTGGTCGATGTCACGGTCATGGCGCTCCAGGGGTGTCACGGCGGCGCCACCGCTGGAGTGCGCAGCATCTCTCCAGCCGGCGGGTCGATCTCAAGGACCCCTGCCAACTCGAACAGCTCCACTTGCCAGCGGCCGGCGGCCACCAGTTGAAGGGCCAGTCGCTGGCCGTCGGGCGCCAGGCTCAGCCTCACCGGCTCCAGTCCGCCCGGCAGAGGCAAAGGCACAAGCCGATTGGTGAGGCGGTCTTCAATCACCGCCAAGCGCCGGTCACCCCGCTGCACGATCAGGGCGAGATAGCGGCCCCTCCAGCTGAGGGAAGGGGAGCTGTGGGGCTGCCAGCGGCTGAGGTGGCGCAGTGGCATCACCCGCCCATTGATGCGCTCCTGCAGCAGCACGGTCGATCGGCCCTGGCGTTCGATCACGCTGGCCAGGAGGCGGCCGTCACCGCTCAGGGCTGGATCCTGACGGCTGAGGTTCGATTGCCAGCCAGAGGATGGAGCCGGACGGGAACGGCCGGCCCAGGGCAGGGAGCAAGCACCCAGAAGAGTGGCCAGGGCTGCTGCCACGATCGCCGCCAGGGAGGCGGCCCTCGGCGTTGTGATCAGCTGTCGAAACGGGAGCTGTTGTCCCGAGGGCGGCTGCTGGAGGGGGCGGGCCGCAGGGGGGTGTAGTCGGCGTCGCTCACGGGGGTGGCTGGGCTGGCTGCAGGGCCGGCCCCGGCATTGGAGTTTGAGACCGGGCTGTTGGTGGCTGTACCGCTGGGGCGGCTGCGGATCGGTGATCCCTGGGGCACACCAGGTGGGGTGCTGGGGGACGGTTCCGTGGCACCCGCAGGGCCAGGTCGGCGGCTGGAGCGGGGCATCGACTCGGAGCTGGGCATCGGACGGCTGCCGCGGCGGGGCTCAACCCCGCTGTCGCGCTCGCGCCGGCGGGAGCCGAAGGCCGCTCCCGAGGCTGTGGCAGAGGAGGCTGCAACGCTGCGGCTACCGTAGGACTCAGGCTCACGGCGAGGGCTGGGTTCGGCTGCATCCCAACTGCTGTCGGTTGGGGGGCGACGGCTGGCGGCCCGCTCGGGGATGGCAGGCCTGGCTGCCTCACGACGGGGCCGGTAGAAACTGGCATCGTCCTCCGCTTCTTCGTTGAGGGGGGAGCGGATCCGCCGACGCAGGGGCTGGGGTTCCTCGAAGCGGTCAGCGTCGTCATCCCAGCCTGCGCGGCCGCCCATCCTGGGCTTGGCAGGCAAGGGTTCGTCGTCGTCGAAATAGGAGGAGCGCCGCGCCTGCTCAGTGGTGACGCCCCGCAGACGAACGCTTTCGTAAGCGAAAAAGACCGTGGTGCCTGCCAGGAGGAACTGGCCGAACTGAAGGATCGGATCGAGCCGCCAGCCCTGGAAGAAGAGAATGCCGCCGCACAGCAGACCGATGGCGGCGAAGAAGACGTCGTAGTCGCGGGCGAGGGCAGGCTTGAAGCTCCTCATGAAATAGAGGAACGCACCACCGACGGCCAATACGATGCCGACGATGCTGGCCCAGTTCAGGCTGGCATTGACCACGTCTGAAACCTCAGGCGAACGACTTGTTCCGTCCGCCAGGGGTGAACGGTTGATACCAGTTTAGGGACCTTGACCCGCGATTCCAGCGTCAGCTCAGAGCTTGCGGTCCACCTGGTCGTTCTGGCTGATCAGAACCAAGGCGATGCTGATCGGAATCACCACGATCATCGCTCCGTAGACGAGGCTGCTCAGGAAGTTGGAGAGGGAGGGGGTCATGGCGCCATGAGATCCGGTTTGGATCTTAGGCAGCAGCGCCCACTTCCTACGATGGACCGGCCCCTGCTTACCGCTTTGTGACGGCCGTTTCCGTGCTGGCGTCTGGTCTGCCGTTGCTGCAGGCCGTGTTGGCCCTGGCCCTGGCGGCCTGGACCCTGCTGTTCCTGTTCCGCATCGTGCTGACCTGGTATCCGCAGGTGGATCTGAACCGGGGGGCGATGCGGCTGATCGGCTGGCCGACGGAGTGGCTGCTGCGCTTCAGCCGGCGGTGGGTCCCCGCCATCGGCGGTGTCGACGTGACCCCGGTGATCTGGGTGGGGTTGATCAGCCTGCTGCGAGAGCTGGTGGTGGGTCAGCAGGGACTGCTCACCCAGGTGCTGCGCCAAAGCCAGTCCCTGGCCTGAGCCTGGCGTTTCGTGACCGAATCGAGCCCGTGGATCAGCTGGGGGGCAGCATCTCCTGCTCCACGAACTTCGTGTGCACATCGCCGCGCTGGAACTCGGGTCGATCCAGCAGGGCCAGATGGAACTCGATCGTGGTGGGGATGCCCGTGATCGCACATTCACTCAGGGCCCGGCGCATGCGCTTGATGGCCGCCTCTCGATCGACCCCCCAGACGATCAGCTTGCCGATCAGCGAGTCGTAGAAGGGGGGGATTTCGTAGCCCGTGTACACGTGGCTGTCGACCCGCACGCCCGGCCCCCCCGGTGGCAACCAGCCGGTGATGCGCCCCGGGGTCGGTCGGAAATTCTGTTGGGGATCCTCGGCGTTGATGCGGCATTCGATCGCATGGCCACGCATCTGCACGTCCTCCTGGCGCATGCTCAGGGGCTCACCTCCGGCGATGCGCAGCTGCTCGGCAATCAGATCGAAACCGGTGACCATCTCGGTGACGGGATGCTCCACCTGGATGCGGGTGTTCATCTCCATGAAGTAGAAGCTGCCGCTGCGATCGACCAGAAACTCCACGGTGCCGGCGCCCTCGTAGGTGATGCTCCGGGCCGCCGCCACCGCCGCCTCGCCCATGCGCCGGCGCAGCTCCGGATCCAGGGCCGGGCTTGGGGCTTCCTCCAGCAGCTTCTGGTGGCGCCGTTGAATCGAGCAGTCGCGCTCGCCCAGATGCACCACGTTGCCGTGGCGATCGGCCAGGATCTGCACCTCGACATGGCGGGGCCGCTCGATGAATTTTTCCATGTAGAGTCGCGGGTTGCCGAAGGCCGCTTCCGCTTCACCCTGGGCCGCCTTGAACAGGCCCTCGAGCTGCTCGGGCTCCTGCACCAGGCGCATGCCGCGGCCGCCGCCGCCGGCTGTGGCCTTGATCATCACGGGGAAGCCCATGCGCGCCGCCAGCACGGAGGCCTCCTGGCTGTCCTCCAGCAGACCTTCACTCCCAGGGATGGTGGGAACCCCCACCCGCTGCATGGTGGACTTGGCGGTGGATTTGTCCCCCATGGCCCGGATCGCCTCTGGGGAGGGACCGACGAAGGTGAGGCCGTGGGCCGCGCAGATCTCCGCGAAGCGGTCGTTCTCGGCCAGGAAGCCGTAACCGGGGTGGATCGCATCGGCGCCCCGGGAGATCGCTGCGGCAATGATGTTGGGAATATTGAGATAGCTCTTGCTGCTGGGGGCTTCCCCCACGCAGACCGCTTCATCGGCCAGTTGCACGTGCAGGGCGTTGCGGTCGACGGTGCTGTAGACCGCCACCGTGCTGATGCCCATTTCGCGGCAGCTGCGCAAGATACGGAGGGAGATTTCGCCACGGTTGGCGATCAGCAGCTTGCCGATGGGCATCCGTGGTGGGTCCAGGCCGCTGCGGACTGTATCAGCGCTGACCCTTGCCACCTCCTTGGGGCTGTGTCCGGAACGGGTGATGGGTATATTGACGAGCCGGAGGGAGTCCAGACTCCTGACGGCCACGCGGATGTGGTGGAATTGGTAGACACGCACGTTTGAGGGGCGTGTGGCTTCGGCCTTGCGAGTTCAAGTCTCGCCATCCGCATTTTTCTTTCCCACAACTTGAGAGAGCCGCCCCCGAGCCTCCCGCCCACCACAGCGATCGTGCTGGTGTGCAATGGACCGGGCGAGCTCACCACCTGGGTGCGGCCCCTGGCCCAGCGCCTGCACAGGCAGCTGGCGCTTCAGCCCATCGTTCCTGGAGCGGCCTGTTCTCTGGACCTGGTGCTCGTGCCCTGTCCCAATGCCACCGGCTGCGAGGCGCGGGTGGCTCGCGACCTTGGCTTCTTCTCCCGCATCGTGCCCGCCCGCCGGTTCTGGGGGCTCCTGCTGAGCCCCCGCCGCCATGGGCCATGGCCGGCCCATGGGGTGGTGGTGTTCCTGGGGGGTGATCAGTTCTGGACCGTGCTGCTTTCGGCGCGCCTTGGTTACCGCCACCTCACCTACGCCGAGTGGGTGGCCCGTTGGCCGCGCTGGAACGACCGCATCGCCGCCATGGGCCCCCAGGCTGCCACCCGGTTGCCTCCCCGCTGGCGCCAGCGCTGCACCGTGGTGGGTGATCTGATGGCCGATCTCTCCGAGGAGGCGCGGGAGGTGGCTCCCCTGCCCGAAGGGGAATGGGTGGCCCTGCTGCCCGGCTCCAAACGGGCCAAGTTGCAGGTGGGCGTTCCCTTCCTGCTCGACACAGCCGATCGCCTTGCCCGGTTGCGGCCTGGGTGTCGGTTCCTGCTGCCGGTGGCGCCCACCACCAGCGTGGCCGATCTGCTGGCCTACGGAGACAGTGGTAACCCGATTCAGCGTTATTACGGCGGCCAGCCGCCGCGGCTGCTGGTGCCGGAGCCAGATTCCGGCCAGCGCTGGCTGATCAGCGGTGCCGGCACGCCCATCCTGCTGTTCGAGCAGCACCCGGCCCACGCCGCCCTCAGCCAGTGCGCTCTGGCGCTCACCACCGTGGGGGCGAACACCGCCGAGCTGGGGGCCCTTGGGGTGCCGATGATCGTTCTGGTCCCCACCCAGCATCTGCAGGTGATGCAGGCCTGGGACGGCTGGCTCGGTCTGGTGGCGCGCCTTCCCCTGCTGCGCTGGTTGCTGGGCCTGGCGCTGACGGCCTGGCGCATGCGCCAGCGGGGGTTTCTGGCCTGGCCGAACATCTCGGCTGGCCGTGCCGTGGTGCCTGAGCGGGTCGGGGCGATCACGCCGGCGGAGATTGCTGCCGAGGCCAACGAGTGGCTGGCCCATCCCGAGCGGCTGCGGGGTCAGCGCGACGATCTGCGCAGTCTGCGGGGTCAGCCCGGGGCTGTGGCGGCCCTGGCGGCGATGGTGCAGGAGCTGCTGCCCGCTGCCTAAGTTGACACCAACAGAACCTTCCGCACCATGGCCAGCACCGACACGGTCGCCGCCTCGCCATCCCCCTCAGATCCCGACTGGCGCGAGCGCCTCACTCCGGAGCAGTACCAGGTGGCCCGTTGCGGAGGGACCGAGCGGGCCTTCACCGGCGCTTACTGGAACAGCAAGCAGGAGGGCCGCTACGACTGCATCTGCTGCGGGTCTCCCCTGTTCGGCTCCAGTGCCAAGTTTGATTCCGGCACTGGCTGGCCCAGCTTCTGGGACGGGCTCGATCCCGCGGCGATCACCACCATCGAGGACCGCAGCCACGGCATGGTGCGTACAGAAATCCGCTGTGCTCGGTGTGAGGCCCACCTGGGCCACCTCTTCCACGACGGCCCGGGTCCCACGGGCCTGCGCTACTGCGTCAACTCGGCTTCTCTGAACTTCAAGCCGGCCCCATAAAGCCTGGCTGGCCGATCCCTGGACTCACCAGGGATCGGTGAACCGCTCCTCATTCGTGCGGGGCCGAACCGGGGGATCCAGCACCTCTGGTTCCGGGTCCTGCCTCTCCCGGTAGGGCTCTGGCTCCACATCGAGGGGCTGGCGCTCATCTTCTCTGGGGCGCAACGATGCCTGGCGGGGCTGCTGGGGCAAGGGGCTGCGGCGGCGCGGCTCGTCGTCGTACTCGTCCTCGTCGAGGTAGCGACGCTGGCGCAGGGGTTCCTGCCGGCGGCGTTCCAGCTCCACATACTCCAGTTCCTCCTGCTCCTCCACCTGCACGGCGCGGCTGGAGGCGGGCTGGATCCGGCGTTGCTCCTGCACACTGGGCTGTCCGGATGCCAGCTGGTTCTCCACCGGCACCATGGTCTGGCGGAAGCGATCCCGCTCCTCCTGCTCCCAGCTGGGGCCACCGATGCCCAGTTTCTCGAGCAGGCCGCTGCCCAGTTGCTTGAGTTTCTCCTCGGCGCCCTCGTAGACGATGATCCGATCGGGGCCGCTGCTGACGATCTCCTCGACGCTCAGTTCCCAGGTGCTCAGCACCCCTTCGCCGAGCAGGGGAACACCGAGGGCCCCCAGCACCAGGGTGGTGAGCTCGCCGGTCTCGATGTCGAAGCTGAAGCCGAGCACCCGGCCCAGTTGTTCGCCCGATTCGCTGATGACCTGGCAATTGATCACCTTGCTGTAGCGATCGGGGTTGAACCCCTCGGCCAGGGAATCGGCGGAGTCCACCAGCACCACATCGCCCACCTGGCGTATCCGGTCCAGTGGCATCCAGCGGGGCAGGCCCGGCAGGAAGCGGGTGAGGGGGTTGTCGCGCAGGCCGAGTGCCACGACCTCACGCCGGTCGATGTCGACCACCACTTCGCCCACCACCCCCAGCCGGCGGCCGGTGTCGCGGGTGATCACCTGAGTCCCCATCAGCTCGGAGCGCAGCCAGAGCCTGTCGCTGGGGGCGCCGCCGGAAGGGTCGGCGGACGGAGGGAAAGAAGAGGTCAAAGGCCAGTTCCCGGGCGGGTGTAGGCGAGGTGGGTGCTCAGGTCATTGTGACCCACCGCACCGGTTCAGGCGGCGGTGGGCATCCCGACCACCTGGGTGTGGGCGCCGCGGGCCTGGGTCACCCCCACCGTGCGGGTGGCCGCGGCGATCATCGGCCGGCGGTGGCTGACCACCAGGAACTGGGCCTGATCGGCCTGGCTGGCGATCAGGGCGGCCAGCCTCTCCACATTGACCCCATCAAGAAAGCTGTCGACTTCATCGAGGGCATAGAAGGGGGAGGGACGGAAGCGCTGCAGGGCGAACAGGAAGCTCAAGGCTGTGAGCGATTTCTCCCCGCCCGACATCGAAGCCAGGCGGCGCACGGTCTTGCCCTTGGGGTGGGCCACCAGGGTGAGACCGCCCTCAAGGGGCTGGACCTCGTTCTCCAGCTGCAGGTGCCCTTCGCCTTCGGAGAGTCCCGCGAAGATTGTGCGGAAATGGCCATCCACAGCGTGGAAGGCCTCGAGGAACGCTTCCTGGCGCAGGGTGGCGACGGTTTCGATGCGCAGCAGCAGCTCCTCACGTTCGCTGGAGAGCACCTCCAGTCGGCCGGCCAGGTCGGCCAGGCGCTGCTCCAGCTGCTCCAGTTCCTCCAAGGCCAGCATGTTCACCGGCTCGAGAGCTTCCATGCGCTGCTGGAGCCGCTGCAACTCCTGCTGCAGCGCCTCCAGGCCTGCTGAGCGCAGCTCCTCGGAGATCTCGGGGAGCGGATCGGGCAGGGCCCGTTCCATGGCCTCCAGCCGCAGGGCCAGCGCCCGCTCCTGCTCGCTGAGCGACAGGCGCTCTTCCCCCAGCCGCTGCAGCTCCCATTGCCGTTGCTGGACGGCCTGCCGCTGCTGGCCCACCTGGGCTTCGGCGGCATCGCGAGCCCGGCGCCGTTCGCCGAAGCGTTCCTGCAACTGCTGCTGTTGCACCTCCAGTTCCGCCCGCCGCTTCTGGCCCTGGCATTCCTGCTCGCGGCGCTGGCGGTGTTCCTCGGCCAGGTTGACCACGGCCTGCTGCAGCCGCGATTCCTCCAGGGTGAGGGCTTCGAGTTGATCCCCGAGGCGGGTGAGGCTCAAGCTGCGCTCCCGCTGGGCCAGCAGCAGGCCGTCCCGCTGCTCGCGGGCGGCGGCCAGCCGTTGATCGGCCGTCTCCAGGTCGTGCTGCAGGCCCTGCCAGCGGGCACTGTCTCCCGACTCCTGGGCCTGGGCCTCGGCCACTTCCAGTCCGGCCAGCTCCAGCAGCAAGGGGGCCAGGTCGCGCTCCAGCTGCTGGCTGCGCTGCCGGCCGCTCTCCAGGCTGGCCTGGCAATGGCTGCACCGTTGCTGGAGCTGCTCCAGCCGTTGCAGCTGGGGCCCCAGGGCGCGCTCTGCCGCCGCCCGCTCCGCCGCGAGAGCGGCCCGGCGCTGCTGGCCCTCCTGCTGGGCCGGGCGCAGCTGCTCCAGCTGCCGGCCCAGGTCGGCCTCGCGGCGACGGCAGGCCACCAGGCTCTCCCCCAGCTCCAGCAGGCGCTGCCTGTGGGGCTCCGCCTCGTCCTGCTCCCCCGCTCGCCCGAAGCTGAGCTGGCCTGAGCGTTGCTGCAGGCTGCCGCCGGTCATGGCCCCACTGCGCTCCAGCAGTTCCCCCTCCAGGGTCACGGCCCGGCAGCGGCCGAGCTCGCGGCGGGCGCTGGCCAGGTCTTCGAACACCAGGGTGTCGCCGAAGACGTGGCGGAAGACCTCGGTGTAAACGGGCTCGAAGCGGAGCAGCTCGACGGCGCGCCCCACCAGTCCGCCAGCGCCGGAACGCCCACCGCCGCCGCCCCGCTCCAGGGCGGCGCTGCCACCACCGCCGCTGCTGCCGCCGCTGCCGCGGATCTTGTTGAGTGGCAGGAAGGTGAGTCGACCGGCCCGGCGGCTCTTGAGCAGCTCGATCGCCTGTGACGCGATGCGGTCGTCGTCGACCACCACCTGGGCCAGGCGGCCGCCGGCGGCCACCTCCAGGGCCAGCCGGAAGCGCTCCTCCACCTCGGCGAGCTGGGCCACTGGACCATGCAGCCCGCCGAGTCCGGCCTCCAGCAGCAGGCGCAGGGCGCCGGTGCCACGGCTTTCCTGGAGGGTGTCGCGGCGGCTTTCGATCCGGGCAATTTCCCGCTCCAACTGGGTCTGCTCCTGCTCCAGGCGGGTGCGGGTGCGTTGCTGCAGGGCCAGGGCTTCGGCCAGGTCCTGGGCCTGGCGCTGTTGCTGGTCCACCAGGGACTGGACGGCTTCGGCTTCGCTCAACAGCTCCTGCAGGCGCCGCTGCTGGTCGTGGTCGGCGCTGTCCCCGCTGGCCAGCTCCGCCTCCAGTTCCATCAGGCGTTCCTCGGCCTGGCGCAGCCTTTCGGTGAGCTGCTGCTGTTCCGCCAGCAGGGGAGCCACCGCCTGCTGCAGCTCCTGCCGCCGCTGGCTGCGGCGCTTCTGCTCCTCCAGCCAGGCGCCGGAGCGGCCCGCCACCTCCCCCAGCCGCCGACGGGAGAGCTCCACGGCCCCTTCGGCGCTCAGGCAGGCCTGAGCCGCCGCATCCAGGGCGGCGGCGTGCTGCTCATCGGCGCTGAGCTCCAGCCGCTGACGCTGCAGGTCCAGCCGCTGGCGCTGCAGGGCATGCCGCTGGCCCTGCAGCGCCTCCGCCTGCTGCTGCTGTCGCTCCGCCTGGCGCTGCAGCTCACGGGCGCTGGTCTCCAGGCCGGCCAGCTCCGCCTGCACCACCAGCAGGCTGTCTTCTCCGAGGGCCTTGACTTCGGCCTGGAGCAGGGCGAGCCCACTGCTGGCCTGCTCCAGGGCTTCCTGGGCAGTGGCCAGGGCCGTGCGGTCGCTCTGCTCCTGGGCTTCGAGGGCCTGCTGACGCCGGTGCAGGGCCTCCAGCTGGCCGCCAGCCTGCTCATGGGCGAGCACCTGCTCCTGCAGGCGGCCGAGCTGCTGGCGCAGGCGCAGCTCCTGGTAGGTGCGGGCCTTGGCGCAGTCGCGCTCCAGCCTCTGGCGGCCCCCCAGCAGCTCCTGCTCGACGATCCGGCAGCGTTCCTGGCGCTCCTGCACCTCATCGAGCTTGGCGCGGGTCTGCTCGATGCGGGAATCGAACAGGGCAACCCCGGCCAGTTCATCGATCAGGCCGCGGCGGTCGCGGGCACTCATCGAGACGATCCGGGTCACATCCCCCTGCATCACCACGTTGCTGCCCTCGGGATCCACCCGCAGCCGGCGCAGCTGGGTCTGCAGCTGCTGCAGGTTGCAGGGGACCCCGTCGGAGCTGAAGCTGCTGCTGTAGGTACCGCCAGGGGCCAGCCGCAGCCGCCGGCTCACGGTCCATTCCTTCTGCCCCGTCTGGATCCAGGGTCCCTCCGCCGGTGCCTCCAGTCCCGCTTCAGCCGGGTCGGGCTGCCAGTCGCTGAGGTCGAAGCGCACACTCACCACCGTTTCGGCAGCTTTGCCCTGGCGAACCGTGGCGCTGTTGATCAGGTCGGGGAGTCGCTCGGCGCGCATGCCGCGGCTGCTGGCCAGGCCCAGGCAGAACAGGACGGCATCGAGGATGTTGCTCTTGCCCGAGCCGTTCGGACCGGTGATCACCGTGAAGGATGGCTCCAACCGGATCGCCATCGCTCCACCGAACGACTTGAACTGGGAGAGTTCGACCTGATTGATGTAAACCAACAGGCCCGCGTGCAGTGCTGAGCGCCTGAAACCTAGCGGAGCTGCTGACGATCTCAAGCCCCTACCTATCGTGGGAGCCAGAGTCTCAGAGGATCGTCACGTCATGGAACCCGAAACCCCCACCATCAATCGGGAACGCTTCCGGGAGCGCTTCGACGCCCTGCTGCCCACCATCCAGCGTGAGTGGCCCCAGGTGGCCCGTGAAACCCTGGAGGCCACCCGCGGCAGCCTCGATGAGGTGGTGTCGGTGATCGCGGAGCAGACCGGCCGCACCGCCCACGGTGTGCAGGAGCAACTGCTCGACCTGGTCCATGTGGCCGGCGACCGCACCCGCGACCTGGTGGATCGCATCGGCCCGCTTGAGGAACAGCTGGAGCATCTTCTGGACGAACTCAACACCAGCCTGAGGCCCCGGATCGAGAAGCCCGTGCGCGAGCGGCCCCTGCTGGCAGTCGGCGTGGCGGCGGCGGTGGGCCTGATCGTCGGGCTGCTGCTGGCTCCGGGCCGGCGTTCCTCATGAGTTCGGCCGACGACGAGCGCCGGGGGCGGCGCTCCGCCGGCGCTGGTGTGGGCCGAGTGGCAGCGGGTCGCGTCACGGCCCTGGTGACGTCTGTCATGGACCTGCATGTGCGCATCGCCCTGCAGGAGGTGGACCAGGAGAAGCGACGGCTGATCAGCGGAGGCGTTCTGCTGGCGGCCGGCGGCACGCTGATGATGCTGGCCTCGGTGGCCGGCCATGTCGCCCTGGTGCTGTGGCTGCATCAAAGCTTCGGCTGGGGGTGGTTGCAGGCGGTGCTGCTGCTGTTGGTGGGGGATCTGGTGCTGGCGGGTGTGCTGCTGCGTATCGGCGGGCAGCTGATCAAGGGCCCCTACCTGCCCCAGACCACCGCCGGTCTCAGCAAGACCACCCGGGCCCTGCTGGGCCGCTGAGGGTGTCGAGGTCCACGAAGCGATACCCCTGCCGCTTCAGCTCCGGCACCACCTGGCGCAGGGTGGCGAGGGTCTGCCTGTTGAGCACCGGCGTGTCGTGCAGCACCAGGATCCCGCCGGGGTGGGCGTTGGCGAGGATGAACCAGCGCTGAAACCAGGCCGGTGGCCGAACGGTGTCCCAGGGAAAGATCGATCCCAGCACCAGGCGGTAGTTCCGTGCCGCCGCCCAGGCCAGCAGCGGTGGATGGAACCAGCCACCGCCAGGACGCAGCCAGTGCAGTCTGGGCATCAGCGGTGCGGCGCAACGGCGGATGCTGCGCTCGGTGCCGTCGCACTGGCGCAGGAACTCCCGTCTCGGCAACAGGGCCGAGAGCGAATCCACCCAGAGATGGTTCCCCAGCTGGTGTCCCTCAGCCACCGCCCGCCGGGCGAACTGGGGATTTCGGCGCAGGTTGGACCCGATCAGAAAGAAGGTGGCCGGCACCCCCAGCTCCAGCAGCAGATCCAGCAGTGCGTCGGAGCCCACGCCGCTCGGTCCGTCGTCGATCGTGAGCGCCAGCTCAGGCTCGGCAGCGGAACCGCAGAAAGTCACCCCGGGGGCCAGGGGGGCCAGCACGTGACGGATCAGCAGCGATGGCAGCAGGACCGTCAGGGCGATCAGCACCGCCACCACCAGCAGTGCTCCTACCAGCCCATGGCTGAGCGGCTGGAGCCGGCTGAACCACGGGGTTCCCGGGGAGGCCATCGCCCCTAGGGTCAGGGTCATGGTGATCGCCTATCGAGCCGATCCATGCTCTCCTGCCCTGCCTCAGCGGCCTGCCGGCAGCTGGCCACCTACTTCGTCGATGGCGGCCGGGTGGTGCCGGGCCTGGTGGTGGATCCTGATGGACGCCTGCGGGCCCAGTGGTGGCCGCTGCCCGCCGCAGGCGATCGCGAGCTGCTGGCGGCCCATCTGACAGATGACAGCCTGGAAGAGCAGCAACAGCTGGCCGAGTCCCTGGCTGATGCCGTGGATCGGCTCGTTCGTCGCCGCCTCGACGGCTCCGCCGCACCGCCGCCGCCCGCTTCCAGCCGTCGTCGCCCCGGTCCGCCGACTTTGCCCCAGGCCTGGCTGGCGGCCCTGGTGGGCCCGGATCCCCATCTGGCGGCGACGGCCGATCTCGCCGCTGAGGCCGCCTTCGTCACCGGGCTGCACCAGTGGGTGCGGGAGGGGGCCGGCGGCGGCGGCGAGCTGCAGCTGTGCCTGCGGGTGCATCAACCCACCAGCTCCCGCGTTCGTCGCTGGCCGCTCGAACTGCTGCTGCGCTCAGCGACCGACCCCAGTCTGATGGTGCCGTTATCGGCGTTCTGGGCCGGGGAGAGTCCATTCCCTGTGAACTGTTTCGATCCGGTGCTGGCCCAGCTGGGCCAGCTCACCCGCCTGGCGCCCGAACTGGCTGGCCTGCTCGAGCAGCAGGCCCCCGCCAGCTTGGACCTGGAGGAAGGGGCCTTGGTGGCCCTGCTGCGGCAGCGGGCGAGTGTGCTCGATGAGGCGGGCTTCGGCCTGCTGCTGCCCAGCTGGTGGCGTCATGGCCACCGCCTTGGCCTGCGCGCCAACACCAGCCGGCGCTCGTCCACCACTACCCCCGCCGGCGAGGGGGCCGGCCTGAACCTCAACGCGCTGGTGTCGTTTCAATGGCAGGCGGTGCTTGGCGATCGGACCCTCAGCACGGCCGAGCTGGCCAACCTGCAACGGGCCGCCTGGGCCAAGCGCAACCTGGTGCGATTGCGGGGCGAATGGACGCTGATCGAGCCCGACGCGATCGCCTCCCTGTTGCGCCACGCCGGCCTGGAGGCTGAGGCCAGCGGCACGGAGTTGCTGCATGCCAATCTCGGCCTCTCCCGTCTCGACCTGCCGGATGACCTGGCCCTGGTGGGGGTGGAGGCCAGCGGCCCCCTCGGCGAGCTGATCGGCGGCGAGCTCCACAGCCGTGCCACACCGATCCCCACGCCGGCCGATTTCGAGGGGGAGTTACGGCCTTACCAGGAACGGGGCCTGGGCTGGCTGGTGTTTCTGGGCCGGCTGGGCCTGGGCGCCTGCCTGGCCGATGACATGGGCCTCGGCAAGACGGCCCAGCTGATCGCCACACTGCTGGCCGATCCGCTCGAGGCCCCCACGCTGGTGGTGGCGCCGGTGTCGCTGCTGGGCAACTGGAGCCGGGAACTGCAGCGCTTTGCGCCCCAGCTGCCGGTGCTGATCCACCACGGCCCCGGCCGCTTCCGCGGCAGCGCCGCCGCCTTCGCGCGCCAGCTGGCCAGCGAAGGCGGCAAAGGCCAGCCGGCGCCGGTGCTGCTAACCACCTACGGCATGGTGAGCCGCGATCTGCCCCTGCTGGCGGAGATGGACTTCGGACGGCTGGTGTTCGATGAGGCCCAGCAACTCAAGAATCCCTATACGGCCCAGAGCAAGGCGGCGGCGGCCCTGCGGGGGGAACGCCGCATCGCCCTCACCGGCACGCCGGTGGAGAACCGGCTCAGTGAGCTGTGGGCCCTGATGCAGTTGCTCAATCCGGGACTGCTCGGCAGCCTGAGGCAGTTCCGCGACCAGTTCGCCCTCCCGATCGAGAGGGACCACGATGCGGAGGTGGCCGCCCGGCTGCAGCGGCTCACGGCCCCCTTCCTGCTGCGCCGCCTCAAGAGCGACCGCGGCATCCTGCCCGACCTGCCAGGCAAGATCGAGCAGAGCGAACCATGCACGCTCAGTGCCGAGCAGGCCAGCCTGTATCAGGCGGTGGTGGAGGAGCTGCTGGCGGCAGCCGAGAGCAGCGACGGCATCGAACGCCGCGGCCTGGTGCTGGCCGGCCTCACCCGGCTTAAGCAGGTGTGCAATCACCCGGCCCACTACCTCGACGACGGCTCGGCCCTGCCGCGGCGCTCCGGCAAGCTCGATCGCGTCGAGGAGCTGCTTGACGCGATCCTCGACGCCGGCGAGAAGGTGCTGATCTTCAGCCAGTTCGCGGCCTGGGGGGAGAGGCTGCGGGCCCACCTGCAGGGTCGTTACGGCGGCGAACCATTGTGGCTCCATGGCGGCCTGACGCGGCGGGTGCGGGATGCGATGGTGCAGCGCTATGCGGAAACTGATGGTCCGCCGATCTTCCTGCTCTCGCTCAAGGCTGGCGGCACCGGCCTCAACCTCACCGCTGCCGCCCATGTGATCCATTTCGATCGCTGGTGGAATCCGGCGGTGGAGGATCAGGCCACCGACCGGGCCCACCGCATCGGTCAGCGGCGCACGGTGCACGTGCACAAGCTGGTGTGCAGCGGCACGATCGAGGAACGCATCGACGCCATGATCCAGAACAAGCGCGACCTCGCCGAGCGGGTGGTGGGCACAGGGGAACAGTGGCTCACCGAGCTCTCCACCGCCGAACTGCGGGAGGTGATCAGCCTGCGCCGGGAGGCGCTCACCCCATGAGCACGCGCAAGCAGCCCCCGGCCCGGCGCTGGTGGTCGCAGCGGTTCATCGATGTACTCGAGGGCTATGGGCTGGGGGGCCGGATGGAGCGGGGCCGGCGCTACGCCAGAAGCGGCAAGGTACTGAGCCTGGAGGTGGGCCCCGGGCTGCTGACGGCCCGGGTCCAGGGTTCGCGGCGCACTCCCTACAAGGTCACGGTGGAAACGGAGCTGCCCGAAGAAAAGGAGTGGCAGGCGATTGAGCTGGTGTTCCGCCAGCGGCTGGGCTGGGCGGCGAAGCTGCTGGCCGGCGAGGTTCCCGAGGATCTCGAAGCGGGTTTCCGGCAGGCGGGTGTGGATCTGTTCCCCGCGCGCTGGAGTGACCTGGAGGCCGAGTGCAGCTGCCCGGACTGGGAGGTGCCCTGCAAGCACATCGCCGCCAGCCTCTATGTGTTCGCCCAGCGGCTCGATGACGACCCCTGGCAACTGCTGCTCTGGCGCGGGCGGGAGCGGGAGGCGCTGATCCGTCAGCTGCGGCCGCCGGCGAAGGCCGCGGCGACCGCAGGATCCGAAGAGGGGTTGCCCCCGTGGTGGCCCCGGGGGCTGGTGGCCCGGCCCGGCGAGCGCCTGGTGGTCCCCGACGCCCTGCCGCCGGATCCACCGGCTCGGGTGCTGGAGCGCCTGGGGCCGATCTCCCTGCCGGAGGCTCTGGCGCAGAGGCTGGTGGAGCTGTACGGCGTGATCACCACTCCGCCACCGGATGCGGAGCCAGCCCCGGAACCGGATGTCGAGGCGCAAGGGCTGAAGGCCACGGCGAGGCCGGTTTCCAGGCCGATTGCTGCCAGGTAAGGAGTCTCCTTGCCATCAGGTCCTCCCTTGCCTCGCCTCACGCGAGAGCAACCATGAACACCAGCAGGCTCACGACAAAAGTGCAGACCACCATTCCATAGCCGGTTCGCGCCGCCCTGCACCGATCGCCCTACCCGTCAGTTCCGCACGGCCAAGATCGCGACCATCGAAGCATCGGCTGCCACGAAACTCGGCACCGTGCCGCTGGCTCTGTTCCGACAGGTCGCCAGGTGGATCGAGGACGTGCTCGGTGTCCCCGCTTCAGGCCGCTGAACCGCGGACCCGGCAGGAATACCAGGAGTCCGGCTAGGCAGATTCTTGAGGGTGCTTGTGGGCAAGCCGGCTGGACGAAGACCAGGGACCCGGCCTTCGCGCTGGGCACTGACCTCCAAATGGGGTCAGGACAGGATCAGCACCTGCCGCTGAAGGAGGGGAAGCCGGTCAAGGACGACGAGGGGCTGGCGCACGAGATGGATGTCATGGAGGAGGAGGCTCTGTGTGCATGTCTTCATTGCCCTGGAGACGCTGCAGATACGGCCCGGCCTGCTCGCTCGTCAATCAACAGCAGCGCGGGTCCTGGCATGGCAAGGGCCAGGCCATTGCTGGCGGCTTCTCCCTCATCGAGATCCGACAGTTCAGCCCCTGCGGAGATGGGGCCAGCGCTGCGCAGCCAACCCGCCTCCAGTGCGGAGGTGATGCGTGCTTCTTCTGCAGGAATGCCTCCGGTGAGCAGCTCATCAGCCACGACAGTTGGGATGAGGGCCGGCCACTGCAGCTCAGCGGATCTCGTAGCGCAGCCACCTGCAGTCGATACCGCCGTTGCTCACAGGGATCCGGCGGCTGGCCTTCATCCGCAGAGCTGCGGTGAGGTCGGCGTTGCCGCTGAGCAGCCACAGCGTCCAGCCGCCGCAGCGTTCCCTGGCCATCCGACCCAGATCGGAGTAGAGCGCCTCCAACTCCTCCCTGTCGCCGAGCCGCTCGCCGTAGGGGGGATTGCACACCAGCAGACCCGATGCACCGCCGGGCGGCTCGAAGTTGCGGCAATCGCCCTGGCGCAGATCCAGCCAGGGCCCCACGCCGGCTGCGTCGGCATTGGTCCGGGCCTGCTCCAGCACAGCCGTATCCGCCTCCATGCCCACGATCGGGGCCAGCGGGCGACCATCGGCCAGCCCGTCGCGGGCCAGGGCTGTGGCGGCCTCCACCTCCCGTTGCCAGAGGATCGGATCGAAATCCGGCCAGCGCTGCAGGGCGAAACTCCGGGCGCGGCCAGGCCGGTTTGCCCCGCCGCCCTCCAGGCCTGCGGAGCGGCCCAGGGCCATGCAGGCTGCCTCGATCAGCAGGGTGCCGGAGCCGCAGAGGGGGTCGGCGAGGGGCACACGGCCATCCCAGCCGGTGAGGGCGATCAGCCCGGCGGCCAGGTTTTCCTTGAGCGGGGCCAGCCCCATGGCGGCCCTGTAGCCGCGGCGGTGCAGGCTGGCGCCACCACCATCGAGGCTGAGCACCGCCTCGGCCGCCGCCCCCCAGGGACCGCCGCCCCCTCTGGGGGTTCCCAGGTGCAGGTGGAGCACAAGGTCGGGGTCGTCCAGGTCGATGGAGGATCGCTGCCCCCATTGCTGCCTCTGCAGATCCACCAGGGCGTTCTTGACCTGCAGGGCGCTGAAGTGGCTGTGGCTGAGGCCTGGTGCGCTGCCACTGGCTTCCACCTTGAAGCTGCGCTCCGGGGGCAACCATTGCTGCCAGTCGGCCGCCCGCTGCACGCCGGCGTGGAGATCCTCGCGGCCTCGACAGGGAAAGCGGGCGAGCTCGCGCAGGAACCGGAAGGGCAGGCGTGCCTGCAGATGCAGGCGGTAGAACCCGGCCAGATCCGTACGGCAGGCCACGGCCCGCCGCAGCGGCTGCACCGCTTCAGCGCCGAGGGTCGCCAGCTCGATGGCGCTCGCGTCCTCCAGACCCGGCGGCACCACGGCGATCACGTCGAAGGCCCGATCGGGGTGGGGGGTTTCCATGACTCCATGGTGGCCTTCGGCCTTGGTTCGGGGATGCCCACCTGCTCGGCGCTGGGCCGTTGACAGCTGCAGGTGCCAGAATGCAACTGTCCGTCCTCGGACGGACTAGGTGGCTCACACCGATTCTTCGGACAGCGGTTCGATTCCGCTCAGCTCCATTCCCGCCTCCAACGGGCTTCCTGGGGCTGCAATGGTTTCGACGGGGTATGAGGAGGGTGACTGAAGCCTGCTCGGTAAGAGCAAATCCGTAACAGCGAACAACATCGTTGCTTTCTCCCGTCAGACCGCCCCTGTGGCTGCCTGACTCCTATAGGGAGATGGGGTAGGTCAGCCTTATCACCCAAATGACCCATGGGGGGCTGGAAGGCCCCCTTCCTATTGCAGCCACAGGGGTCTCGCGAGTCTCAGCAACGTCTCTTTCTCTGGGTGTGTGCAAATTGTGTGCAAAGACCGGTCGTGAGCGGAGCCAGGCTTTGAGGCTTCCCTGCCAAGAAGCGGAGTGAAGCGGCGTGCTGTCCTCAGAAGAACGGGGTCAACGCATCAGGCTCGGCCGATGTGAGGCAAGGCGGCGTGGCCAGTCCGTGGGTGGCCGCCGAGCAGGTCGCGAGGCGCTGAATGGAGCAGCCCACAGCGACGCTCTGGAGAGGGCCTTGGCCCTCACCCAGCAGGAGCAGGTCCTGGTCGCGGTGTGAAGCTCCGTGGGGCCACAGGTCCACGGTTACCTGGTGAAGTGACTCCCATCAGTGGCACCTCCTGAGATCTGGTAGAGTTGTCCTGATGGTCTCCCTTTCCAAGGGTACTTCCTTTGGCACGCACCAGACAGTGGGCGGGCCCCAGAGCATCACCGCAGTGCAGTAGTGCGAAGTATCGATAAAGCTCAGATGCCAGTGGTCATCTGACTTCGCCTCGCTGCTGCTTCGTATGCAGCAGCTCAATGTGCCCGTTCAGTCTCCCCAAAGTGGGCAGGTGCTTCCCAGGTAACCGTGGCTCTTCCATGCTCCTCGCAATGGCTCGATACGGCAGAGATGGCCGATCGACTCAGCATTCATCCCAAGACACTGCTGCGCCTTCGTGCGGCGGAGTTCAGCCCCTTCAAAGAGGGGAGTCACTATCGACGAGGAGGCCTGACGACCCGTGCCCCCTTCCAGTGGCAGAGCGAGCTCTGCGAGGAGGCCTTTACGGAGTTTTCGCGAGTGGACCCCACAAGGGTTGAGGCTTTCAGTGGTGCCGAGCTTCAGATCCTTTCTCAGCAGTCAGTCGAGGGGCGGGGAAGTGTCGGGGGACGACACCCTCGAAGGGGGAGGGGGATTGAAGGCGGTCGGGGCTTCTGAAGCGGAGGTTCCCAATGGTCGTTCCTGCCACTCATCACTGGATCAACAGTTCTGGGCGTAGTCCATGCCCGATCGACGGGCGAAGGATAAAGATCAGGTGCTGCTGCGGGCTTGGGGGTCATGGCTTCTGGAATGGAGATCGCCCCTGTCCACCTTCAGAACTCAAGCTTGATCTGCATCTGGAGGTCATTAACCTCCCTCAGCGTGCAGCGGTTCGCTGTTCTGAAGGCCTTGGGGTTCACCCCTTGTCGCTGCAGCCCCTGGCGATTGGACCTCGACAACACTTAGAGGGCCTTGGCCGTGGCAAGGCCTGCGCTGAAGTGTGTTTCTTGCCACGAATCGGGTGGCAGGAACCTCATCAACTCTCTGATTTTCTGGTTCTTCCAACGAATTGGCGCCTGTGCCACGTAGCACTCAACAAGGCTCCGCTCGGTGCCGAGAAGGATTCCTCCCATGACGACTACAGCCCCAACGACGCGCTGGCCTGGTACGACAGCGGTTGCAAACGCAGCAGCCTGCTGACCGATCTGGAGGATTCGGTTGATGCGGCGAATGACTGGGAGGTGGAGTGGTGATCAACGCCAACGCCCATTGCCCCCCCTCGGCTCAGCCTGATTGGCATAGCTGCCTACCTGAGCTGTCGGGCCTCCCACTGCTGCCATGCGGTGCTGGCCCTGAGGGCAAGGCGCCTATCAATCCAGCCACCGGAAGGGGGCTTGCCCGCTGGCAAACAGCTGCGTTTACTCCGAAGCAGATCGCAGATATGAACGGCATGGTCCGTTCCGTTGGCACTCGATGTGGTCCCGATGCTGGCGGGCTGTTGGTGATCGACGTGGACGGTCCAACCGCAGCCCAATGGATGAGGGCCAAGAGGTGTGACCCCGATTGCCTAAACACCTGGCGCATCAACCGCACCACCGCCGCTGATCGCTACAAGCTGGCCTTTCGTGTGCCCGAGGAACACTGGCCCCAGTTGGTCAAGGGCAAGGCCAAGGCCGTAACAGGTGACGGTGAGCAGATCGAGCTGTTCTGGTCATCCGGCCAGGTCCTCATCCTTGGCGAGCACAAAAAAAGCGGTGGCCTCTACACCTGGGCCGGCAGCCCCGCCACGGTTTCCACTGCTGAGTGCCATTTGCTGGAGCTGATCCTAGAGCTCCTTGGCACGGCGAGGCGCCACATTGCAGTTGTGTCGCCAGAGCCTGCACCCGCGGTCGACTCCGTGCCGCTGGAGGCCCTGCTGAGCCGTGCTCACTCCACCGTCTTCGAGGCTGGAGCGTGTGAAGGCAGCCGTAACCAATCCGCGTTCAACCTGGCGGTTGGACTGCTCACCGTTGTCGATGCCGCCGCCGCTGCTGGCCTGGCCGTGCATGGCACCCCTATGCACCTGCTCCTGGGCTTCGCCTCCCGCTGCTCCCCGCCACTGCCAGAACGCGAGGTGCTCAATTGCCTGCGATCAGCCGAGAGCCAGCCGCGCACTCCAAACCCTGGCCTGGAGAAGCGGATCAGCTACAAGCAGCGCCGCCGATCAGCAGCATCACCGCACCCCCGCAACTGCCCCCAGCTGGAGGCGCTCGAAGTTGGCGCCCCACCTGCAGATCAGGTTGCTCCAGATGTTGGTGACGGCAACGACCTAAGAGGGAAGTTGGCCCGCCTGCGGCAGAGGGCCGCCGACATTCTCACCAGCAAGACTCTCTACGCCGAGCGGCTGCCAATCCTGCGGGCTGAGGCCAAGACCCTGGACCTCACAATCCGGGATCCAGAGCTTGGGGCGATGCTCACCGCCGCCCGCCGGGCCACTACCGGATCAGATCAGCCGGTCACACCTAGCCAATGGCTGGACGTGACGCCGACCCAGTGGCTCTGGGATGGCGTCGTAATGCCTGGCCGCCTGAACCTTCTGATTGCCCTCCCGAAGCAAGGGAAGACCTCCTTAGTACTGGCCTGGATCGCTGCGCACCATCGCAACGAACCGGCCTTCCTGGATCGAACCCTTCACGGCCCCTGCCCTCCGGTGCTGCTCGTTGGCACCGATCAAGGGAGCAAGGACTGGGGCCAGATGCTCGTGCAAGCCAGCCTGGCGGAGCAGCAGGGGAGCAAGGTCCGTATCGTCGCCCCCCTCGTGGCGCTCCACCATGCAGGCGCACCGCTCCATCTGGACCACGAAGGGATCGATCGCATCGCCGCCTACGCGCAGGAGCACCCGGGACTGCTGATCATTATTGACTCCTTCTCCGCCTGCGTTGCGCCCCTGGGGCTGAAGGAAGAGAGCCCGCAGATCGCTGAACCGATCCATGACCTCATGGAGCAGCTGGAGCCCCACGGCGCCACCGTGGTGTTGATCCACCACGCCGGCAAGGGCAGAGCAGGGGAAGGCGCCTCCCTGGCCTCCAGGGGCTCCACGGCTCTGCCTGCCGTGGCATCCCAGACCATCAAGCTGGGGCCCGCTTCCGCCAACCCCAGCGACCCCCGCAAGCTGCTTACCACCGAGGGGAGAGGCGGCTCTCGCCTCAGGCTCTGGTGATCCAGCGCAGGGACGGTACATGGGACTACCTCGGGTCCTCTGAGCTGCTGGAGCGAGAGAAGGCCGAAGCGGATGGACGCAAGGGTCTGAACGATCGCCAGGCCGCTGTTCTGGAGCTGGTGCGCGAGTGGTGGGAAGACGGGATGCAACGCTCCACGGCTGCCGACGTGGCTGAGGGCCTCGCGTTGACCGGGAAGGACGCTGCCATCACGGCGCTCAAGACCCTCAAGCAACTGGAGCAGAAGGACCTCCTGGAAAGCATCCAGACCAAGCGAGGCGAGCAGACCAGGGGCCGCCCACCCTACGAGTACTGGCCGGTTTCCGACGCCTCTCGCACGCCCACCCGCCCGGAGCCCGACGAACCAGCGGTAGAAACTGCAGAAAAGGCAGAAACCTCCCTCACGCCTGAGGACCCGATGGGATCAGATCCTTGTTCTGTAGGGGTTTCTGCCGTTCCTGCCGTTCTTGCCGGTGATCCTGGAGCCCCCCTGCGCACACGCGGGCAACCGGCAGAACCTCCCCAGGGGCCAAAAGCAGCCCGCCGCGCCTGGCCGTTGACGACCTGGTGGGCGGTGCCGATCTGCAACCGCCTGCGAGGGTCACTGGGCGCTGCGTCGCGCTGATCTATGCGCAACAGCCTCCTAGTGTCCCGTCCCGGAGATTTGCGAGCAAAGTCGCTGGAGTTTCTCCAGGATTGAATCCGCCGTCGCGGTCCAGTTGAACGGGGTTTTGGTCTTGTTGTAGGCCGCCACGAACTGCTCGATCTTGGCGATCAGCTCTTTGACGCTGGAGAAGCTGCCGCGTCGGATGGCGCGTTGGGTGATGATCCCGAACCAGCGCTCGACCTGGTTCAGCCAGGAGGCGTAGGTGGGTGTGTAGTGGACGTGGAAGCGGGGCCGTTGTGCCAGCCAGGCACGGACCTTGGCGTGCTTATGCGTGCAGTAGTTGTCCACGATCAGGTGGACATCAAGGTCCGCCGGAACGGACTTCTCGATCTGCCTCAGGAAGCCCAGGAACTCCTGATGCCGGTGGTGCGGCTTGCACTGGGTGATCACCTCCCCCGTCGCCACGTCCAAGGCGGCGAACAGGGTGGTGGTGCCGTGGCGGATGTAATCGTGGGTGACGCCCTCCACGTAGCCCAGGCCCATGGGCAGCAGCGGTTGGGTCCGGTCCAGCGCCTGGATCTGCGTCTTCTCGTCGACGCAGAGCACCATCGCCTTGTCCGGTGGGTTCAGGTAGAGACCGACGATGTCACGGACCTTCTCCACAAAGAACGGGTCGGTGGAGAGCTTGAAATGCTTCTGCCTGTGGGGCTGCACTGAGAAGGTCTGCAGCCAGCGGTGAACGGTGGTTTTGGAGATCCCAGTCGCCGCAGCCAAAGAGCGGGCACTCCACTGGGTGCTGCCATCGGTGGGCTTGGTCTGCAGCGCCCGGTTGATCACCTCCGCCACCGTGTCGTCCTCATAGGTGCGAGGCCGTCCAGGGCGGAGCTCGTCGTGCAGCCCTTCCAGGCCCAGCTCCCGATACCGCTTGCGCCACTTGCCGACGGTCATCCCGGTCAGCCCCATTCGCTTGGCGATGGCCGTGTTGGTTTCGCCAGCACCGCAGGCCAGCACGATCTGGGCGCGCCGCACGATCGAATGAGGTAGCGAGCGAGAACTGGCGATGCCCTGCAGTTGCTGAACCTCGTCCTCACTGAGGACCAGCGGTGGCATCGGACGACCAAGCGCCACGGAGCACCTCGGATAACACTCCTGATTCTAACTGTTATTTCCGGGACGGCACACTAGGTGCTATTGGGGCGATTGATTTTGCCGGCGGTACGGTGGTTCACATCGCCTCCGGGGTTGCTGCCCTGGTGTCGGCGGCCATCATTGGATCCCGTGCCGACTGGCCTGTAAACAAGCGCCCGCCCCACAACGTTCCCTACATCCTGCTGGGCTCGGGTCTGCTCTGGTTCGGCTGGTTCGGCTGGTTCGGCTTCAACGGCGCCAGCTATTTCGCCGCCTCTGCTGCCGGTCTTTCGTTCCTCACCACCACCACCACATCAGCCTCGGCGGCCCTGCTCACCTTCTGCCTGATCGAATGGTTCAAAGACGGGAAACCCACCGCGGTGGGTGCCGCCACCGGCGCCGTGGCAGGCCTGGTGGGCATCACGCCCGCTGCTGGCTTTGTGTACATGGGACAAGCCTTGTTGATCGGGGCGCTCACCTCCATTGCTTGCTTCATCGCCATCCACGTGAAGGTGGCGATCGTGTTCGATGATGCCCTCGACACCTTCATGGTTCACGGGGTCGGTGGCACGGTTGGGGCTGTGCTCACCGGCCTGCTGGCGGCGCCGGCCTTGGTGCCGGCCGATAACTTTCCGCTCTCGGCCGAGATTCTCACAACCGGGGGAAACTGGGGTCTGTTCGTGGCTCAGTTCAAGGCGGTGATCATCACCTACGGCTTCGTGGGGCTGGGCACGGCGTCGATCTTGGTGATCCTCGGCCGATTCATAAGTCTGCGGGTCTCTCCGGCTGATGAAGATCGGGGTCTGGATTTCATCGCTCATGGTGAGGAGGCTTACGACCCGATGATGAACAACTGATCAAGCCTGGCGAAGGCCTTGTCTATGTTGATTCTTCCGGTGCTTCGGCTTCAGCCTTGACCAACCGCTCTGCGTGGGCAACAACACGTCCAGGTCTTCGTCGGCTGCTGATTGGCGAGCCCCTGCCCACCAGCGCCCACGCCGAGGAGCGGCTGAGCAACGGTGAAGCCCTGGCGATCCTCAGCTCCGATGCCCTCTCCTCGGTGGCCTACGCCACCCAGGAGATCGTACTGGTGCTCAGCCTGGCCGGTGCTGCCGCCCTCGGCGCCACCGTGCCGATCACCGGCCTGATCGTGGCACTGATGCTGGTGGTGGCGATCAGCTACCGCCAGACGATCAAGGCCTATCCCCATGGGGGTGGCTCCTACCGGGTATCCCACGACAACCTGGGGGTGGTACCGGGCCTTGTCGCCGGGGCTTCACTGGCGATCGACTACGTGCTCACCGTGTCGGTGAGTGTGGCCGCTGGCATCGCTGCCATCACCTCCTACCTGCCGGCCCTGGCCACGGAGCGGATTCCGCTCAGCCTGCTGGCGGTGGGGCTGCTGATGCTGGTGAACCTGCGCGGGGTGCGCTCCAGTGCCCGCCTGCTCAGCCTGCCCACTTTTTTGTTCATGGGCGCGGTGATCACCCTGGTTGTGATGGGGCTGGTGAAACTCAGGCTCGGGCTGCTGCCACCCCTTGAAGCCACGGCGCAGGCTCGCCAGCTGGCGGAAGTTCATGGCGGGGAGCTGGCGGCCCTGGGGCCGGTGCTGCTGATGCGTGCCTTCAGCTCCGGTTGCGCGGCCCTCACGGGTATCGAAGCGATCAGCGACAGCGTGATGGTGTTCCGGCCCGTGGAATGGCGCAACGCGCGCCGGGTGCTCACCGGGATGGTGATCGTGCTGGCGGTGATGTTCAGCGGCATCAGCGTGCTGGCCAGCCAGTTGGGCTTGGTGTACGTGGAGAACGGACCCACGCTGCTGTATCAGCTTGGAGTCAGCGTTTTCGACAACGGCCTGCTGCTCTCGGTGCTGCAGCTCAGCACCCTGTTGATCCTGCTGCTGGCGGCCAACACCGCCTACGCGGATTTCCCCCGCCTGGCGGCGTTTCTGGCCCAGGACGGCTACATGCCTCGGCAGTTGGCCTCCCTCGGCGACCGCCTGGTCTTCAGCAACGGCATCGCTCTCCTGAGCGGATTTGCTGCGGTGTTGCTGGTGGTGTTTGAGGGCAGCGTGACCCGCTTGATTCCCCTTTATGCCGTGGGGGTGTTCACCAGCTTCACCCTCTCCCAGGCGGGCATGGTGATGCACTGGTGGAAGGAGCAGCGAGAGGGTTGGTTGGGCAAGGCCCTGATCAATGCTCTGGGTTGTCTGGTCACGGCGGTGGTTTGCGCGGTGCTGCTCTTCAGCAAGTTCAGCCACGGTGCCTGGGTGATTGTGGTGGCAGTGCCGCTGTTGGTGGCCTTCCTGCTCACTATCAAGAGCCATTACCGCCATGTGGCACGCCGGCTGCGGTTGTCGTCGGAGGTGCGCCTTCACCTGCCGGAACCCCTGCATGAAGGCGGCTCGCCCGTGGTGGTTCTGGTGGGACAGCTGCATCGGGGCAGCTTCGAGGCCCTGCGATACGCCCGAACCATCGCCGACACGCTGGTGGCGGTGCACGTGGATCTCGGCGACGGCCGGGCCGCCGCCTTTCAGGAGCAATGGCAGCGCCAACTGCCGGAGGTGGAGCTGGTGATCCTGCCCTCCCCCTACCGCTCCCTCATCGAGCCGGTCAAGGATTTCATCCAGCAGTTCGAGATTGATCACCGCAAGGATGGCGAGCACTTCTGCACCGTGGTGCTGCCGGTGTTCGTGACCCGGCAGCGATGGCAGAACCTGCTGCACAACCAGTCCACCTACTTCCTGCGCCAGGCCCTGCGCCGGGAGGGCACGAGGGTGGTGACCACCGTGGGCTTCTACCTCTGAGTGGCGCCCAGAACAGCTCCCAGCACAGCTCCCAGCACAGCGCCTCGATCACGACTCAGATCAGTCGCGACCCGCTGGCCTGACGGCGCTGGCTGGGGTCGAACACCGCCGCGATCGTGCGGATCAACCAGCGACCCACGTCCGTCACCTCCAGGCTGTTGGCCCCCAGGCGCACCAGTCCGTCGGCTTCGAGGGTCTGCAGATCGGCCCACTCGCTGGCGAACTGGCGCTTCGCCTCAAGGGGTTGCCCCAGGGCGATGGTGTCGAAATCCACCGCGAAGTGGCACATCAGGCTCTGAATGATCGAGCGCCGCAGCAGCACCTCGGGATCCCGCACCACCAGGCCCCGCTCCACGGGCAGATGGCCCTCGTCGAGGGCCTGGACATAGGCCTTGAGTGAGCGTTGGTTCTGGCTGAACAGATTCTGGAACTGGCTGATCGCCGTCACGCCGATGCCGAGCAGGTCGCGCTCGCCGCCGGTGGTGTAACCCTGGAAATTGCGGTGCAGCCGCTCCTGCCGCGCCGCGACCGCCAGGCTGTCGCTTGATAGGGCGAAGTGGTCCATGCCGATGGCGTCGTAGCCATCTCCGGTGAAGGCGGTGAAGGCGTGCTGCAACATCCGGATCCGCTCCCGCTGGCTGGGGAGGTCGTCGGCGGCGATCTTGCGCTGCAGGGGCAGCTGCTCGGGCAGGTAGGCGAAGCTGAACAGCGACACCCGGTCGGGCCGCAGCTCCCGCACCAGGGCGATGGTGCTGGCGAACCGCTCGGGGGTCTGCAGAGGCAGCCCGCAGATCAGATCGACGTTCACGCTCTCGAAGGCCGCCTCCCGCATCCACTCCATCGCCCGCCGGAGCTGCTCCACCGGCACGATCCGGTTCACGGCCGCCTGCACGTGCGGGTCGGCATCCTGAATGCCGAAGCTGATCCGGTTGAAGCCCAGACGGCGCAGCTCCAGCACCTGATCACGGCTGAGGAACTCTGGATTCACCTCGATCGAGGCCTCCAGGTCGGGCGCCAGGTCCAGCTGCTCCCCGATCAGATCCCAGAGTTGGCCCTGCTCCTGGGAATTGAGGTAGTTGGGCGTGCCGCCACCCCAGTGCAACTGCCCCAGCCGCCTGCGCCGGCCCGAGGCCTGGGCCACCAGCGCCAGCTCCCTGGCCAGGGCCTCGAGATAGGGCCCCACCACGGCCGAGCCGGCTTGGGTGGTGATTCGGTTGCAGCCGCAGTACCAGCAGGCATGGCGGCAGAAGGGCACGTGCACGTAGAGCGAGAGATCGGCCGTGCTCGCTTGCCCCAGCTGGTTCACCAGGTCGGCGGGACCCACACCGCCGTGAAACGCCGCGGCGGTGGGATAGCTGGTGTAGCGGGGAACGGGCTTGTCGTACTTGAGCAGCAGGGGGAGCGGATCCAGTCGGGGTGTGGTGAGTTCGCCCAGCTCGGCAAGCAGGCTCTGGGTGTCGAGGAAGGCGGCCACCGCTTCCTCCAGCAGCTCCGCCTCCTCGGCTTCGCTGAGCTCGAGCTGCTCGATGGCGTCGTGGAGGGCCTGCTTCAGCTCCGGGATCGGCCGCTCGAACTGCCAGAAGCGCAGGGAGGGCAGACCATGGGCGGCCAGGATCGCGTTGGCCTGCTGGGCGAGCTGCTGGCCGCCGGAGAGGTCGCCGCCGTAGCGCACATACACATGGGCGAGGAAGCGGTGCGGTGCCTGCTGGGCGAGTTTGCCGAGGTGTCCCAGCCAGGCCTGGGCCGCGGCTGAGGGCCCGCTGGCTTCGATGCCGGCCAGCAGGGCTACGTCGTGGCGCAGGGCCTCGCTGCGGTTGAGGGCACTCCAGGGAAGGTCGGGGGCGCCAAGGGCGGCTGCCAGTTCGGGGCCGGTTTGCTCGATCAGCGCGTAGGCGGGGACGAGGGCGCGGATCAGGCCCGCCAGCTGCAGTGGGCTGGCCTGACCCGCCAGGAGCGCACGGGAGAAGTCCATGCCCTCCGCCTTGTGGTGGGCGGCGCCGATGCGGGCGTGCAGACGCCGCACCCGGGGTCCGAAACCCTTGCGGGCGACGACATCCGCGGGCCTGGCGTGGTCGGAAATGGCGCCGGAAACAGCCTCAGGGAGGGTGCTGGTCATGACGAAGGGTGCCGAAAAGGTGCCGAAATGAGAGCGGCACCCCGGGAGGGCGCCCTGTGGTAACGGTATAGCGTTACTGTTGTTCTGCTGTCCTGTCGTTGCGATTTCGTTGCAACGTGCTCGCCCCCCCGCCCCCCGCCATGACTGCCGCACCCTTCACCCCGGCCGCTCCTGTCTCGGCCCGAAGCCTGCCGCTCCTGCTGGCACCGCTGGGCCAACTCAGCGGCGATGGTCAGCTGCGCGAACTGATCGAGGAACGCCGCGACCGCAAGGGGCCTGATGTGGAGCTCTGGTACCTGGAGCCGGCGCTGGTGGATGGCCTCAACCTGCGGCGGGCGCTCAGCAACCCGCCAGAGCAAGGTCGCCCAACCGGCCAACTGGGCGAACTGACCGCCCAGCCGCTCGAAGCGATCGTGGCCGGCGACTCAGCGGTGATCACCTGGCTGCAGCTGCGCTTCGGTGGGAGCACCGGGGCGATCGTCCTGTCGCCCACGCTGCTGCACGAGCGGGCGGGGGGATTGCCGCCGAAGGCGCCACAGGCGGCTGTTGAACCCCGCCCAGCCTCGGGTGCGGTTGCCTAGTCACACCTGTTCACGGATGATCGAGACCGCGTCATCCCGCAGACACAGACCGCAGCGATGGTGTAAGTGACAGCCGCCCATCCTCGCCGCGAAGCCACCTTGAATGCTGCAGACCGTCCTGCGCCGGATCCCCGTTCCGCCCTCCTCCGCTGAGCCCGATGCTGATCCGGCCCTGCCTCGCCCGCGGCTGGCTGCTCCGCCCTGGTGGCTGATCGCCGCCGGTGCGCTGACCCTGTGCCTGGCCGGTGGCGGCTGGCTGCTCTGGCAGCAGGGCCAGACCCGTGCCCGGCAGGCCGCTCTGGCCGCCCAGACCGCGCCCGTGGAGCGCAGCAATGTGATCCTCAAGGTGACGGCTGCCGGTTCGATCCGCCCCACCACGCCGGTCAACATCAGCCCCAAGCAGCAGGGCCGCGTCACGGCCCTGCTGGTCGATCAGGGGGATCGCGTCAGCGCCGGCCAGGTTCTGGCGCGAATGGACGACAGCAACCTGCGGGGCACCCTGCTGAAAGCCCAGGGAACCCTGGCGGCGGCGGCAGCGAACCTCAGCAAACTGCAGGCCGGCAACCGGCCCCAGGAGATCGAGGCGGCCCGGCGCAATCTGCAGGCGGCCGAGGCCGATCAGATCGCCGTTCGCTCCGTCTTTCTCAGCAATCAGCAACTGTATGGATCCGGCGCAATCGCCCGGGTGAACTTCGACGCCAGCCGATCGGCGTTCCTGGCCAGCGAGGCCCGGGTGAGTGCCTTGCGGGCCCAGCTGGATCTGGCCCAGTCCGGCAGCCGTGCCGAAGACATCGCCGCTGCCCGCGGCCAGGTGCAGCAGGCGCGGGGTGATCTCGCCTCGATCGAGGCCCAGCTGGAGGACACGGTGATCCGCGCTCCCTTCGATGGGGTGATCACCCAGAAATACGCCGACGTCGGAGCCTTCGTGACACCCACCACCTCGGCCAGCGCCACCAGTTCGGCCACGTCGTCGTCGATCCTGGCCCTGGCCAGCACGCTGGAGGCGGTGGCCAACGTGGCGGAAGTTGATGTGGGGGCGATCCGGCCCGGCCAGCCGGTGGACCTGCAGGTGGATGCCTTCCCTCGCCAGGTGTTCCGTGGAACCGTGCGGCTGGTGGCGCCGGAAGCGGTGGTGGAGCAGAACGTGACCAGCTTCCAGGTGAGGATCGCCCTGGTCGGCGACGCGCCAGGCAAGCTGCGCTCCGGCATGAATCTCACCGCGAATGTGCTGGTGGGTCGGCGGCCCGATGCCCTGCTGATCCCCACACCCGCCATCGTGAGTGAACGGGGCGGCACCGGGGTGCTGGTGCCCGGTGACGACGGCCAACCCATGTTCCGCCGGGTGCAGGTCGGCGCCACGATCGGCACCCGCACGGAAGTCGTCAGCGGTCTGAAGCCAGGCGATCGGGTGTACCTGTCCGCGCCCGGTGGGCGCCGTCCGAACAGCCGCCCGGTGACCGGCTCCTCGCCCTTCCAGCAACCACGGGGCCAGGGCAGGATGCCGCGCTGATGGCTAAGGCGGTGATGGCCAAAGCAGAGATGGGTCAGCGGCCTGAGCCGTTGTCAGGGAAGCGCCGCCGCGAGCGCAGCGGCGCTGATCTCGCCGAAACGATCTCGCTGGCCTGGTCGTCGCTGCTGGCCAACCGGATGCGCTCCGCCCTGACGATGCTGGGGGTGATCATCGGCATCGGCGCCGTGATCAGCATGGTGACGATCGGCCGCGGTGCCCAGCTTCAGACGGAGAACCAGCTGAAATCGCTGGGTTCGAACCTGATCTTCGTGCAGAGCGGCGTGGCGGCCGGTGGCGGCCCCGCCTCGCGCGGAGCAGGCTCGGCCACCACCTTGATCTGGGAGGACGCCAAGGCGATCGCCGCCTCCATTCCGGCCGTGGCGGATGTGGCCCCGAACCTGAGCCAGCGCACGCAGGTGGTGCTGGCCGATCGCAACACCAACACCACGGTGGTGGGCAGCACGCCGGCTTATGTGGCGGTGCGCGACTTTCTGCCCCTGAGTGGGCGGTTCTTCAACGAGATCGAACTCGATCAGTCCGCCCGGGTGGCGGTGCTGGGGCAGACAGTGGTCGACAGCCTGGGGCTCACAGCCAGCAGCGCGCTTGACCAGACGATCCGCATCCGCGGTGAGACGTTCACGGTGATCGGCACCCTGGAGTTCAAAGGCAGCACCGGCTTCCGCGACCAGGACGATCAGGTGCTGATTCCACTCACGACGATGGCTTCGAGGATCGTGGGGGTGAACACGACAGCCGGCGTGTCGGTGGAGAGTATCGCGGTGTCGGCCCGTTCGGCCGCCAGCATGGAGGCCGCTGACTATCAGATCACCAATCTGCTGCGCTTGCGCCACCGCATCGTGCCCCCCCGCGAGGACGACTTCGTGATCCGCAACCAGGCCGATCTGGTCAACGCCTCCAATGCCGTCGCCAACGTGTTCACCGCGCTGCTGGGCGGATCGGCCGCCATCTCCCTGCTGGTGGGAGGAATCGGGATCATGAACATCATGCTGGTGTCGGTCACCGAGCGGACGCGGGAAATCGGCATCCGCCGCGCCATCGGCGCCCGCTGCAGCGACATCCTGCGCCAGTTCCTGATCGAATCGACGGTGCTCTCCCTGGCGGGCGGACTGCTGGGGGTATTGCTCGGGGTGGTGGCGTCGCTGGCGATCAACGCGGCCTTCGGCTGGAGAGCCGGGATCGCTCTTGATGCGGTGGGCTGGTCACTGGCCTTCTGCCTGGTGATCGGTGTGTTCTTCGGCGCCTATCCCGCCAACAAGGCCGCCCAGCTCGATCCGATGACAGCCCTGCGAAGCGACTGAACCATGCTGCAACTGCGCCGGATCACCAAGGCCTACCGGATGGGCGAGGTCGATGTCCCGATCCTGCACGGCATCGACCTGACGATCCTGCGGGGGGAGTACACGGCGATCGTGGGAACTTCCGGATCGGGGAAGTCCACCTTGATGAACATCCTTGGATGCCTGGAGCAGCCGAGCAGCGGCCATTACTACTTCGACGCCCGTGACATCACCCTGCTGAGCGACAACGAACGCACCGACATCCGTAACTTTCAGATCGGCTTCGTGTTCCAGCAGTTCAACCTCCTGCCGCGCCTCACGGCGCTGCAGAACGTCATGCTGCCGATGGTCTATGCGGGTTACGACCGGGCCGAGCGGCGCGAGCGGGCGATGGCGATGCTGGAGCAGGTGGGGCTTGCCGATCGGATGGCCAATCGCCCCAACCAGCTCTCCGGCGGCCAGCAGCAACGGGTCGCGATCGCCCGCGCTTTGGTGAACCAACCAGAGCTGCTGCTTGCCGATGAACCCACCGGCGCCCTGGATTCACGCACCGGCGAAGAAGTGATCGAGCTGATTTCCGAGCTCCACGCCGGCGGCCTCACGATCGTGCTGGTGACGCACGACCCCTCGGTGGCGCACAACAGCGGGCGGATCATCCGGATCCAGGATGGACAGATCACCGCTGATAGCCTGCCGCGGCACACAGCGGTGGAGGCGTCGGGCTGACGGCGGATTCACGTCGGGTTCTCGACAGCTCAGGGCGTCGATGGGTCGGCCGATTGAAGCTCCTGCAACGCAGCGATGCGTTGCTCCAGGGGCGGATGGGAGGCGAACAGCCCCAGCAGGCTGGGCGGCCCGGCGATCTTGAACGGGGCCAGCGCCGTCCCGTCACGGGGTTCGAGCAGGCCCTGGGTCTGGCCGAGCAACTGGAGAGCTCCCACCATGGCGTCAGCCTCGGTGAGGCGGGCGGCACCGGCATCGGCGCGGAACTCCCGGTGCCGGGAGAACCAGGCGGTGACGAGGGAACCGGCTATCCCCAGCAGCAGTTCCAGAGGCCAGATCAGCGCGGAGATCGGTGGCGGCTGGCGACCCTGGTCGTCGGAGCGGCGGGGCAGCAGCAGGGCGATGGCCCGGGCCAGGAACATCACGAAGGCATTGATCACCCCCTGCAGCAGGGCCATGGTCACCATGTCGCCGTTGCCGACGTGGCTCATCTCATGGGCCAGCACCGCTTCCAGCTCCGCCTGCGGCATCCCTTCGAGAATCCCGCTGGAGACAGCCACCAGGGCGCCCTCAGGCGAGGCGCCCGTGGCGAAAGCATTCCACTCCGGCGAGGCGTAGACCCCCACCTCGGGCACGGGCAGCTCGGCCTTGTTCGCCAGGCGGGCCACCGTGTCGACCAGCCAGAGGGCGCTGGCGCCCTCTCTGCCATCGACCAGTTGCACCCCCATCGCCTGAATGGCCGATTGCCGTGAGACCTGAAGTGAGATCCAGGAGCCGACGACACCCCAGCCGAAGCTGCCGATCAGCAGGGGGACCAGAGGAAGATCAGGCGGCAGCCAGCCCGTGGCCACCCCCAGCCAGAGCAACAACGAGATCGTGGCGACGACCGCCAGGTTCGTGATCAGGAAGAGAACGGTTCGGAGCACCATGACTGCCGTGCCGGTGAACACCTTGATGATCGCTGGATCTACAAGCGGCTGAGCAGTTCGGTCTTCTTGGCCGTGAACTCCTCGTCGGTGAGGATTCCCTTCCGCTTGAGTTCACCGAGGCGCTCAAGGGCGCTCAGCACATCGGCTTCGCCGGACACTGCCGTTCCGCCGGGACGGTCGGGCGTGGCGGCCACGGGGCGCAGGCTCGAGAGGCTGAGCAGACCTTCCGGAGTGACGAACACGGGATCCCCCTTCGATGAGCCCTGGGCCAGTCCGGTGATCGGTTGGTCCTGAACGTCATAGAGGTTGATCGCGCCATTCAGATCGACGGCGAGACGGCCCGCCTCGGAGAAATAGGCATAGCGAACCTCATCCTGGGATCCCGAGGCATTCGGTGTCCCCAGTTCGGCCGGCCACCAGGTCGTTGTCGGCTGGATCGGCTGCATGGGTTGGAGGGGCTGCATCGGCTGCAGGGGTTGCATCGGTTGAAACGCCTGCTGGCCCGCCACGCTGCTCTGCTGCTGGCTTGCCGTTCCCGAACTCTGGGCCTGCTGCGATCCAGCGGACATCGTCGAGAGGGACGTCAGGCTGACGCTGCCCGACGGTGTGCTGAACACCACCCCGCCGCCCCCTTGCTGCTGGGAGAACCCGCCGATCTGGTGATCGCCCGTTTCATAGACATCGACCTTGCCGTTCACATCGACGGCGACGCGACCGGAATCGGAGAAATAGGCATAGCGGACATTGTTCTGAGCACCGGTGGCATTGGGGGTGCCCAATTCGGGAGGCCACCAGGTGTCGCGAGGATCTGGCCTGAACAGACTGGGACCACCCGCATGGCCACTGAAGCTCATCTGCTGACCGCCGCCGTGGATCTGCTGCTGGTGGCCGCTGCCGCTCTGGGACTGCGACTGAAAGCTCCCGAGCGGAAACAGCTCACTCTGGGTCGTCAGCAGATCGGACATGGCCTGGCAAAGCCCATCCACCCGCGCCTTGAGCGCGTTGTTGAACATATCGCCAAGCATCATCATCCCGCCTTTCATCCATTGCCCGGACCCGGCGAATTCGGGGTGACTGAACTGGGCCATGCCACCTCTGCCCTTGAGCATGGCGTACATCATGTGGATGACGGCATCCTGGCTGAAGCCATAACGCTGAGCCAGGTCGTTGACGACCTTCAGCCCTTCGGCAGTGAGTTGTTCCATTTGAACGGAGAACATTGCTCCAAGGCTGGACTCAAGCGCCCCTCCTGGATGCAACGTGAAAGAAGCAGTGATTGTTTATCACTTTAACGTACCACCCACTCAGGCCTTGGCGATGCAGCGCTTCAATCAGAAGAAAAGTGCCATCCCGAACATTTCACTGAAACCCATCATGGTTCTGCTTCGGTGAACGATCCGAATGACGACGCATCACGGTTTCGCCTGATCCAGGAGGGCGAAGACCGCCACCAGCGAGCGCGGTTCGACCCGTTGATGGGTCGTCGTCAGCCCAGGCGCCGAGGCCCAGTCCTGAATGTCGTCAGGGCTGGATCGGGCGGTGTTGATCCAGCACCGCCAGGGAGTGGTGCTGCCAGCGGCCGGTGGCAGCTCGAAGCACAGGGCCTCCCAGAACGCATTCACCATCAGGTGAACCAGGAAGCGGTTGCCAATGCTGCGGATCGTCACGGCCAGGGACCGGGATGACTCACTCCAGTCGGGCTGGCCCACCGCCACCCCATGCCAGTCGATCCGGCTCTCGCGCAGCAGGTCGTTGAGGCTCATCCGCCGCTGATCGATCACCACCTCCCGCTGCATCCTGGCGGTGATCAGCAGTTTCACGAAGCGATGGACGTCAGCGTGACGCTCCAGCAGCGACCAGTCGAACCAGCTGAGCGGGTTGTCCTGGCAGTAGGCGTTGTTGTTGCCCGACTGGCTCCGACAGACCTCATCACCCATCGCCAGCATCGGGGACCCGATCGCCAGCAGCAGCATCGCCAGAACGTTGCGGATCTGGCGCTGGCGCAGCGACTGAACGGCGGGGTCGCTGGTGGGGCCCTCAGCACCGCAGTTCCAGCTGGCGTTGTCAGCCGCGCCGTCGCGGTTCCCCTCGCCATTCGCCTCGTTGTGCTTGTCGTTGTAAGCCACCAGATCGGCCAGGGTGAAGCCGTCGTGGCAGGTGATGAAGTTGACGCTCTGCTCCGCTTCCCGCTCCTCGTGGCCGTAGAGGTCGGGGCTGCCCAGCAGCCGCAGGGCCGCCTTGGGCACCTGGCCCGCATCCCCCTTGAGAAAGCGGCGCAGATCATCGCGGAACTGGCCGTTCCATTCCTGCCAGCTGTCGCCGATGAAGCTGCCCACCTGATAGAGGCCCGCCGCGTCCCAGGCCTCGGCGATCAGCTTGGTGCCGGCGAGCACCGGATCGGTCTCGATGTCGAACAGCACCGGCGGCAGCCGCTGCGGCTGTCCCGTTTCATCGCGGGAGAGCACCGAAGCCAGATCGAAGCGGAACCCATCCACATGCATGCACTGCACCCAGTGGCGCAGGCTGTGGCGGATCAACCGGCGAACCACAGGGTGATTGGCGTTGAGCGTGTTGCCGCAGCCGCTGAAGTTGGCGTAGCGGCTGCGGTCGGCCTCCAGGTGGTATTAGGCCTCGTTGGCCAGGCCCCGAAAGCAGAAGCTGGGCCCGCGCTCATCCCCTTCGGCGGTGTGGTTGTACACCACGTCGAGAATCACCTCGATGCCGGCGCGGTGCAGGGCCTTCACCATGTCGCGGAATTCGTCCAGGGGCGCCAGCGGATCCCGGCGGGAGCAGTAGCCGCTGTGGGGAGCCATCAGTGAAACGGGTGAATAGCCCCAGTAGTTGCTGAGCCCTTCGGGCGCATCGAGGGGATCGAACTGAAACACCGGCAGCAGTTCCACCGCCGTGATGCCCAGATCCAGCAGGTAGGGGATCTTCTCCACCAGGCCGGCATAGGTGCCGGCCCGCTCCGGGGCCACACCGGAGCTGGGGTGACGGGTGAAGCCCCTCACATGCAGTTCGTAGATCACGGTCTCGGCATGGGAGCGCTGCAGTGGCCGGTCCCCCTCCCAGTCGTAGAGGGCGGGGTCGGCCACCACGTTCTTCATGGCGGTGGCATGACCATCGGCGCTGGAGCGGCCCTGGGCGCGCCGGTAACCAGCGGGGGTGACGACCGCCAGCCCATAGGGATCGAGCAGAAGGTTGCGCTCATCGAAACGAAGACCCAGGTCCGGCCGCTGGGGCCCCGAGACCCGATAGCCATAGAGCTGGCCGGCGCCGATGCCATCGACCCGGCAATGCCAGTAGTGGTAGGTGCGGTGCCGGGTGGAATCGAGAGGCACCACCCGGGTTGGTTCAGCCCCATCCTCCCGGTCGAACAGCAGCAGCTCGACGGCGGTGGCGTATTTGGAATAGAGGCTGAAGTTCACTCCACCTCCCTCGACCGTGGCGCCGAGGGGAGCACTGCGGCCGTTCCAGATGGTGGTCGATCCCATGCCCTGAAGCGCCGGCCGGTGCGTGACGATTTCATCCTCTGACCTCAGCGGCGAGCCAACCGGTGATTCGCAACACAGTCATCGGCCTGGATCGGGCTCGTCCATGACACCGACCAGCCCGCCCGGAAGTGCTGGAATGCGGCCACTCCCTGAGCGCTGCCATGACCGCCACCATCACCAACCCATTCCCGATCGATCTGGATGCCTTCCAGCCGCTTGCCCTCGATCCGGATCAGCCCAGCCTGAGTGCCAGCCAGCGGGAGGCGCTGAGCGCCAACATCCAGCTCTGTCGCGACGCGATCATTTTCTTCACGGCCACCGGTGCGGCCCGGGGCGTGGGCGGTCACAGCGGCGGGCCCTACGACACGGTGCCGGAGGTGATGATCCTCGATGCCTTCTTCCGCGGCGCGCCGGATCGTTTCCTGCCGGTGTTCTTCGATGAGGCCGGCCACCGGGTGGCCACCCAGTACCTGATCAGCGTGCTGCGGGGCGAGCTGCCGTCCGAGGCGCTGCTGCAGTACCGCGCCGCCCACTCCAGGCTGCCTGGCCATCCGGAGCTGGGTTTCACCCCTGGCGTGCAGTTCAGCTCGGGCCGGCTCGGGCACCTCTGGCCGTTCGTGAACGGCGTCGCCCTGGCCCACCCCGGCAAGACCGTGTTCTGCCTCGGCTCCGACGGCGCCCAGCAGGAAGGCGATGACGCCGAGGCGGCCCGCTTCGCCGTGGCCCATGGGCTGAACGTGAAGCTGGTGATCGATGACAACGATGTGACGATCGCCGGCCATCCCTCCCAGTACCAGCCCGGCTACGACCTGGAGCGCACCCTCGGCGGCCATGGCCTGGCCACCCTCAGCGGCGACGGCGAGGATCTCGATGATCTGCATGGCCGCCTCTGCCGTGCGGTGGCGAGCGACGGACCGGTGGCGGTGATCAACAAGCGGCCGATGGCGGTGGGAATCGAGGGGCTGGAAGGTTCCACCCACGGCCACGACGTGATCCCGGTGGACCTGGCAATCGCCTATCTGGAGCAGCGCGGCCAGGACGGGGCCGCCACCTATCTCAAGGGCATCGTCAAACCCGCCAATCCCGCCACCTTCCTCGGTTCAGGCCAGCGTCTGGAGGCCAACCGCAACGTGTTCGGCGATGCGGTGGTGGAGATCCTGGGCGCGATGACGCCTGAAATCCGCAAAGACAGCGTGCTGGTGGTGGACAGCGACCTGGAGGGCTCCTGCGGCCTGGCCCAGATCCGCAAGTCCCATCCGGAGATCTTCGTGAGCGGCGGCATCATGGAGCGGGCCAACTTCTCGGCGGCTGCTGGCTTCGGCATGGAGGCCGGCCGCCAGGGGATCTTTGCCACCTTCAGCGCCTTCCTGGAGATGATCATCTCCGAGGTCACCATGGCGCGGCTGAACGGGGCCAATGTGCTGAGTCACTTCTCCCATGCCGGCATCGACGACATGGCCGACAACACCTGCCATTTCGGTCTCAACAACTGCTTTGCCGACAACGGACTGGAGGAGAACGACAGCACCCGCCTCTATTTCCCGGCTGATGCGGCCCAGATGAAGGCCTGCGTCAAGGCCGTGTTCGCTGATCCCGGCCTGCGCTTCATCTTCTCCACCCGCTCGAAGGTGCCCAATCTTCTTGATGCCGCAGGCAACGAACTGCACGGCGAGGGCTACAGCTTTGAAAGCGGCAAAGATGAGCTGGTGCGGGAGGGCAGCGCCGGCTATGTGGTGAGCTTCGGTGAGTGCCTCTACCGCGCCCTTGATGCGGTGGAGCGGCTGCGGGCGGAAGGCCTCGACGTGGGCCTGATCAACAAGCCCACCCTCAATGTGGTGGATGAAGCGATGCTCGCCAGAGCGGGCTCCTCACCCTTCGTGCTGGTGGTGGAATCCTTCAACCGCCGCACCGGCCTCGGCAGCCGCTACGGCACCTGGCTCCTGGAGCGGGGATTCACGCCCCGCTACAGCCACCTGGGCACCCACAAGGAGGGCTGCGGCGGCCTCTGGGAGCAGTTCCCCCACCAGGGCCTCGATCCCGACGGGATCATCAGCCACGTGAAGGGACTCGTGGGCTGAGGCCAGTCCTTTCGCGCGCTGATTCACCAACCGCCACCCGTCCGAGCAGCCTGGCCATCAAACCCCGCGCCTGGCGGGGTTCGAAGCCGATCGATATCAGCGCCTCCTGAAAGCGGTCCACGAATTCAGCCATCAGCTCCGTTGGATCGATCCCGATCGCGCTCAGGTCGTCGCGCAGGCTGCTGAGCATGGCCATGGCCACCGGCACCGCCTGCTCGCAACATGCCGTGATCGGTGCGGCCACCTCGGGGTACCAGGCGGCGAGCCACCGTTCGCCGAAGTCAAGGTGTTCGTCTTCGTCGGCGAGCACCGCAGTGGTGATCGGCACCGCCTCGGCATCGGCGACCGGCAGATAGCGGCGGTAGGCCGCCACAGCAAAGCTTTCCACGATCAGGCACTGGATCACCAATGCGCTCACCCGATCGCCTTGATGGATCGCCTGGCGGAACAGCCCGTGCAGGGGAGCGAACAACCGCCGTGCCAGATGCAGATCCGGGCGGATGCCCAGGTTGCGGCCGCAACCCACGAAGTCCCGTGCGTGGCGGCCTTCCATCGCCGCCAGCCGTTCCAGCTCTTGCCGATCGTCCGGCAGGGCATCGGCCAGGAGCCGGAAGTGCCGGTCCGCCAGGCCTTCGCCGACGATCACCATGGCGTTGATGCGGCTGTAGGCGTCGCGGTAGGTGGCTGTCAGTTCAGGAACGGTCATGGCTGCTGCTGACAAGGGGATCAGGCGGTGAAGCGTGAGACGTGAATGGTGAAGGGGGTGCCACCAGGGGACTGTTCATGGCCTCACGGGCCTCAAGCCAGCGTTGGGATTCGGGCATGTCCAGGCAGTCGTCGAACCAGGGGCCGCCCAGCGTGTAGTGCAGCACCTTCGGTGCGGCCGGAACCGGTTGCACCCCCACCAGCACGTTCCACTCCGGGGGCAGTTCGCCGATCTCCCCGTCCGCCAGCCAGCGGAACTGGTGCAGCTCCAGCCCCGTGGCCGTGTTCACGAACTCCGGCGTGAGCGCCGTGCAGCGCTCGCAGTTGAACAGCACCACCGACGACCAGTTCTTGCGGCCATAGGGCGTCTGCGGCATGCCCTGGAACTTCAGCCCCTCCTCACACTCGTGCTGGTGCTTCACCACCTGAACCGCCATGCTCTCGTCGCGCAGCGCCCAGAGTTCGGCGATGTCGCCCAGGCAGAGCATGTCGGCGTCGATGAACAGGGCCCAGCCCTGGTAGCCGGCCAGCCAGGGCACCAGGAAGCGGCTGAAGGAGAAATCGGTGCTCTGCTTCGGGTCACGCTCCCGGGTGTACACGCCCCTGAGCTGATCGAGCCGCACCTGGCCGATCTGCACCGGGATGCTGGCGTGGGCCTGGAAGGAGGCCGTAAGCACGTTGATGGCCACCTCCTCGCGGGGGTCGTAGCCGATGAACACGCGCGCCGGTTGGCAGCCGTGGGGGTCTGGGGTCATGGGAGAGGAGCGTCGGGTCGGTCGAAAGGCGATGGGAGGAGCGCTGTCGCTGCGCTCAGAACCGGGCCAGACGGATCCGGTCGGCCAGTCCCAGCCGGCGCAGCAGCTGGATGTGCCACCAGGTGAGATCGAACTCCCACCACGCCCAGCCCATGCGGGCGCTGCTGGGCTGGGCGTGGTGGTTGTTGTGCCAGCCCTCACCGAAGGTGAGCAGGGCCACCCACCAGGTGTTGCGCGAGCAGTCGTCGCTCGGGTGGCTCACGTAGCCCCAGCGGTGGGTGGCGGAATTCACCAGCCAGGTGGCGTGATAAACGATCACCAGCCGCAGGGGGATGCCCCAGAGCACCAGGGCCCAGCCGCCTGCTCCGCTCCACTCGCCCAGCCCGTACAGGAGCAGGCCCAAGGGCAGCTGCAGCAGCAGAAAGCGGCGGTTCAGCCACTGGTAGTAGGGGTTGCCCTGCAGGTCGGGTGTGAGCTGGGGGACGCTGCGGGCCGCCGGTACCTCTCGCAGCATCCAGCCCATGTGGCTCCACCAGAAGCCCAGATGGCTGTTGTGGTGATCGGCGGGATCGTCGGAATGGAGGTGGTGATGGCGGTGCAGACCCACCCAGTCGATCGGGCCCTGCTGGCAGCTCAGGGCACCGCAGGTGGTGATCACGGCCTCCAGCCAGCCGGGCACCCGGAACGCCCTGTGGCTCAGGAGGCGGTGGTACCCGAGGGTCACCCCCACACAGCCGGTGAGCCAGTAGAGCACCAGCAGTACGGCCACGGCGGTGGGGCTCCAGAAGCGCGGCAGCAGGGCCACCAGCGCCAGGGCATGGATCGCCGCCATGAACAGAACGATCGACCACTGGGGGCGCAGCGACGCCGGCTGCACCGGGATGCCCTCACGCCTGGAAGGAACGCCTGACGTCATGCGTTGCACCGTTGCTGTGGCGCTCATCCTGCCGAGGCCGGAACCATCGGTTGCAGGAACTGCTCGAGCAGCAACCGGCCGAAGCGTAGCCGTCTCCCCAGTTGCCTCAGGAGCCCTGCACCCTCGGCCTTGCCGGCCTGCAGCTCGCGGTGGCAGGCCACCACCCGGTCGCGCAGCTCGAGGTAGCGGCTGCCCTCCAGATCGAACACCCATGGGAAGGCACGGCGGGCGGTGCGGTTGGTCTGGCGCATCACCTCGGCATCGAAGCTGGCGGGATCCATACCCAGGATTCGGTAGAAATCACCCCGCTCACACACCGTCAGGCTGTGGGTGAGGAACACGCTCCAGAGAAAGAAGCGGCTGAGCAGCCGTCCGCGAAGACCCTGGCGCAGGCCGGGCCAGCAGCGGATCAGCATGTTGAAGATGTCGCCGTGGCGGTTCTCGTCCTGGCACCAGGGCTCGAAGAAATCGAACAGCGGCGCAAAATTATTATCTGGACTCGCCTTGAGATGGCGATCGATCAGGATGTAACGCCAGTAGCCTATTTTCTCGGAAAGAAACACGCTGTAGAGCACCCAGCTGAGCGGGAACCAGGTGATCGGCCGCCTGGTGCTGAGCTTGGGAAGATCGAGCGTGATGCCCTCGGCGACCAGCGCCCGGTTGAGGAAGCCGGCATGGCGGGCCTCATCCCGCGCCATCAGCTGGAACAGGCGTCCGAGCTCGGGGCGCTCCGCCTGGAAGAGGCGCCTGGAGAGTTCCTTGAACAGCAGGAACCCCGAGAACTCCGACACGCAGGAGCGGACCAGGTAGCTCTCATAGGCCTCCTTCTCCTCGGGGCTGAGGTCCTTGAGACGGTCCAGCGGCACCTTGCGATCGAAGTGGTCGCGGTTGTAGTCGGCTTCCATTTCGTTGAGCATCGCCTCAAAGGCCGGCCGCTGGCCGTCGAGGTCGGTGCGGGCCGCCTTCTCGATCTCGGTGGTGTAGAAGCGCGGCGTGAGCAGGTCCTCGCGCAGGTGCGGGGTGGTGGCCGGGGCTGCAGTGGCGGTGGTCATCGGCGGGGGTGCGCTCTGACGCGAAATGCATAACGACAGCATGATACTGCAAAACACTGGATTTGCATTCCAGTGTTGCCGCGGCAGCGCGCTAAAGTTTCATTGCAGCCTGTGCTCCCGCGTGATGCCGCCATGGAAGCCCTTGCCGACTACTTCAAGGTGTTCTCCGAGCCCAATCGCCTCACGGTTCTGGAGGCCCTGCGCTCCGGAGCCCTCAATGTCACTGCCGTGGTGGAGAAGACCGGCCTGAGCCAGGCCCTGGTCTCGAAGCACCTCAAGTTGCTGATGATCGCCGGTGTGGTGCGCCGCCGGCCCGAGGGCAGCCTCGTGTTCTATGAAGTGATCGACAAGGGGGTGTTCCGGCTGATGGCCCAGGCCGAGAAGCTACTGATGGCCGCCCGCCGCCAGCAACTCGATGATCTGGCGGCGATCTTCTGATGACCACAACAGCCACCCCGCCGCCGCCGCTGCCCACTTCAATCGAGGAGCTGCGCCAGGCCCTTGCCAGTGGCCGCCGCAGTTTCATCGGACTGCGCCTGCCCGATGTCGACGGCCTCCATCTCGATCTCTCCGGCTGCGACCTGAGCCTGGGCTGTTTCCGCGAGGCGCGCTTCGGCCATGCTTCTCTGCGCGAGGCCTGCGTCGAAGGCGCCAGCTTGCAGCAGGCCCTGATCTGGGGTGCCGATCTCTCCGGTCTCCGGGCCGCGGGCTCCAGCTGGCAGGAGGCTGACCTCTCGGGATCCCGCCTGCAACGGGCCGATTTCAGCCGTGCCCTGCTGCACCGCTGCTGTCTGCGCGGGGTGGTGGCCGCCAACAGCCGCTGGCGCGAGGCTCGGCTGGTGGAGGCCGATTTCCGCTCCGGGCTCGACCAGCACACCGATCTGGGCGGCGCCGACTTCGAGGGGGCCGATCTCAGCTACGCCCAGTTCCAGGGCGCCCAGCTGCGCGGCGCCAGCCTGCGCGGGGCCTGTCTCTATGGCGCCAACCTGCGCGAGGCCGATCTGGCCGGTGCCGATCTCAGCGGCTGTGATCTGCGCGACTGCCAGCTGGGCGGCAGCGATCTCAGCGGCGCCTGCCTGGAGGGCAGCCGCCTGCCCGCCGGCGACTCTGGGTGCGCCTGACGTTGCAGCCCTTCGCCTGGTCCAGGCGGCAGCAGCTGCTGATCGGCGCCGGCCTGGCCCTCGCGGCCGCCGGCCTGGCGGGCTGGCTGTGGCTGGGACGATCCAGCGGCGGCCCCCTGAAGCTGAGCGGGCGGATCGAGGGCTACGAAACCGATCTCGGCGCCCGGATCGGCGGCCGTGTGGCTGAGGTCACGGTCCGGGAAGGGGAGCGCGTGAAGGCTGGGCAGCTGCTGGTTCGCCTCGACGACGATGAGGTGCGTGCCCGCCTGCGAGGCGCCCAGGCACGGCTGGCCGCCGCCCGCCAGCAGCTGAACCAGGCCCGCTCTCAGGTCGATGTGCTCGACAGCCAGATCCGCGAATCCCGTCTGACCGTGGCTCAGGCCGAGCAGGACAACCTGGGGCGAGTGGAGCAGGCCAGAGCCAATCTGGCCAGCGCCGAAGCCCAGCTGGCCCAGGCCCAGGCCCAGCTGCGGCTGGCGAGGGTCACCCTGGGGCGCACAGAGTCGCTGGTGCGGCAGGGCGCCGCCTCGCCCCAGTCCCTCGATCAGGACCGCACGGCCCTGGAGACCGCCGAGGCTGTGGTCAACGCCCAGCAGCGCCAGGTGGAGGCGGCCCGCGGCGCCGTGGCGCTGGCGGCCTCAACGGGACTGAATCCCTCCATCCGCTCGGCCCAGCTGCAGGCTCTGGGCGAGCAGCGCCAGCGCGCCCTGGCCGGGGTGCGGGCTGCCGAGAGCGATGTGCGCAGTGCCCAGGCTGCTGAGCAACAGGTGAAGGCGGAAGCCGCCTACCTGAGGATCCGCTCGCCCCTGGCCGCGGTGGTGATCTCCCGCAGCGTGGAGCCTGGCGCGGTGGTGGCCAGCGGCCGCACCTTGCTCACCCTGCTCGATCCGGCCACGGTGTACATGCGTGGTTTCATTCCCCAGGGGGAGATCGGCCGGGTGCGCCTGGGGCAGCAGGCCCGGATCTACCTGGATTCGGACCCCCGCCGGCCATTGGCTGCGCGGGTGGCAGAAGTCGATGCCCAGGCTTCCTTCACCCCCGAAACCATCTATTTCCAGCGCGATCGCGTCCGGCAGGTGTTCGGCCTCAAGCTGGCCATCGACAATCCGGCCGGTGACGCCAAACCGGGCATGCCCGCCGATGCCGAGATCCTCACCCCCTGATCCCGCCGAGCCCGGCGCCGGGCACGCCGCGGCAGGTGTTGTCGTGAGCGTGCAGGGACTGCACAAGCGCTTCGGCAGCCGCCCGGCCGTGGCCGGTCTGGAGTTCAGCGTCCGGGCGGGGGAAATCTTCGGCCTGATCGGCCCCGACGGCGCCGGCAAGACCACCACCTTCCACATCCTCGCCGGGGTGATCGAGCCCAGTGGCGGCCAGGTGCGGGTGCTTGGCCTCTCTCCCCGCGAGGCCCGCGAGCGGGTCGGCTACCTCACTCAGCAGTTCTCCCAGTACCCCGACCTCAGCGTCGAGGAAAACCTGCGCTACGTGGCCGGCCTGCGGCTGGTGTCCCCAGCTCTCTGGCGGGAGCGGCGCACTCCCCTGCTCAGGCGCCTGGGTCTGGAGCCCTTCGCCGATCGCCTGGCCAGCCAGCTCTCCGGTGGCATGAAGCAGAAGCTGGCCCTCTGCTGCGCCCTGATCGACAGGCCACGCCTGCTGTTGCTCGACGAACCCACCACCGGGGTGGATCCGGTCTCGCGCCGCGATTTCTGGGACGTGCTCGCCACCCTGGCGGAGGAGGGGGTCACGATCGTGATCGCCACTCCCGATCTGGTGGAAGCCGAGCGCTGCCACCGCATCGCCCTGGTGCAGCAGGGGAGGATCGAGAGCCTGGGCACGCCGGCCGCCCTGAAGCAGGGGCTGGGGCTGAGCAGGCTGGAGCTGAGGGGGGCCGCGTCCGCTGCGGCAGAACCGCTGCTCAGTGGTGGAGCGATCGTCGATGTGCAGACCTTCGGCGACCGGCTCGATGTGCTCGTGAACGATGCGGCCACGGGAGAAGCCCAGGTGCGGGAGCTGTTCCGCCGTCAGGGGTTGCCGTTGCAGGAGCTGCTGGTCACCGCCCCCACCCTCGAGAACGTGGTCGTGATCCGCCAGCGCCGCCGCTCCGGGGAGCTGCCTCTGCTGCCCTTCCCCCGGGCCCGGGCCGTGCGCCGCCAGCGCTCCGAACTTGCCATTGACGCCCGCAACCTCTGCCGCCGCTTCGGGGCCTTCGAGGCCGTGCGCAAGCTGACGCTGGAGATCCGCTATGGCGAGATCTTCGGTCTGCTGGGGGCCAACGGTGCCGGCAAGACCACCACGATCAAGATGCTCTGCGGCCTGCTGGCCCCCAGCTCCGGCGAGATCGTGCTGGCGGGGGAGTCGAAGTTGCTGCGTGGCCCGGATCTGCTGCGCCGGATTGGCTATATGAGCCAGAAATTCACCCTCTACGACGACCTCTCGATCCGGGAGAACCTGGAGTTCTACGCCGGCGTCTACGGCATCCCGGGTCCCCTGCGCCAGCCCCGCATCGACTGGGTGATCGCCAGCTGTGGGCTGCAGGGGCAGGAGCAGCTTCTGACCGCACGGCTGCCCGGGGGCTGGAAGCAGCGGGTGGCCTTCGGAGCCGCCGTACTGCACGATCCCGAGGTCCTCTTCCTGGATGAGCCCACGTCCGGGGTGGATCCCCTGGCGCGGCGGCAGTTCTGGAGCCTGATCAACGACTTCGCCCGCCGGGGCACCGCCGTCCTCGTGACAACCCACTACCTGGAAGAAGCGGAGCAGTGCAACCGGCTCTGCTTCATGGTGGCCGGCGAAAACGTGATCGAGGGCAGCCCAGGAGCGATCAAGGCTGCCCAGCCGGGCCAGGTGCTTGAACTGGTGCTGCCGCAGGATCAGCTCCAGAGCGCCACCCTTCTGCTGCGCCGGCACTGGCAGCCCTGGCGGGTGAGTCGCTTCGGCGACCGCCTCCATCTGGTGCTGGATGATCCCGAGCGGGAGGTCGAGGGCCTGCTGCTGCTGCTGACCCAGGCCCAGCTCAGCCTGGAGCGGCTGCGCCGGGCGCCCCATTCCCTCGAGGATGCCTTCATCGGCACCGTGCAGCGGGCCCAGGCGAGAGAAGGGGGGCCCGGATGAGGCGAATCCTGGCCCAGTGCCGCAAGGAGCTGCTGCAGTTCCGTCGCGACCGACTCACGCTTGGCCTGGCCTTTCTCCTGCCGCTGCTGACCCTGCTCATCTTCGGTTTCGCCATTCGCCTCGAAACCAAGGTGATCCCGATCGTGGTGCAGGACTTCGACCGCAGTCCCCTCAGCGCCGCTTACACCGACCGTCTCTTCGCCACCGACCAGTTCCGCCCCGCCCCCTGGCGGGGCGGCGACCCGGTGGCCGACGCGATCGATCGGGGCCTGGCCAAGGCGGCGGTGATCATTCCTCCGGAGTTCAGCCGCCGCCTCAAGGCCGGTCAGCCGGTGGAGGTGCAGGTGCTGGTGGATGGCACCGACACCAACAATGCCCGGGTGATCCGCAACGGCATCCAGGGCACCACGGCGTTCTTTCTCTCCGAGAAGGAGCTGCTCACCGACCCGCCGCCGGTGCAGGCGCTGACGCGGTTGTGGTTTAACCCCGGCCGCAGGGAATCGCTGTACATCGTGCCCGGGGTCTATGCCGTGGTGCTCTGGATCTTTCCCTCTCTGCTGGCCGCGATCGCGATGGTGAAGGAGAAGGACAAGGGCACGATCCTGCAGGTCTATGCCTCGGGGATCCGTGCGCCGGAGCTGCTGCTGGGCAAGGCCCTGGCCTACCTGCTGGTGGGGGAGAGCATGGCCGTTGTGGTGATGGGGCTGGGGGGCCTGATCTTCCAGCTCGGCTTCGCCGGCGACCCGTCGCCCCTGCTGGTGGGCACCACGCTCTATCTGGCCGCCGCCGTGCTCTTCGGGCTGCTGCTGGGGGTGCGCAGCGCCAACCAGAATGCGGCTGTGCAGGGCGTGTCGCTGGTGGGGTTCCTTTCCGCCCTGCTGCTCTCGGGCTTCATCTATCCGCTCAGCAACATCCCCCCGCCGCTCTCGCTGGTGTCGGCCCTGATCCCGGCGCGCTACTTCATCGTGATCAGCCGTGATGCCTTCGTGAGAGGAACGGGCTGGGCCGGTGTCTGGCTGGATGTGCTGATGACCCTGGCCCTGGCGGCGCTGCTCTATGTGGTCACGCTGCGCTCCCTGGGCTCCCTGCAGCTGGCCGATGGCGACGGGGGCGGGCCGTGAGGATCGTGTGGAACGGCTGGCGAGTGCTGATGGCCAGTCGCCTCTGGGCCCTGCTGCGCAAGGAGGTCCAGCAGATCCTGCGCGACCGGCAGCTGATCAAGTTGCTGATCATTCCCCCCACCCTGCAGCTGCTGATCTACGGCTTCGCCCTCAACCCAGAGGTGCACAACCTCAAGCTGGGGGTGGTCGATTACGCCCAGGTTGCGGCCAGTCGGGAGCTCGTGTCGGCCCTCACCGCCAACCGGATCTTCCTGGTCTCCTCCTATCCCCGCAGTGAACAGGAGCTGGCCCGGCAGGTGGAGCGCGGAGAGCTGACGGCCGGTCTGGTGATCCCACCGAACTTCAGCAAGCGGCTGGCCACCGGTGACACCGCCCGGGTGCAGGTGTTCATTGATGGGGTCGACGCCAACAGCGCCGGCATCGCCAGCGGTTACATCCAGCAGATCCTGCGCCGGTTCCGGCCGGAGGCGGGGGTTTTGCCGCCCATACCGCCGGTGCGCACCCAGGTGCGCTTTCTCTACAACCCCGGTCTCACCAGCAGCTGGTTCTTCGTGCCCGGGGTGATCGGTCTGGTGCTCACCCTGATCGCCACCCTGGTGTCGGCGGTGACGCTGGTGCGCGAGAAGGACAGTGGCACGCTCGAGCAGCTGCTGATGACCCCGGCAGCCGCCTGGGAGATCCTGCTGGCCAAGATCCTGCCCCTGGTCGTGCTGCTGATGGGGGATGTGCTGCTGGCCCTGGGCCTCGGCCGGCTGGTGTTCGGCGTGCCGATACGGGGCGATCCGTTGTTGCTGCTGGCCCTCTCGGGGCTGTATCTGTTCGTGGGGATCGGCGTGGGAATCATGCTGGCCACGGTCTGCCGCTCCCAGCAGCAGGTGATGCTCACGGCTTTCTTCATCACCTTGCCGATGGTGCAGACCTCCGGCGCGATCGCGCCGATCGAGAGCATGCCGGCCGTCTTTCAGGCCCTCTCCCTGCTCAATCCCCTGCGCCACTACATCGCCATCCTGCGGGGGCTGCTGCTGAAGGGTGTCGGTCTTGAGGCACTCTGGCCCCATGCCCTGGCCCTGCTGGTGATGGCGCCGCTGTTGATGGCCATCAGTGTCTCGCGGTTCCGCAGCCAGCTGAGCTGATCGGCGCCACCCCCATCCGCGTCAGCACCTGCACCGGCCAGGTTCGGTGGCGGCCTTTCGCTGGAGCGTGATCCGCAGCAGCGCGCTTTCGGGCCAGCCCCCGGGCCCACGGAGGTGGTGCATGGTTCGTTGCTCCCCGGATGCCTTTGCAGCAAAAAGCCCGGCGACGAGGGCACCGGGCTCTGGCTGGGAATCGATGTGGGGGCGGAGCTGCTGACGTTGGCACCTGGGGCCATGGGTCCAGTGGGGTTTCCCGTTTGGTCCGGGGCACCTGGGGCGGGTTGGGTTGCAACCAGCTCGTGAACGATGCAATGGACGGCGACGGCGTCACACGCCAGGGAAACCAGTGATCCGATGAGAGTGTTGGAGCAGGGTCCGGATCGTCAGCGCACTCCTGGTGGCTGCTGTGGGGGGGTGTCGTCCATTTGTGGAGCCTCCGAATCCCGATGCAATCAGCTTGGGTCTGGCCAGCGGTGGCGACAAGGGGGCTGCCGCTGCTTGCAATCGCTTGTCATGGCCCGCAACCGCTCGTCATCTGCTGAGACGTTGCTTCACCTGGGGCCTCAGAGCGGCGTGCGGGGCGCGGGGCTGGGGAACAGGGAGAGGAAGCCCTTGCGGCGCAGATCTTCCGCCTCGGCGGTGGCATTCCAGAGCGATTCGAAATAGAAGAACGCCACCCCCATCCCTTTCTGCTGGGCGGTCTGCACCTGAGCCTGAATCAGCTGCATCGGCGCGGGCTTGGTGCGCAGCCCTGTCATCACGCCGATGGCGGTGGGGATCTTCTTGCGCGTTTCCGCGAGCTCGGGGCGCGCCACCTCGGCCGCGAAGCTGGCCACATCCGGTCGGTAGAGCTGCACGATCAGTTCATCAACGATGCCGCGTCGCACCCAGCCCAGCCAGTCCTGCAGTTGCAGCTTGTAGGCGAAGTCGTAGTAGTTGGGGGAGACGGAAACGATCGACCTGGGCTTCTTGGCGTTCACGGCCTTGTTCAGCTGCACCATGAAGGCCGTGATCTTGTCGGCTCGCCACTTGATCCAGGCCTGATCCATCGGATTGCTCGGCACCGCACGGCTGGTTTCCCTGGCATAAAGCGCTTTGGTGTAACTGTCGTAGCCGAACTCATTGGGCAGGCTCATGTGGTCATCGAACTGGATGCCATCACCGTCGTAGTTGCCCACCACCTCCAGCACCAGGTCGGTGATCAGTTGCTGCACCTCCGGCCTGAAGGGATTGAGCCACACCACTTCTCCGGCAGCGCTGATCGATGTGCGGCTGCCGTCCTGCCGCTGGGTGAGCCAGCTGGGGTGTTGCAGAGCCAGCTCCGAAAACGGTGGAGCCATGAAGCCGAATTCGAACCAGGGGATCACGAGCATGCCCTTGGCATGTCCCTCGCTGATCACATCCGCGACAATGTCCTGGCCTTCAAGGCCCTTGTAAGAAAACGACTGAATCTTTCGCGCCCGGGTCACCTCACTGGTGTGAATCGCGTAGCCGGAATTCCAGACCACCGGGTAGACGGTGTTGAAATGCATCTCCTTCAACTGGTCCATCGCGGCCCGCAACTTGGTGCGATCGCGCATGGTGCTCATGTCGTTGGTGGTCATCCATACGCCGCGGATCTCGCTGCGGGTGGCCTGGGCGGCACTGGGGGCGGGCAGGACCGGCACCATCGCCAGCAGCAGTCCGCAGAGCATCAACACCGGCAGCAGCCAACGTGTTCGTCTCATGGCGCCGTTCGGATCAGAAGCCGGCCGACCTTAGCGGCAGTTTCCGAAGCTCTCCAGTGATCGCGGCAGGCGAGCGTGCAGGCAACGGAGGGGGCGGGATTCGAACCCGCGGAAGGTTTCCCTTCGCCGGTTTTCAAGACCGGAGCCATCAACCACTCGACCACCCCTCCAGGGGCCTGCCATTGGCCAAGGAGACCAGTGACCTGGTCAGTTTCCCATGGAACCCGGAACGAGGCGGCGGGGGCTGAGGATGAGTCGCGCCAACGGCAGTGCCGACCATGGCCTCCAGCAGAGCATCGTCGGATCCAGCGGCTGACCCGGCGGGGTCTGATCCAGGTCATCGGGGGGGGCCTCTCCCCTGGGGTTTGCGCACCTACGTGATGGGTGTGATCAATCTCACCCCCGATTCCTTCAGTGATGGTGGCCGCTTCGATCGGCCCGCTGCCGCCCTGCGTCAGGCCCGGGTGATGGTGCGCCAGGGGGCGAATCTGCTCGATCTGGGGGGGCAGAGCACCCGGCCGGGGGCCGGGGAGATCAGCGCCGAGCAGGAACTTGAGCGGGTGTTGCCGGCCCTGGAGCTGATCCGCTCGGCCTGCGTCGAGGCAGGAGGTCCCCGGCTCTCGATCGACACCTTCCGGGCCCCGGTGGCCGCGGCTGCTCTGGCGGCCGGCGCCCACTGGATCAACGACGTGAGCGGCGGTCGCCGCGACCCCGAGATCCTTTCGGTGGTGGCGGAGTTCGGCTGTCCCTATGTACTGATGCACAGCCGCGGCGACAGCCGCAGCATGGATGGGCTGGCCACCTACGCCGATGTGGTGGCCGAGGTGCGTGAGGAGTTGCTGCGCGCCAGCGAGGCGGCGCTGTCGAGGGGGGTCCGGCCTGATCAGCTGATCTGGGACCCGGGCCTGGGCTTCGCCAAAACCACCGAGCACAACCTGGCGCTGCTGCGGGGGCTGGCGGACCTGCGCCGCGAAGGTTTCCCCCTGCTGGTGGGGCCTTCGCGCAAACGCTTCATCGGCGAGGTGCTCAATGAACCCAGACCACGCGCGCGGCTGTGGGGCACGACGGCTGTCTGCGCCCAGGCGATCACGCAGGGTGCCGATGTGTTGCGGGTGCACGATGTGGCGCCGATTGTGCAGACCGCCCGGATGGTGGATGCGATCGTTCGATCCTCGCCGCCGGTGTCGGTTTGAATCAAGGCCGCGGCGATTGTCCTGCGGCGGGAGCTCCTGTCCGCAGGAGCTTCAGGAGAAGCGATCGAGCGTCATCACCTTGTTCCAGGCCGAAACGAAATCGGCCACGAACTTGGCGGGTGCGTCGTTCTGCGCATAGACCTCCGCCAGGGCCCGCAGCTGGGAGTTGGAGCCGAACACCAGATCCACCCGGGTGCCGCTCCAGCGCAGCTCGCCCGTGCGGCGGTCGCGTCCTTCGAAGCTGTCGCCGGCTTCTGAGCTGGGCGCCCACACCGTGTCCATGTCGAGCAGGTTCACGAAGAAGTCGGTGCTGAGGGTGCCGACGCGGTGGGTGAACACGCCATGGGGTGAGCCGTCCGTGTTGGCCCCCAGCACCCTCAGGCCGCCCACCAGCACCGTCAGCTCCGGTGCGCTCAGGCCCAGCAGCTGGGCCCGGTCGATCAGCAGCTCCTCCGCCCGCACCTTGAAGGCCCGCTTCTGGTAGTTGCGGAAGCCGTCGGCCTGGGGCTCCAGCACCGCGAAGGAGGCGGCATCGGTCTGTCCCTGGGTGGCATCGGTGCGGCCCGGGCTGAAGGGCACCTCCACCGCGTGGCCTGCGGCTCGCGCCGCCGCCTCCACGGCGGCGCATCCCGCCAGCACGATCAGATCCGCCAGGGACACCCGGGTGCCATCAGCCTGGGCGGTGTTGAAGTTCTGCTGGATCCCTCCGAGCACGCCCAGCACCCGGGCCAGCTGCTCGGGCTGGTTGACCTCCCAGTCCTTCTGGGGGGCCAGGCGCAGGCGGGCACCGTTGGCCCCTCCCCGCTTGTCGGAGCCGCGGAAGGTGGAGGCCGAGGCCCAGGCCGTGGCCACCAGCTCCGGCGTGGTCAGCCCGGAGGCCAGTACCCGGGCCTTGAGCTCGGCGATGGCGGCGGGTCCGATCAGGGGATGGTCGACGGCGGGGACCGGGTCCTGCCAGATCAGATCCTCGGCGGGCACTTCAGGGCCGAGGTAGAGCGCCTTCGGGCCCATGTCGCGATGGGTGAGCTTGAACCAGGCGCGGGCGAAGGTATCGGCGAAGGCTTGCTGGTCCTGGTGGAAGCGGCGGGCGATCGGTTCGTAGATCGGATCGAAGCGCAGCGACAGATCGGCCGTGGTCATCATCGGCCGGTGCCGCTTGCTGGGGTCGTGGGCGTCGGGGATCAGGTGCTCCTCGCGCACATCCTTCGCCCGCCACTGCCAGGCGCCGTAGGGGCTTTTCTCCAGTTCCCACTCGTAGCCGAACAGCATCTCGAAATAGCCCCTGTCCCAGGTGGTGGGGTTGGGCTTCCAGGCCCCTTCGATGCCGCTGGTGGTGGCGTCGGCCCCCTTGCCGCTGCCGAAATGGTTGTGCCAGCCCAGCCCCTGCTCCTCGATCGGGGCCCCTTCCGGTTCCGGTCCCATCAGATCCGGCGATCCAGCGCCGTGGGCCTTGCCGAAGGTGTGACCACCGGCCACCAAGGCGACGGTCTCCTCGTCGTTCATGGCCATGCGGGCGAAGGTTTCGCGTACGTCCCGCCCGGAGGCCACAGGGTCTGGTTCGCCGTTGGGGCCTTCGGGATTCACGTAGATCAGGCCCATCTGCACGGCCCCCAGGGGCAGCTCCAGCTCCCGATCGCCGCTGTAGCGCTCATCGCCGAGCCAGGTGGTTTCCTTGCCCCAGTAGATGTCCTCCTCCGGCTGCCAGATGTCCTCGCGGCCGCCCCCGAAGCCGAAGGTGGGGAAGCCCATCGACTCGAGCGCACAGTTGCCCGTGAGGATGATCAGATCGGCCCAGGAGATGCGGTTGCCATACTTCTGCTTGATCGGCCAGAGCAGGCGGCGGGCCTTGTCGAGGTTGCCGTTGTCGGGCCAGCTGTTGATCGGCGCGAAGCGCTGGTTGCCGGTGCCGCCACCGCCGCGGCCGTCGGCGGTGCGGTAGGTGCCGGCGCTGTGCCATGCCATGCGGATGAACAGACCGCCGTAGTGGCCCCAGTCGGCCGGCCACCAGTCCTGGGAGTCGGTCATCAGCGCGTACAGATCCCGCTTCAAGGCGGCGAAATCCAGTTCGTTGAAGGCCTCGGCGTAGTTGAACTCCGCCCCGAGCGGATTGGAGGCCGGCGCGTGCTGGTGAAGGATGGCCAGGTTGAGCTGGTGGGGCCACCAGTGCCGGTTGGATTGGTCCCCGGCGGTGGTGGGGGCGCCGGATCGGCCTGCGAAAGGGCACTGGCTGATGGCCGTCATCGTCCGTCTTCTCTTGGTACTGGAAGGACTTCACCTGTTCGGAACCTAGACAGACGACCGCCCTGCGGAACCACTGCGTCATATCCCTTAGGGCTTGCACCTTGCCGTGGGCTCAGCCATCCAGGACTTTTCCCCGCGAGATGATGAGGGTGCTGATTACCTGCTCGGTGAATCAGGATTTGGAGTGTCTTCTCGCTCGGGTATGAGCGGTGTTTAGCTGTTACTTCCGCATGGAGAAGTTTCGGCGGGAGGGCCAATCTGCGCAGTTCATCGTCCTGTGATCCCACCAGGTGTGGGAATTGCATCATCAGGTCTGGGATTGCATCATGAGGTCAACTGGAGCCTGGTTTCAGTCGAACCGTCAAAATCTGAATCGATGTCCCGTTGCTCCGATGAGTCCATTAACGTAGTGAGTTCTTCTGCCGCCCGATGGCCTGCAAAGATGTGGATGCCAGACCCGCCAAGTTCCTGATGCTTCCAGGTGAGGCCGACGAGTTCGTCTGTGAAGGCATGTACGCGTGTACGGCAAGGCACTTGCGGGATCCTTAGCCGATAGGCTCAAAGAGCGGGGATACGAAAGTTTGGATTATTGCTGTGAGGATTGGGGGTGATGGATAGGTTGATATGGATTTCCATTCTTTTTCGAGCTTGCATCTATGGATGCGAATGCGGCGACTGTCATCTTGATTTCTACGGCACAGCTGGAGCGACTCAAGAGCGACGTTGGAGTTGGCAGAAACTTCGGTTTGTCGATAACGGAGCCCGCGCAGCGGCAGCTAAGCGACATGGCGACCTCATAGCGATTTCTGATGCTGATCCCGAGGTTTCGGGTCCTAGTGTGCTGTCCCGGAGATTTGCGAGCAAAGTCGCTGGAGTTTTTCAAGGATTGAGTCCGCCGTGGCTGTCCAGTTGAACGGGGCCTTGGTCTTGTTGTAGGTCGCCACAAACTGCTTGATCTTGGCAATCAGCTCTTTGACGCTGGAGAAGCTGCC